>NZ_FZMO01000090.1 GCF_900197875.1 Frankia canadensis | reverse complement strand
TTCAACACACCCAAAATCAAGCCATTAGACGATCATGGAAAATGCGAAAGTCGAGAAGCTAACCCACGAAGAAGCAGGTAGGGCAACCAGGACCGGGCTGGTCGTGTTACCACACTTCCGGCGCCGCGAGCCCGATTTCCTTGGTCGACGGGCCTACAACCTGGAGCGTCACGTCAGCGATCGTCGACATGTGCCCACGAACTGCGGAACCCTGGATATGCCGCCAAGTTATTTCCGGATTATCTCACAATTATCTGCCCGTACTTTAATGGACGAGAAGTTGACCTGGCTGCCCTTGATCCTTGATGATTCCAAGTTCGAGACGGGAGACAGATCTGATGCGAAGAATCCTGCGGATCGCGACGTCGGGTGCCGGCGTTGTGGGGCTCGCGGTCGCGGGCACTGCCCTTGCTACACCGGCGAACGCGGCGGACAACATCAGCGCTACACCGGCGTCGCCGCAGGTCCTCAGCGACTGCTCGGGCACCAACAAGTTTTGCTTCTGGAAAGACGGCAATAACGGCGGCACTGAGTGGGAAACCACCAGCAGCTGGGCAAACCTGCCTTATAACTTCGGGGCGAGTTCGTGGAAGAACACACGGTCGGACGTTAGCATGTGCGTGTACGAAATTATACCGCTCACGCAACAGTTCAAACTGCTTCAGAAAGTCCCCCCGGCGACTAACGTGACTGTTATTCCGGCCGGCACGAATGACCTGGCCAGCAGGGTTGAGACCTGTTGATTTTTGGTAATGTGTGCGAGGTAGGTCCCTAAATCCGGATTCGGGCTGTCGACGCTCGTACGATTTTTGGGCCTGTCGTCGGCGTCCCGGGCTTCACGATTGCCGGGATAGATGTCCTCGCCACTGGCGATGCTCGACTGTTTCCTCTTCCGGCCGAGTCCCGCCTGCCGATCGGACGGTTTAGGTGCGGTGTGCTCGGCGGGCTTCCGGGGGAACTCCTGGACGCTCGCCGAGCATGTCGGGTGATCCGCGCTCATGCGGCCGGGAAAGTGAGTTCTGGAGTTGACCATCTGTGGAGATTGCCCTGTTTGTGAAGGAGATCGGAGATCACCTCGGTCTTGTGGAGGCAAGCAGGTCAGACGGCCTGGCGAACCAGGATCTGGATTCCATCCAAATGCTCGAGGTGGCCGCCTGGCTTAACGATCACGGTGTCTTCCCGAAAGTCGAGGAACTACAATGTGTCAGGACGCTGCAGGACGTTCACGCCCTCTACCTCCGGGCGGCCGGTGATGTCCCGGACGGCGTGAGCGTTCGCACCGAGAGCCGCCCGGGGGCGGCTGGCAGTGAATCCGCCTCCGAAGAGTCAGTGAGGCTGATTCCCTTCCCGCCCGAGGCCGCCCGGTTCCTCTATGAGCTCTCGGTCTCCGACGAGGTCGGGTTCCGGTGGCGCTTCCGCGGTGGAGTGCCGTCGTTCGCGGACTTCGAGCGCGGCCTCAGCCAGGGGGTGCTCATCCACTTCTTGGCCGTGGCGCCCGCAGGTGAGGACAGCGACCGACCGCTCGGCTACGTCGTGGCATACAACCCGGACCTCGCCAACGGCTTCACGTACGCGGCGTCGCTGTTCGTGCCGGAGGTCATGGGGACAGGGATTCCGGCGCAGGCCAACAAGATCTTCTTCCGCCGGATCTTCGCGACTTGGAATATCCGGAAAATCTACCTGGAGATTCCGGCCTTCAACTTCGATCTCCTCCGCAGCGGAGCCGGCCGGCTTTTCGAAATTGAGGGAACGTTGCGCGAGCACGATTTCTGGGATGGAAAGTTCTGGGACAAGTACATCGTTGCGATCTATCGCCCCTGACGTCTCCGTCTCCGTTCGTCTTAAAGACAGGGCCATGACCAGTCCCTCCCCCGTTTTCCTTCGGCGAGGCGCCCAGGCAGTCGGCCTCACGGCTGCGGTCGTTTTCACGACCCTCTTCCTCGTCTTATCGCTGACGAGCCGGCTCACCGATCTTCAGGTCTACAGGATCGGCGGAGAAGCTATCCTTCACCACCGTGACCTGTATGCCCAGGTCGCCCCGCGGTCAGGGCTTCCCTTCACCTACACACCATTCGCGGCCATCCTCTTCGTTCCCCTCTCGGAGCTGCCGGTTCAGGTGTCGCAGGCCGTGTGGACAGCCCTGCTGGTCGTGTCCCTGTACTTGTTCTGCGGGATCTCCTACCGCGTGGCACGTGGTCCGGCCGCCAGCCGCCCAGCGCTCGTCTACGGCTCTGTCGCGGGCTTCGCGCTCCTCCTCGGGCCGATCAGGCACAATTTCTCGCTTGGCCAGGTCAACATAATGCTGGCGCTGCTGGTGTCGGTCGACCTCTTCACGGGGCAGAGGCGCGTCCCGCGAGGGATACTGATCGGGATCGCGGCCGGCGTCAAGCTCACACCACTGATCTTTGTGCCCTACCTGGCCCTCACCGGACGGTGGCGAATTGCGCTTCACGCCGTTGCGTCCTTCGCTGCGACGATCGCCGCCGGTTTCGCGGTCAGCCCCCATTCATCGTCCGCGTACTGGGGGCATATGTTCCTGGACGCGAGCCACGTTGGTGGCATCCCGTATGTGGGCAACCAGTCCTTACTGGGGGTCCTGTCTCGGCTGATGGCGGGCGCGGATAACGCCCGGCCGGTGTACCAGTCCCTGGCACTGGCCATCGTCCTGATCGGCATGGCGGCGTCGGTCGCCCTGGCACGTCTCGGCGAGGACGTGCTCGGTGGTCTGGCCTGTGCGCTCACGGGCCTGCTGGTATCGCCGATCTCGTGGGATCACCACTGGGTCTGGATGGTCCCGATGCTTCTCGTCCTCTTTCTTCATCCGGCGCGGCCGGCCTGGGGGAGGGTCTACGCCGTCGCATGCGGCGTGCTCCTCGTCTTGGGACCGATCTGGTGGGTTCCCAGAACCAGGAACGTCGAGTTCACCCACCATGGCTGGCAGCTCGTGGCCGCTAACTGCTATTTCGGCGCGGGAGCGCTGCTGCTTGTCCTGTTGGCGACCAGGGCGCTCGCTCGAGCAGGACGGGTCTCGATCCAACCGTCCGGAGCCTTGGTCAACGTCCTCGGGGGTGTGCGGCGTACTCCATCGCGTTCCGCGCATACGCAGAAATCGGTGCTGGGGAAGGTGAGAGCGTAAGTGGTCGGTCTGCTAACCGGGATCGCGCGGGCGAGGCATCAGGGGGGTCGGATCGTCTTTCTTGGTGAGGAGAGCGATGACGAGCTTCCTTGGTCGGAGTTCTTTGCGCAAGCGGAGGATATGGCGGCCTGGTTGCAGAATGCTCGGAGTCTGGGACCGGGCGGTCGGGTCGTCGTTCTGGGGCTGCCGTCGCGGCCGGTCGTGACCGCGCTCGTCGGGGCGTGGCTGGCGGGCGCGAGTGTGACCGTCGCGCCGACACCGGCGCGGACCACGGACGTCGACACCTATGTCGGGCAGACCCTGGCCCGGCTGGCGGCGCTTGGGGAGCCGCTGGTGCTGCTGGGAGCGCCGTATGACGCGCTTGCCGGCGCGTTGGCGGCAGGGGGTGCCCGCGTTGAGCTGCTCGCCGATGTGCTGGCCGCCGAGCCCGTCGGGGTGTGGAAGGCGCCGAGCCTGACCGCTGATGACCCGGCGGTTCTGCAGTTCACCAGTGGTACGACGTCCGCCCCGAAGATCGTCCGGGTGAGTCACGGGAATCTCGCGGCGAATATCGCGGCGATCCGGGAGCGGATTCGCCACGACGAGGTCCACGACCGGTTGTTGACCTGGCTGCCGCTGTCACATGACATGGGGCTGATCGGCGCGCTGGCCGTCCAGCTGACCTGCGGGCACTGCGACGTGCTCATGTCCTCGCCGAGTGACTATCTGGCGTCGCCGTCGTCGTGGATGCGTCAGGCGGCCCGCTATCGGGCGACGGTGCTGATGGGGCCCGCCTCGGCCTACGCGATGGCCGGAAGGCTGCTGAAGACCTGCCCAACACTCGACTTGTCGTCTGTGAAGGTCGCCCTGTCCGGCGGCGAACCGATCGACCCGGAGACGATCGAGGCGTTCCTCGACGCCGCAGCGCGGCACGGACTCCGGCGCGAGGCGTTCCTACCGGCCTATGGCCTGGCGGAGGCGACCCTCGCGGTGACGATGCCCGACCCGTACCGGGGGCTGCGGGTCGACGAGGTCGACGCGGACATTCTCGCCGAACAGCCGCGTGCCGTGCCGGTGCTCGCCGGCGGCCGCGCGCGCAGGTTCGCTCGGCTCGGCCGCCCGGTGCCGGGCACCCGTATCCGGATCGTGGACCAGGTCACCGGCGCGGACTGCGCGCAGCGGTCGGTCGGTGAGGTCCAGGTCGCCGGCCCGTCGCTCGCCGATTACCTCGCCGACGCTCCCGACCTCGATGAGGGCGGCGAGCGCCGTTCCCGGGACCGCTGGCTGGCGACGGGCGACCTGGGCTACCTGGTCGACGGTGAGCTGGTCGTCTGCGGCCGCACCAAGGACCTGATCATCGTCGGGGGGCGCAACATCCACCCCGAGGAGGCCGAACAGGCCGCCGCGACCGTGCCCGGGGTGCGCCCGGGCAACGTGATCGCGTTCGCGACCCGCCGCGGCGGCGTCAGGACCGACAGCATCACCGTCGTCTTCGAGCTCCGCCCCGGCCACGACGAGGCGCGGGCCCAGGAGGCGGTCACCGCCGCCGTCCTCGCCGCCGTCGGGGTCCGCCCAGCCGCCGTCC
Organism: Frankia canadensis; assembly: GCF_900197875.1. Classification (GTDB taxonomy): domain Bacteria; phylum Actinomycetota; class Actinomycetes; order Frankiales; family Frankiaceae; genus Frankia; species Frankia canadensis. The sequence goes on along the minus strand of NZ_FZMO01000090.1, from coordinate 54,377 downwards.
ACGCGCTACCACCAGGGTCGATCCCCAAGACACCGTCCGGGAAGCTCCAGCGCGCTGAGGCAGCGCGGCTGTGGGGAGGAGAGCAGTGAACCGCGGATCCGTCAGCCGACAGGAAACCGCCGTCCTCGGCGATGGCATCACCCAGGACCTCGCCGAGGCCGCCACCACCGCCGCCGGCCGCGTCCACGACGCCTGGGCCGCCCCGGACACCAACACGCGGGCCGCGCTGCTCGCCGAGGTCTGCGCCGACGACGTTACCTACGCCAACCCGCTCAAGAACGCCGTCGGCCCCCAGGACCTCGCCAAACTGATCAGCGAACTCACCACGACCTACCCCGGATATCTCCCCGTCCGCACCTCCGGCGTCGACGCCCACCACGACACCGCCCTCTACACCTGGGCACTACGCGACCGTGGCGGCAAGTCCGTCCTCACCGGCATCGAGATCATCCGCTTCACCTTGGAGGCCCGGCTGACCTCGATCACATCGTTTTTCGGTCAGCCCCCACAGATCCGTTACACCTACCAGGCCTGACACCATGGCCCTCGCCGCGCGCATCGCGCCGGCCGCCACAGCGTCGGGCGGGAAGACCGTGACTCGTGCCCGTTGTTCCGCCGGTCCCATTGTTACGTCGCTGACCGTGACGCGGCGTTCCGGTCGAGAAGGACCCAACGTCGACCCGGTCCGGGTGACGGCCCGGACTGTCGGTGATGGCCCATAGGCTGCGGCGCGACGCGTGTCCATGCCGTGAAGGAGGGAACAGCCGTGAAGGAGGGGCCAGCCGTGAGTGGAGGGCCGATGCCCGCGTTCGCCGGGTTCCCAGCCGAGGCGTTGATCTTCTATGAGGGGCTGGAGGCGGACAACAGTAAGGCGTACTGGACGGATCATCGCGATCTCTACGACAAGGCGGTGCGCGGGCCGATGCTCGCCCTGCTGACCGCGCTCGAGCCGGAGTTCGGCGAGTCGCACCTGTTCCGGCCGCATCGCGACGTCCGGTTCTCCAAGGACAAGTCGCCGTACAAGACGGCGATCGGCGCCTACATCACCGGCGGCGGCTACGTCCAGGTGTCGGCGAACGGCCTGATGGTGGCCTCCGGCTACTGGCAGACGGCGTCCGACCAGGTGGAGCGGCTACGGGCGGCGGTCGCCGACGACGTCACCGGCCCGAAGCTGGAAGCGGTCGTCGATCGCCTGCGGGAGGAGGGCTACGAGATCTCCGGCAACCGGCTGAAGACCCGCCCGCGCGGCTACGACGCGGACCATCCCCGCATCGAGCTGCTCCGGCACCGGACGATCACCGTCCACCGTGAGTACGGCGAGCCGCCGTGGCTCGCGACTCCCGAATGCGCCGGTCAGGTGGCCGCCGCCTGGCGCGAGATGCGCCTGCTGCGCGACTGGCTCGACCGCCACGTCGGCCCCACCCGTCTGCCCGACACCCGCCGCCGCTGACCCCGCCCGGCCCGGCCCTCGACGGGGGTCGGGCCGGGCGGGGCTACCGTGTGGTGTGCCCGGAGTCGGTTACTCCCGCGGGGGCTCGGAGGCGAGCAGGTCCTGGAGTTCGCGCAGGGCGCGGGTGAGCTCGTCGGCGAAGGCGTGCATGCCGTCGGCGACCGGGCGCGGGGTGCTCAGGTAGAGGTTGAACCGGTCTGGCAGCAGCACGTACGCCACGCCGACGCACTGGGCGCTCGTCGAGCCGAAGCCGAAGAACTCGACGTTGACCGACGGCGCCGAGCTGGTGCTCAGGAAGTCGTCACGGGTCTTCAGCCAGCCCGGCGTCGAGTACAGCGCGAGGGACTCCTCGGCGACGCCGAGCTCGGCGCCGCGGCGGCGGGCGACGAACTGCAGCTCCCACAGGTGCTGCTCGGGAGCCCGCCCGCCCTGGCAGTCGCGGGCCCGGGCGACGTGGGCGTCCGCGGCGGCGCGGAACGCGGCCCGCCGCGCCGCCGCGTCCACGGCCGGGTCCTGCATGGCTTCGACGAAGGCGACGACCTGCGGGGTGACCACGCGCATCGCCTCGGTGCGCCCGCGCCGCCAGCCGCGGGTGGCGATCGACTCGTAGGTGGCGCCGATGTGCCCCTTGGACCGCACATGGGCCAGCTGGTAGGCGAGCTGGACGAACGCGTCGGGGGACATCCGCAGCCGCTTGGCCTGGTTCTGGCCGAAGTCGTCGAAGGTCAGCACGGTCGACGCGGTGCCGGCGGCGAAGGCGGTGAAAGCCTCCCCGGCGGCGGCGACGTCGGCCCGCAGCTCGTCGTCGAGGACGAACTCGACCGGGTCGACGGCGGGCAGGCCCTGTGGACGGGCGCCGGAGGCGGCGGAGTGTTCCCGCGGCGAGGTGGCGAGCAGGTCGTCGACGAAGCTGAGGATCGTCGTGCCGTCCAGGCCGCAGTGCTCCACGTTGATACCCGCGCGGCCGTCCGGAAAGACGATCAGCGACACCGACTTGTCGAACCAGCGGTTGGCGGCATCGCCGTGCAGAAGCTGGTCGCAGGCGGCGAGGTTGCCATCCGGGTTGGCGTCCTCCAGCCCGACGCAGAACAGCGCGGTCTCGACGGTGTCCAGCGCGGCGGCGTTCGCCGGGTCGAGGGCCAGCAGACGGGCGCGGTTGGCCGCCCACTCGGCGCGCGCCCCGGTGGTGAGCTGGCCGACCGCCGTGTCCGCCGGGGCCCGCGTCGGGGTGGCCTTGAGGACGGCGTCGAGGCCCGCGGTGAGGTCGTCGAGGGTGTACGGGGCTCCGTCGGGGCCGACGACGTCCATCCGGACCAGGTTGCCCCGGTGCAGGACGACGATGTGGCGGGCCTGCGACGGGCCGGGCCAGTCGGCGCTGTAGGGGGTGCGGACGGTGTCCTGCGGCACGCCCGGGATGCGGGTGGTGGAGAACAGGAACGTGTTCTGCGCCATCGACAGCGGAGTACCGCGCTGCGTGACCGGCTCGACCCGCTCGTCGTCCAGGCGCAGCTTGTAGTCGACGGCGGCGGCGATGAGGCCCGCGGCCCGCTCGACCTGCGGTCGGTCGGTGGACAGCTCGGCGTCGGCGAACAGGAAGACGAAGTTGGCGTTGAGGGCGATGCGGTCACGCCGGCCGAGGTAGCGGGAGTCCCAGAAGTCGTCCAGCCAGCTGTGCACGCCCTCGCGGGCGTCGTAGCGCTCCAGCTCGGCGTGCAGGATCGGGCCGGGGCCGCCCGGGGCCTGGAAGGCGGCCACCGCCGCCGCGGTTCGCTCGCGCTCGGCCGGGGTCAGCAGCGGCGCGGACCAGACGAGGAATCGCTCGCAGCTCTCGGCGAGCGCGGGCAGCGGCACCCGGGGGAGCTGGTCGTCGTGGGCGAAGGTCCCGCAGGAGCTTCGGGCGGACGTCGTCGCGTTCAATCTGTGCCTCGGCTTGTCAGGTGGGGCTCGGTCGTCTCATCGTCGCCCGGTGGGCGGCGGCGTGCGAGGTCCATGGGACTTTCGGATCGAATCGTGCGGCGCGGGCGTCAGCCGGGCCGCCCGATCAGGGAGTCGGCCGGGTGGCCCGCGCGGGCGGTGCGCCGGGCGGGGGCGTGCCGCGGCCGGGAGACGTGCAGCCGCGCGTACAGCCACCCGTCGCTCTCCAGGCCGCGCGGGTCGACGCCGACGGCGGCGAGCGTGTCGAGGACCTGCTGCTGCTCCTGGGCCGAGGCGAAGCGGCGCTGCGGGAACACCCCCTCGACGTGCACGGTGTCGTAGCCGAGCGCGTCGAGAACCTCGGTGAACGGGTCGAAGGAGAACATCCGCAGGACGAAGTGGGCCATCCACGGGCGGTCGGAGCGCTCGGAGGCACTGGCGATCCGGTCGATGGTGCGTTCGGTGACGTAGCCGATGCAGCCGGTGGACACGACGAAGTCGGCGCCGGCGAGCACGGTGCGTTCGGCCTCGGTGGGGTCGCGTTCCTCCAGGTCGGCGCAGACGGCGTCGTCGAGGAAGCCGGCCGCCCGGGCGTAGGACACCGCCGGCCGCGAGCTGTCGAGGCCGACGAACCGGGGCGTGGCCCGCGACTGGCGGGCCTGGACGAGCTCTCGGTCGCGCGCCAGCAGGACGGCGCGGTCCGGGGCCTCGCCGTCCCGCTCGCCGTACCGGTCGTACATGTCGTCCATCGTCAGGCCGCAGCGCAGCAGCGCCGCGTTCACCCCGTAGGAGCAGCCGACGTCCAGCACGGTCGGCGGGCGGCGCAGCCGGGCCCGACGCTCCTCGATCAGCTGGCTGAAGAACGGTCTGGCGAGCTGGGGAATGACGTAGTCGAGACGTCGCAGCGTGCTGAAGTACGCGTGCGGATCGGGCTGGGTGTAAATGTGGTCGAGCGACACCTTGCCGGTCTCGTCGAAGCGCATCGCGCCCTCGCGGTGCGCCCCGTCACGGGCCGCGCCGCCGGATGCGGCGGGGACGGGCGCGGAGACCTCCCGTTGTTTGTGCACGCCGTTGGACTGCCCCTGCGCCCGCACCATGCGCCGGTTCGCGGCCGGCGGGACGGCGTGCGCGGCCGGGGTGGCGGGAATAGCGCCCACGCCGGCAATGGCGGCGGAGACTTCGGTCTCGGCGGCGGCGTCGGCGGTGGAGTTGACGGTGGCGTCGGTGGGGTTGACGTCGTCGGAATGCACGCGGACGCTCTCCTCCTCGAGGCGTGGGCGGGTTGTGCTCAGTCGAGCAGGGCGTCGACCCGGACGGCGCTGGCCTCGACGCCGCGGTGTTCGGGCAGGACCCGGCCGAACAACTGCCGGGTGCGTTCGAGGCTGCCGATGACGCCCGCGCGCTCGGTGTAGGCGAAGATGGCCGAATGCCGGGCGGCGGCGCCGCGCACCGGAGTGACCCGGTGCATCGAGTAGCGCCCCAGGAAGAGCTGAAGGTCTCCGGGGCACAGGGTGAGCCGGCGGACGAGGCGGTCGCCCTCGCCGGCCAGCACGGCGCGCACGTCCGCGAAGTTCTCCGCCTGCGCCGTGCGGATGTTCGGGCAGTACTCGAACGCGCCGCCGTGCTCCGGGGCCTGGGTCACCATGCTGACGGCGAACTCGTTGGTGTCGAAGTGCCAGGGATGCTCGAGGCCGGGAGAGATCACGTTCAGGCACAGGCCGGCCAGCGGGTCGGCGAGCTCGTGCACCCGGGGCAGGCCGAAACAGGCCGCGACGAATCGCTGGAACGCCTCGCTGCGGTAGAGCCGGTGGATGGCGAAGCCGCCGGGAATCTGGTCGCGCGCGACGAAGGCGTTGCCGCGCCGCATGATGTGGCGGCCGGGGTGGTCGGCGGGCAGCGCGGAGTCGACCGGAATGTTGTAGGCGTTGACGTCCTCGACGCGGTCATAGGCCAGCGAGGCGACGGACGCACATTCGGTGGTCAGCGAGGAGAAAGCGCCTGGATGGATGAAGCCGGGCAGCACACAGCAGCCGTCTGTGCGCAGATCATGTCGGGCCCGCGAGACGATGTTTCGCCAGAGCGGACGTGCCGGTTCGGTGATGGGATAACACGCCGTGTCGACAAGCTCGCCGACTGGTTGCGCTCTCGTCGCACTCATGAATCACCTCTTCACCGTCTGTGTTCAGCGGTTCCGGCGCCGTCGGTTATAGGTGATCGGCGTTGGAATTACCCCATGCTCACTCGGGAGTCATGGAGGTGAAAGGCGCTGTGAGATCTGACACGGCGAGGTGACGGGTTGTGCGAATCGGTCGCGATATCGGTAGGGGACTGCTACGTCGACTGCTGGCAATTCCCGGCGCGCATCCCGAAAAGGGGCTCTGACCTGCGCTTTCTCGCGCACCGCGGGCCGTGGAGAGCGCGCGTCGCCCGGGGAGCGAACCCCGGCCCGGAGGTACCCGAACGGGCCACCCCCTCCGAGGTATGGCGGGGGTGGCGGGTGGTGGCTACTTCAGAGGATGTCAAGTCAGAGGATGTCAAGTCGGAGGATGTCAAGTCAGAGGGTGGCGAGGTACTCGGCGGCGCCGGCAGGGTCGAGGAACCACTGCCGGAAGTCCGTCGGGTCGTCGAAGCCGTTGACGAACCGCCGGGCCACCGTCTCGTGCGCGCTGGCCGCGCCGAGGATCTGCACGACGTGCTCCGGAGGTGGCCCGAGCAGCGCGTTCGTCCAGGTGGTGACGTGCTGGGCGTAGTCCCAGTAGCGATCGAAGGCACCCTGCATCCACCCGCGGTCGAACGGCCGGTCGCCGTGCTCGAGGATGCTGGCGAGGTAGGAGGTCGCGCACTTGGCGGCGCTGTTCGACCCCTGCCCGGTGATCGGGTCGTTGGCGACGACCACGTCCGCCATGCCCAGCACCGCCCGGCCTGAGGGCAGCTCGCCGACCGGGCGGCGCACCACCGGCGTGTAGCCGCCGGCGAGGGTCGCGTTCGCGTCGGTGAGCTCGACGTCGCCGCACCGCTCGTACTCCCACGGCACGTGGGTCCGGACGAGGTCCAGCAGCCGACCCAGGTGGGCGGCGGGCGCGGGATGATCGTCCCAGCAGTCCAGCGGGCCGCCCGGAACACCCTCGAAGAACAGGATGTCGCAGTTCCCGCTCAGGGTGTACGCCGGGATGACGAACAGCTCGCCGACGCCCGGCACGATGTTGAACCGGACGCCGGGGGAGTCGGGGTGCTCCGGCCGGGGCGCGAGGCCGTGCACGTAGGCCAGCGACAGGGCCCGCTGCGGCGCGCTGAACGGCGAGCGCGAGGCGTCCCGGTCGAACAGCCCGACCAGTTCCCCCTTGCCCGCCGCCACGATGACGAGGTCATACAGCTCCGCGAGGGAGTTCAGGTCGGACGTCGTCACCCCCGAGATGATCAGCTTGCCGCCGCGCTCCTCGAACAACTCCGACCAGCCGGCCATCTTGACCCGCTGGTCGACGGACTGCGCGGGACGGTCGAGCCGGCCGAACCAGTCCAGCGCCCGGGCGCCGTCCGGCCCGGCGATGGACACCCCCAGCCCCTGGATGCCGACCGTCTCGGCCTCCCACAGGCTCAGTCCGTGGTCCCGCTCGGTCTGCAGTGCCGTGTGGAACATCGCCTGCGTGGACATCACCCGGCCGGAGCGGATCTCCTCCGGCGTGCGCGCCGACATCACCGTGACGTCGTAGTCATGCTCGCGCAGCGTGAGCGCGAGCTGCAGGCCCGACTGGCCGGCGCCGACGATCAGGATCTTGCGCATGGAAGGCGACTCCTCAGGCCAGGGAGATGGCGTACCGGACGAGCGTGCGCAGGGTCTCGGCGGTCGAGGCCGAATCCCGCGCGTCACAGGTGATCAGCGGGATGTCGGGGCGCAGCTGGAGGGCGTCCCGGACGTCGCCGAGGTCATGCCACAGCCGCCCGTCGAACAGGTTGACGGCGACGATGAACGGCACCGGCGAGTCGTGCTCGAAGTAGTTCACCGCCGCGAAGGACTGGTCGAGACGCCGGGTGTCGGCCAGCACGATCGCGCCGAGCGCACCGCGGGACAGGTCGTCCCACAGGAACCAGAACCGCGACTGGCCCGGCGTGCCGAACAGGTAGAGCACGAGCCCGGCGTCGAGCGAGATCCGGCCGAAGTCCATCGCCACCGTCGTCGTGGTCTTGTGCCCACCGGATGGCAGCTCGTCGACGCCCTCGCTGGCCTCCGTCATCCACGCCTCGGTGTTGATCGGCGGCACCTCCGACACCGATCCGACCAGGGTGGTCTTGCCGACCCCGAATCCACCGGCGATCACGATCTTGGCGGAGATCGCCGGCCCGCCGCCGGATGCGTGCGGCCCGCCGGCGGCGTCGCCGTTCAGACCGGCAGCTCCCGCAGCCCGTGCAGGATCCGCTCCAGCACGCCGCGGTCATGGGGATAGGCGTTCGCGGTGGGGTGGATGAACACGGCGCCCTGGGAGGCGAGGTCGCTGATGAGGACGCGCACGACGCCGAGCGGGATCGACAGCATCGCCGAGAGCTCCGCGATCGACAGCTGGCCGCGGGCCCGCTCGTAGAGCGCCTTCGATTCCGGCATCAGCGAGGCACTGAGCGCCGGGTCGTAGCGCGGCACCGAGATCATCGTCTCCACGAGCAGGTGGTGGCGGGCACGGGTGCGCCCGCCGGTGAGCGCGTAGGGGCGCACCCGCCGGCTGCGTCGCCGCGGCGCGCGGGCCGTCGCTCCCGGCACACTGCTGTCCTGAGCCATCGTGCGTTCGCCCCCCGTCGCTCGTGGTACTCGGCTCACAGCTGCCGGCCAGCGAGGACCTGGCGCAGATCGACCCGGACCTGCGGGGTCAGCGCGTGGCCGGCGTGCAGCACGAACTGGGTCATCTCGTAGCCGACGACCTTCATGTCGCAGTCGGCGTCGGTGAGCACCGCCAGGCCCGCCCCGGCATCGATGCCCATGAACAGCAGGTAGCCGACGGAGAGCCGGACGATGATCTGTTCGCAGGTGCCCCGGCCGAACAGCGCCGCGCTGTTGCGGGCCAGGCTCAGCATGCCGCTCGAGATGGCCGCGAGCTGCTCGCGCTCGACGAGGCCGACCGAGTCCGACGCGGCCAGCGACAGCCCGTCAGCTGACATGATCATGGCGTGCGAGACGCCGTGCACCCGGCCGACGAAGTCGTTGACGAGCCAGGTGAAGTCGTCGCGTCCCTGTTCGCTGGTGGTGTCCGTCACGGCTGTCCTCAGGCCCCTCGTTGCTCGTCGTGTGCGGCCTGCTCCCCCTGGCTGAAGGCGTCGAAATCGGCGAGCAGGCGCTCATGGTCGGCCGTGCGGTCGGTGGATGGCTGGTCGGTGGGTGGCGGCGGCTCGGCGGCGGGTGGGTCGGTGGGTCGCTGGTCGGTCGGCGCGCGATCGGCGGGTGCGCGATCGGCGGGCGCACGGCTGGTGGGTGGGAGCAGGACGCGCGGGCCGGTGGCGTCCTTCAGGCTGCGTGACACCCGACGCGGCAGACCGCTGGAGGTGGTGCCATCGCTCGGCGGCGGCGCGTCCGCCGGGCTCGGCACCGGACGCAGCGTCGGCGCGGCGGAGGCGAGCCGCGCCGGCCCACCGGCCCCCGCGACCCGTGACCGCGCGGACGGGCGGCTCGCCCGCCTGCTTGGCAGCCCCGCGATCGTCGGGGCCGCGGGCGGGCCCTGCGGGTCGACGGCGGCGACGACCGGTGCGGTGACCGTCCGCGTGCCCGACCAGCTCGTCTCCGGCAGCTCACACAGCAGCGCGGCTGGCAGCAGCACCGAGGCGGTCGTGCCGTGCGGATGGCGCCGGGTGAGCCACGTGCGCATGTCGTGGCGGTCGGCGATCCGGCCGACGACGGCCAGGCCCATGTGCCGCACGGCGTCGTCGTCGAGGATCGGCGCGGCCCGCAGCCGGTCGTTGAACAGGTGCAGGCGCTCGGGCGGCAGGCCGATGCCCTCGTCCTCGACCCGCAGCAGCGCGCTGCCCTGTTCGGTCAGGTGCACGCCGACCCGCACCGGCGTGGTCGGTGGGGAGGACTTCGTGGCGTTGTCGAGCAGCTCCGCGAGCAGGCGGCTGACGTCCTCCGCGGCGAACCCGACGACGCCGAGGGGGACCACCCGGCCGATGGTGACACGCGAGTAGTGGTCGATCGACGACATCGCCGCGCGGATCACGTCGACGAGCGGGGTGGTCTCCGCGGCGGTGTCGCTCGCGTCCCGCCCGGCGAGTACTCGCAGGTTCTCGGCGTTGCGGCGCAGCCGCGCGGCCAGATGGTCGAGCTGGTACAGCTCGGCGAGCCGTTCGGCGTCCTGCTCGCGGGCTTCCAGCTCCTCGAGCAGCGACAGCAGCGAGTCGACGAGGTTCAGGTCGCGCAGGGCGACGTCGGAGCAGATCGCCGACAGCGCCTCGGCGCTCACCGCGGGCGTCGTAGCGGTTCCCGCCGCCTCGGCACCGGTCGGGGCCGGCGCAGCGGTCAATGCCGGCGCGGGCGGCTGGACCGGGGCCGCGGCCCGGGGGAGAGCGCCCTCGGTCGTGGGATCCGTCCGCGTCGGCGATGCCGGCGAGACGGCGCGCCGCGGCGGGTTGAAGGGCCGGGACGCGGGCGTGGAATGGGCGGGTGCCGCCGAACGCGGCGAAACCGACGGGCGTGGTGAGTTTCTTGGGTGAGAATTGGGTGGCGCGGACGAGGAAGGCGACAGCAACTGTGCGGCGGCCTCCCGGGAGTTGCCGAGTAGCGTGCGTGACCGCTGGAACAGTTCTCGGGCTCGCGTCGTCATCCCGTCCTTACTGCTCTCTCTCGGGCGGGGCCCTCCCGCTTTCGGCTACCTCCGTCGCGTTGTCATGCAACCAGACTGCTAGTGGGCTCGTCCAACCGACTTGCCCATTACTGACCCGATGTGTCCGAGCTGTTTCGATCAACGGGAAAACGACGATGGTCCCGGTGCGGAGCGAGACGAGTGGTCGATGCCGCGGCGGGCCCCGCCCGATGTGCCGGTGTGGTCGGGGACTAACCTCGGCTCTTCCACGAATCTCGCGGGGAGCAGGGGAAGCCGATGACGAAGTGGCGAGCACCCGCCGTGGCCGTCATGCTGGCCGCCGTCCTGACGGCCTGCGGCGGCTCGGGCGGGTCGGCCGGCCCGGCGTCCACCTCCGCGGCGCCGGCGGCGGCCGCGGCGACCCGGACCGGCGCGTTCGACCTGGTGCACGACTCCGAGGCGGCGGGCGCGTTCGCCACCACCTTCCGGACCCGGTTCCCGGCGCTCGCCGGCGGCCAGACCGACACGGTCCTGCGTGACGACGGCGCCCACATCTGCGTCGACGATCTGCCGGCGGGCGGCGACCAGCTCGCCCTCACCCGCATCCCCGGCCGGTTCGCGCGTCACGGCGTCACCCCCGACCCGGCGACGGCCGCGGCGATCCTCGCTCTCGCCCGCTCCACGGTCTGCGCCGCGCCCACGGGCTAGTGGCTGGCCTGGGTCAGGTGCAGGGCGCCGAGGCGGAAGGCGTCGGCGAGGACGCGGATCCGTGCCGGCCGGCGTGCCGGATCCAGGTCCAGCGCGCGCAGCAGCACCTCGTCGAGGGTTTGCGGGACGGGGAACGGCAGCCGCAGGCCGCGTAGCGGCGCCGGGCCCCCGCACGTCGGCATGACGCCGGACAGCGTGTGGTACGCCATCGCCGCGAGCCGGAAGACGTCGGTACGCAGGCCGACGCGCGGGCCGTGCAGGCCGAACAGCTCCTGCTCCGGCGCGCGGTACTCGGCGGGGCCCTCGCCGGCACGGCGGGTCACCGTGGCGAGCCCCAGGTCACGCAGGATGGACGCGCCCGCCGCTCGCGAGCCCCAGACCGGCGGGAGCACCACCGCGTCGGGGGTCACCGCCCGATGGCTGTGCCCGGACTCGTGCAGCGCGGCGAGCGCGTCGCCGGCCCCGGCCGCGGCCCGCAGCAGGGCGATGGTCGTCCCGCCCGGGCGGTGGCGCGCCAGTCCGGCGGGTGGGGCCGGCGGACGGGCCGATCGGCGGCGTTGCGGCGCCGGCGGGCCGAACACCTCCCGCCAGGTGCGCCCCGGGGGGCGGGCGGACAGCAGCACGCCCTCCGCCGGGGTGACGTGACCGGCGACGAGCGCCGGCAGGCCGGATCGGCCGCCGATCTCGGCGAGCAGGCGCAGCTGCCCGTCCACGGCGGCGAGCTGGGCGTCCGCGCGGTCGCCTGGCCGCCGGACCAGCACCTGGCGGAACCACACCGGGCGCGGTGTCGTGCCGACCAGCGACGCCGCTCCCTCCCGCAGCAGCCAGGCGCCCTCCCCGCCGCGCCGCTCCACCGGATCGCCGTCGAGCACGCAGGAGCGTCCCGCCATCCGCACCGTCGCCCCACCGCGCCAGGGCTCGCCCGCGCCACCCGGTGGCAAGGCCCGGGCTGCCGCGGCGGCGCCACCCTCGGCGTCAGCGCCGTCCGACGGCTGCGCCCAGCCGAACTGCGGCGCGCCGGGACGGCAGTAGTAGCCGGCGCGGACGAGCTTGGCGACGGGGCGGCCGAGGCGGGTTCGCAGGGCGGGGGCGTCCCACAGGTCGATGTCCGTTCCGGTGGCGACGCGCTGCTCGCGGCGCCACTGTTCCCACCACCGGGCCAGGCGCGGGTCGAGCAGGCCGGGCACGCACAGCACCCAGCGGCCGAGGGAACCGCCGTGCTCCCGGGCGTGGACGCGGGCCCGCAGGTAGGAGGCCCGGATCTGGGGCAGGTAGGCGTCGCCGACACGGGGCAGCAGGTACCTGGTCTGCCAGATGACGAGCCGCCCGTCGTACTGCCGGCAGACGGCGTCCCGCTGGGCGGGACCCGGACCGCCGCAGGGCGGGCGCGTGCCCGGCTCGCGCGCCTGCGGATAGAGCGCGTCCACGAGATGACCGATCATCTCGCCGAAGTCGACCCGGGCGGCCGCCTCGCTGCGCGTGTGCAGTTCGTGGACGCGGAAATCGGCGGCGAACGGGTGGGAACGCCAGTCCGGCATGCGGGATCGCTCCTCGCGGGGGGCGGAAGATCGACCCGGAAAAGCCTAGCGAAGCTCCGCGGGGTCCGGGCCGGCTTCGCCGAGGACGTCGAGGATGTGCTGGCCGTACTTCGCGAGTTTGTTCTCGCCGACGCCGCTGATGGCGGCGAGGTCGGCGAGGCTGGCGGGCCGGCGCGCGGCGATCTCGCGCAGCGTCGCGTCGTGGAAGATGACGTAGGCGGGGACGCCCTGCTCCTTCGCGGTGCCGCCGCGCCACGCCCGCAGCGCCTCGAAGACCGGTGCCGCGCTGGCCGGCAGCTCGACGGGTGCCGCCCGCCGGGACGACCGCCCACCGCCGGCTCCGTCGCCCCGCTCGGCGCGCACCGAGCTCCGCGCGGGCCGTTCGGGCTCGCGCCGCAGCGCCACCGCGCGGTCCCCGCGCAGCACGTCGGCGCTGCTCGGCGTCAGCGCCAGCGTGCCGTGCTCGCCCTGCACGGCCAGCAGGCCCTGGGCGAGCAGTTGGCGGACCACGCCGCGCCACTCCAGCTCGCGCAGGTCCGCGCCGACGCCGAAGACGGTGAGGCCGTCGTGCTGCTGCTGCTCGACGCGGGGGGTGCGCCGGCCGAGCAGGATGTCGATGATGTGGCCTGCGCCGAAGCGCTGGTGGCGCTCCCGGTCCAGCCGCAGCACCGCCGAGAGCAGCTTCTGCGCGGCGACCGTGCCGTCCCAGGACTCGGGCGGGGTCAGGCAGGTGTCGCAGTTGCCGCAGGGCGGGGCGCCGCGCTGGCCGAAGTAGGCGAGCAGCCCGACCCGGCGGCACTCGACGGTCTCGCACAGGGCGAGCATCGCGTCGAGGTGGGTGCCGAGCCGGCGGCGGTGCGCCGCGTCGCCGGGGGAGGAGTCGATGAGCCGGCGCTGCTGGACGACGTCCTGCAGGCCGTAGGCGAGCCACGCGGTGGAGGGCAGGCCGTCCCGCCCCGCTCGGCCGGTCTCCTGGTAGTAGCCCTCCACCGACTTGGGCAGGTCGAGGTGGGCCACGAAGCGCACGTCCGGCTTGTCGATGCCCATCCCGAAGGCGATCGTCGCGACCATGACGATGCCGTCCTCACGCAGGAAGCGGGCCTGGTTCTCGGCGCGGACCCGCGCGTCGAGCCCCGCGTGGTAGGGCAGCGCGGGGATGCCCTGGCCGACCAGGAACTCGGCGATCTTCTCGACGGACGCCCGGGACAGGCAGTAGACGATGCCCGCGTCGCCGGTGTGCTCGGTGCGCAGCAGGTCCAGCAGCTGCGCCTTCGGTTCCTTCTTCGCCACGATCCGGTACTGGATGTTCGGCCGGTCGAAGTCCGCGACGTGGTGGTGGGCGCCGGCGAGGCCCAGGCGCGCGGTGATCTCCCGGTGGGTCTCCGGCGTCGCCGTGGCGGTCAGCGCGACGCGCGGGACCGCCGGCCAGCGCTCGTGCAGCATGGACAGCAGCAGGTAGTCGGGCCGGAAGTCGTGCCCCCACTGGGCGACGCAGTGCGCCTCGTCGATCGCGAACAGCGAGATCTCGCCCCGGTCGAACAGCCGGACCGTCGCCTCGACACGCAGCCGCTCCGGAGCCAGGTAGAGCAGGTCGAGCTCACCGGCGAGGAACGCCCCCTCGGTCGCCCGCCGCTCGCCCGAGTCCTGCGTGGAGTTGAGGAAGCCGGCCCGCACGCCGAGGGCGCGCAGCGCGTCGACCTGGTCCTGCATCAGGGCGATCAGCGGGGAGATCACGACGCCCGTGCCTCGGCGGACCAGGGCCGGGATCTGGTAGCACAGGGACTTGCCGCCGCCGGTCGGCATGAGCACCAGCGCGTCACCGCCGCCGACGAGATGCTCGATGATCTCCCGCTGGCCCGCGCGGAACGCGTCGTACCCGAAGACCCGCTGCAGTACCTCCTGCGTGGAGCCGGCGGCGTCGGAGGGCTGCACCGCGGTGCCGGGCGACATGGTCACGTACGCCACCCTACGGGCACCCTCGGACGGTCCAGGGCACCCGGTTGGCGGCTGTGGACGGTCATCGTGGTCCCTTCGCGCCCGGCGCGGCGCTGTGGATAACCAGCGGGTGAAGGCCACGGAGGCCGTCCACCAGCACCCCGACGCTCGTCGGATGCCTGACGGCTGTGGGACGCGGCAGGCATGGTCGCTACGATCCAGATGATTTGTCACCGTGACGCCCGCCGCCGGTGGTCGCGCGTACTGGCGCCGCCCGGAGCCTGGGCGGCGTCCGGGGGGAGAAGATCGCACGATGTCCACCGACCCGGAGCCGGTGGCGGTCGCTGCCCTTCGCCTGAGCGATCCCGTCCAGGTGGGTCCGCATCGCCTGCTCGGCCGGCTCGGCGGCGGCGGGATGGGCGTCGTCTACCTCGGCGACGGCCCGCTCGGCCAGGTCGCCGTGAAGATCATCCGATCGGAGCTGGCGGACAACCCCAGTTTCCGGGTGCGGTTCCAGCGCGAGTTGCAGGCCTGCTTCCGGGTGCGCGGCCGGCACACGGCGACGCTGCTCGACTTCGACATCACCGCCGAGCCGCCGTGGCTCGCCACCCAGTTCCTCGCGGCCCCGACCCTGGAACAGCACGTCGCCCGGCAGGGCCCGCTCACCGAGGCGGACCAGCTGCGCCTGGCCGCCGGGCTCGCCGACGCGCTGGTCTCCATCCACGGCGTGGGTCTCATCCACCGTGACCTCAAGCCGTCGAACGTGATGTGGACGGCGGGCGGTCCGATCGTCATCGACTTCGGCGTGGCCGCGGTGCGCGACGCCGGTCAGCTCACCGTCACCGGCACGCTGATCGGGACGCCCGGCTGGCTGTCGCCCGAGCAGATCACCACCGGCGAGCTCGGCGCCGCCTCGGACCTGTTCGCCTGGGGCGGACTGATCGGCTACGCCGCCACCGGGAGGCCCCCCTACGGCGAGGGCCCGCCCGAGGCGATCACCTACCGGATCGTCCACGAGGACCCGCGCGTCGACTACACCCGCATCGCCGCGCCGCTACGTGACCTGGTCCGCCAGACGCTGTCCCGGGAGCCCCACCAGCGCCCGACCGCCGCCGTCCTGCGCGCCGCGCTGGTCGACGCCCTGGGGCCCGACCTCTTCCCCCCCGCCGGACCCGCGGACGCCTCGTCCTCGCTCCCGCCAGGCCCGGGCACCGGCTCACCGCTGCCCGTCTCCCCGCCCGCGCCCGGCTCGTCGGGGATGCCCGTCTCCCCGCCCGCGCCGGGCTCGCCGGCGGCGCCCGGGTCCGGGCCCGGCTCGGGAACGGGCGGCCGTTCGCTCGCCGCGGCCATGCCGCCCGCGACGATCCCGGAGACGGTCCACACCCCGTCGCCGATCGACAGCCCCCCGCCGTCGATCCCGTCGCCCGCCGTGGGCGCCGGCGGTCACGGTACGACGCCCGGCGCCGTCGGGGTCACCGGGACGCCGGGAACACCGCCGTGGAACATCTCCGGGATCGGGACCGTCGGCTCGGCGGCCTCTCCGTCCGGTGGCGACGCGGGCACGGCGGACGGCCCCGGAGCCGCCGGCGGGGCCGGGCGGCGATCGGGTCGCCGGCGGGGGAGGAGGCTGCTCGCGATCGGCGTCGCGGTGGTCGTGCTCGCCGCCGCCGGCATCACCGTGGTGCTGCTCACCCGCGGCGGCGGTGACGAGGACGGCGGCGGCTCGTCCACCTTCACCTACACGGCGACCGGACCGTGGCGGCTGCAGATCTCCGACAAGCAGGACGGCGACGACAAGGGCTGCGTCGTCAGCCCGGTTCCCGGGGAGAACCCGCCGGGCTTCACCGCGACGTCCGACACCGTCTACGAGGAGAACGCCACCTACCAGATCCACCAGACGGGGGACTTCGCGCTCGACGTGACCCCACCGGATCCCGGCTGCCAGCTCGCGGCGATCCCCGGCGCGGGCGAGGCCACGCTGCCGTTCACCATCGCGCACAACGGCGACAGCACGGCGTTCACCGCGCCCGCCGCCGTCGAGGTCGAGGTCCGGGACTTCAACGGCAACGAGACCTGCGACTTCGTCCTGCGCGACGTCGCCTCCGGCGAGGATGTCGACATCGCCACCGCCACCAAGGACGCCCCGACCGTCCGCCTCGACCCGGGCGGCCGCCGCGAGGTCTACCTGGCCGCCAACTACTGCGTCGTGCGCATCAGCGCCGGATCCTGACGTCTCGTTCGGCGGCCACGACCTCCCCGAGGATCCGCCCGGCCGCCCGGGCTCGCGGGCTCAGCAGATGCGGGGGAGGTGCTCGCCGAGGGGGCGGTCGACGACACGGGTGGAGCCGAAGGCGGTACGGGCGGCGACGAGGCCGGGATGCCCGGCGGTGACGGTGCCGATCACGGTGGCGCCGGTGCCCGCGGGGTGGGCGCGCATGGCGGCGAGGACGGTGTCGGTGTCGGCGTCGGCGACGAAGGCGACGAGGCGGCCCTCGTTCGCCACGTGCAGCGGGTCCAGGCCGAGGAAGCCGCAGGCGGCCTCGACGGCCGGGGGCACCGGCACGGCCGACTCGGTGAACTCCACGCCGACGCCCGCCGCGGCGGCGATCTCGACCAGCGCGGTCGCGAGGCCCCCACGGGTGGGATCGCGTATCGCGTGCACCCCGGTGGTGCTCGCGGCGAGCATCGCGGCGACCAGGCCGTGCAGTGGCGCGGTGTCCGAACGGACGTCGTCCCCGCCGAACTCCAGACCCTCGCGCACGCTCAGCACGGCGATCCCGTGCTCGCCGATCGGTCCGGACAGGACGATCCGATCCCCGGGCCGAACACGGCCGGGTCGGACGTCCACCCCGGCCGGGACGAGGCCGATGCCGCTGGTGTTCACGTAGAGGCCGTCACAGCGGCCGCGTTCCACGACCTTCGTGTCGCCGGTGACGAGCCGCACCCCACAGCTGGCGGCGGCGGCGCCCATCGCCCGCGCGACCCGGTCGAGCACGGCGAGCTCCAGCCCCTCCTCGAGGATGAACCCGCAGGACAGCGCCACCGGCCGCGCGCCCCGGCAGGCCAGGTCGTTGACGGTGCCGTGGACGGCCAGCTCGCCGATCGACCCGCCGGGGAAGAACAGCGGCCGCACGACGTAGGAGTCGGTGGTGAACGCCAGCCGCGCCCCCCCGACCTCGACCACCGCCGCGTCCACCGACGCCGGGTCCGTGTCCGGCGCCGCCGATCCCCGGCCGGGCGGTGCCAAGGTCGTGTCCGGGCACGGCGGCACGGTGCCGGCGGCGGCGAACGCGGGCAGGAAGAGGTGCTCGACGAGCTCGGCGGACAGCGTGCCGCCGCCGCCGTGGCCCAGCACGATCCGGGGGTAGTCGCGCAGCGGCATCGGACAGCTCCACCCGGCCACGTCCACCCCGGTCACGTCGGCTCCGGTCACGTCGGCTCCGGTCACGTCGGCTCCGGTCACGTCGGCTCCGGTGAGGGCGGACCGCCTCACGTCGGCCCCGGTCAGATCGGCCACGGCGTCACAGTGCCGGGGTGAGGCGTCGGTACTGGTAGTAGGCGGCGCAGGCGCCCTCCGCGGAGACCATCGTCGCGCCGAGGGGGTGGCGCGGCGTGCAGCGGGTGCCGAACGCCGGGCAGTCCGGTGGCCGCAGCCGGCCCTGCAGCACCGCACCGCTGTGGCAGTGCGCCGACTCGGCGACGGTCAGGCCGGCGACGTCGAAGCGGGTCTGCGCGTCCAGGTCCGCCCAGTCGGGCGCGAGTCGCCAGCCGGACGACGGGATCACCCCGATGCCCCGCCAGGCGCGGTCGCAGACCGTGAACACCTCCCGCAGCATCGCCAGCGCCGCCGGGTTGCCCTCCGCGCGCACCGCCCGGGGGTAGGCGTTGACGAGCTCCGCCCGGCCCGTCTCGAGCTGCCCGATGGCCTGGCGGACGCCGTCGAGCAGGTCCAGCGGCTCGAAGCCGGTGACGACGATCGGCACCTGGTGCGCCGCGACCAGCGGCTCGTACTGCGCGGTGCCCATCACCGTGCACACATGGCCGGCGGCGAGGAAGGCCGCGACCCGGTTGTCGGGCGCGCCGAGGACGGCCCGCATCGCCGGCGGCACCAGCACGTGGCTGACGAGCATGGAGAAGTTCGCCAGCCGGCGCCGGCGCGCCGTGACCGCCGCCATCGCGGCCGCCGGGGCGGTGGTCTCGAAGCCGACCGCGAAGAACACGACCTGGCGGTCGGGGTTGGCCTCGGCGAGCCCGACGGCGTCGAGCGGTGAGTAGACGACCCGGACGTCGCCGCCGTGGGCACGCACCGTGAACAGGTCGCTGGCGCTACCTGGGACCCGGAGCATGTCCCCGAACGAGCAGAGGATCACCTCGGGTCGGGCGGCGATCGCCAGCGCCCGGTCGATCATCTCCAGCGGGGTGACGCACACCGGGCAGCCGGGGCCGTGGATGAACTCGACCTGCTCGGCGAGCAGCTGGTCGAGCCCATGCCGGATGATCGAGTGGGTCTGGCCGCCGCAGACCTCCATCAGGGTCCAGCGACGGGTCGCGGTGGCGGCGATGTCGTCCAGCAGCCGCCGCGCCAGCTCCGGGTCGTGGAACTCGGTCAGGTACCTCACCGCCGTGCCTCCCGCTCGCGGGGCGCGGCGAGCTGGCGGCGCATCTCGTCGAGCAGGCCGAGCTCGCGGAACGTCGCGAGGGTGCGATGCGCGGCCTCCTCGTCGACGACGGCGAGCGCGAACCCGGCATGGATGATCGTGTAGTCGCCGACGGCGGCGCCGGGCAGATAGGCCAGGCAGCTCGTGCGGGTGGCGCCGCCGAAGTCGACGAGCGCCATCCGGGTGCCGCGGTCGTCCCAGATCTCGGTGATCCGTCCCGGGATGCCCAGGCACATCGCGTCATGCTCCTTTCGCTGGCGGCGGGCCGCCGGCCTCACGTGCCGTTGCCGGTGCCACGGCGGGCGGCGACCTCGGTGAGCAGGCCGGACACGGCGTTCGCCTCGTCGTGGGCGCCGCACCGCTCGAAGGCCGCTCGGGCGCGGGTGAGGACCCCGGCGGCCTTGTCCAGCGCGCCGAGGTGGGCCAGCGCGTTGCCCTGACCGGCCAGGGCCCGGGCATGGCCGAGGGGGTCGGTCCGCGGATCGCGCACGGCGAGGACCTGCTGGTAGCGGCCGACGGCCTCGACCAGGTTGTCCCGCCGATGCCCCGACGGCACCCCGACCAGGGCGTTCGCCAGGTTCAGCTGGGTGCTGGCCCAGTGCCGCGGGTGGGCCCGCGCGGTGTAGACGCCGAGCGCGGTGCGCAGGCCGGCGATGGCGACCCCGACGCGCAGCTGGTCCGACGCCTGGCGCATCGGCATCGCCAGGTAGGCCGTGGCCAGGTTGACCTGCGCGGACGCGAACACCTCGGGTGCGCTGTCCACGCTGACCAGCCGCAGCGCGGCCAGGTACTGCCCGGCGGCGTGACGCAGGTGTTCCGGGTCCTCGCCGGCCCGTTCCTGGTGGGCCGAGCCGAGGGCCAGGCGCAGCTCGGCGCGGGCGATCGCGAGGTCGGTGCCGTCCAGCGCGTCGGCGGCGGCGGCGAGCCCCGCGAGCACGGCGTCGGTCGGTCCCTCGACCGCCCGGCGCAGGTCCGCGGCGGTGGACAGCAGCTGCGCGGCGAGTCCGGCGGCGCCCGCCCGCGCCGCCTCGTCGATGGCGAGCCCCAGCGACGACGCCGCGTCCGCCGGCCGGTCGGCGGCCATGGCGTGCGCGGCCCGCGCGGCGTGCACGAGCGCCGCGACCTCCCCGGTGGCGGCGTCGGTCGGCGGCGGTTCGGCCAGCTCGCCGAGGGCGAAGCGGACCACGTCGACGAGCGCGCCCAGCTCCGGGCCGAGCGCCGCGCGCACCGCGGCCGGATCCTCGTCCCGCGCGTCCTGCGGGCGCAGCACGAACCGGTTGTAGCGGGTCACGGGATCGTCGCCGTCGAGGGCGGCGGCCGCGGCGGCGATCTCGCCCCGGTAGGCGAGCTCCAGCGGGCGCAGCCGCGCCGGCCAGGCGTCCGGCCGCCGGCCGGCGGCGAGCGACCGGCGCACCCCGGCGGTGTCCTCCCCGTCCGGGACCAGCAGGAATCCAGCGGGCAGCGGGAACACGCCGACCGGCTGCGGACGCGCCAGGCGCGGAAACGTCTCAGCCATGCCCGGCCTCCCCGGCGAGCTCGTCGACGATCAGTCCGCGGACCCGTTCCAGCGCGCGGAGCACGGGCGGGCTCAGGGGGGCGCCGGGCTCGAGCGTCGCGGCCTCGATCAGGTAGACGGTGACGTCCCTCGGGTAGTCCTCGCCGAGCAGCCAGCGCCCGAACGCCAGCGCCTGGTCCCAGCGCACCGCGTGCGGCTGCGGCAGGTGCAACGGCAGGTCGACGAGCTCGGCCGCGGGGACACGGCAGACGGTGCCGGGGGCGGCCCCCGTGCGGGCGGCGTCGACGAGCAGCACCCGCCGGGCCCCGCGCATCGCGAATGCCGTGTCCAGGCCGGCGGTGCCGCCGTCGACGAGGCGCACGCCGGCGGGGACACCGGCCTCGGCGAGCCGCCGGATGAGGATCGGGCCGACCCCGTCGTCGCCGCGCAGCGGGTTCCCGCAGCCGATGACGGCCGCGGCGCAGGTCGGCGGGGTGACGCCGGGCGGGTCGAAACGCCGCGCCGGCGACGGGACGGCCGGTGACACGGCCGCTGGAGACGGGGCCGCCGAAGAGGGGACCCCCGCCCGCGTCCGTGCCGGTTCCCGGGTCAAGCGGACTCGCCCAGGGTGAAGCGGCTCAGTTCGCGGCCGGTGCGGCCGTCGAAGGCGTGCACGGTGCAGACCAGGCAGGAGTCGAAGCTGCGGGCCACATGGCCGAGCTCGACCGGGTCGCTGGGATCGGCGACCGGGGTGCCGACGAGGGCGGCCTCGATCGGGCCGGGGGTCCCGTCCCCGTCACGGGGGCCGATGTTCCAGGCGGTGGGCGTGATGACCTGGTAGTTCGCGATCCTGCCGCGCTCCAGGACGATCCAGTCCGCGAGCGACCCGCGGGCCGCCTCCGTCGCGCCGAAACCGCGGCCGTCGGCGAGCTCGGGCGCCGGAACGTGGAACGGCGCGTGCAGGTCAAGCTGGTCGAGCCAGCCGCGGACCCAGCGGTAGGTGCGGGCCGCCTCGTGCATCCGGGCGAGGACGCGGACCATCACCGACGGTCCGATCGT
This sequence comes from Frankia canadensis, assembly GCF_900197875.1. Lineage (GTDB taxonomy): Bacteria > Actinomycetota > Actinomycetes > Frankiales > Frankiaceae > Frankia > Frankia canadensis. Next base: position 32,844 of record NZ_FZMO01000090.1, on the reverse strand, counting down.
CGCGAGGATGTCCCCGAACAGCGGGTCGTGGTCCTGATGGGCGGCGGCGTCCGGCGCGGCGGCGGCGACACGGCGGGCCAGCGGGCCAGCCTCCAGCGGGCGCACGCCCAGGTCGGGAACGTCGTAGCGGGGCGACTTCGCCCAGCTGTACTTGCCCGCCTCCCGGCCCCGCTCGGGATCGATCGGATCCGTCTCGCCCTCGAACGGATGGTGCGCGGCGCTGCCCCGGTAGTACGAGTGGGTGACGTCCTCGCGGACCCTGGCCTGGTCGAACGGGTGATACGCGCCGTCCGCGTACACGCCGGAGCGGCTGATGAGCGCCGCGCCGCGCCCCTCGATCGTCGGCCGGGCGTAGAGCTCCGGGTCGAAGTACGTGCCGGACGCCAGGTAGTCGCCGGTGCCCTGGCCATAGCGGTCCAGACCGACGTCGAGGCAGTAGCGCAGGAAGAAGCCGCAGTCGCTGTCGTGCTGGGACTCGTTCTCGTAGATCCAGGCGAGCACGTCCGCCCAGCTGCGGTTGGCCAGCCAGCGGTCCACCGAGCAGCCGAGCCAGCGCTTCTCCAGCCACTCCGAGCGCCAGTGCTCGAGGATCGCGGTCGCCCTGGTCACGTCCGCGAGTGTCGGCGCGCCGATCACGCCGCCGGGCACCATGAAGCTCGAGTGCGGCCACTGGCCGCCGAAGATCGCGTAGATCTCCACCGGCGCCGCGGACAACACCACCCCCGGGCCGTAGCTGGAACCGGTGAACGGGGTGAACCGCCGCACCGCCTCCTCGTACAGAGGGCTTGCGGCATGGCGGCGGTGGGTGAGGTCGATGGCGAACAGCGCGTAGAAGCCGCGCGGGATGCTCTGCAGCGTCTCGCAGGCCTGCGCGATGTTGCGGACCAGCGTCGCGCCCGGGGGCAGCTCGGTGTGCCAGGCGACGTCGAGCGCGTACGCCGCCTTGTACAGGTGGCTGCCGCCGCAGATCCCGCAGATCCGCGGGGTGACGATCAGGCCGGCCTGCGGGTCCTTGCCCCGCAGGATGATCTCGAGGCCGCGGAACATCGCCGCCGAGGTCCAGGCCGAGCTGACCACTCCGTCGTCGATCGTGACCCGGACGTCGAGGTCGCCCTCCACCCGCCCCATCGGGCTGACGTTGAGATCGACGGTCGTCATCGCCCGCGCACCTCTCCCTGTCGTTTCTCGCGGCTGTGCCAGTCGTGCTGTGCCAGTCGTGCTGTGCCAGTGGTGCTGTGCCGGTCGTGCCGTGCGGTGCCGGTCGCGCTGTGCCGGCCGTGTGGTGGACGCGGGTCGTCGTCCGGATCAGACGACGAACATGTCCTTCTTCGACCACGGCGGGGCCGCGACCCGGGAGGCGGCGGCCTGGGCCAGGTAGGTGGCGTGGCCGCTGCCCTCGGGCACCTCCCGCGGGATCACCCCGGCGACCTTCTGGGTGCGGAACACCGTGCCCGGGGCGAGATCGAAGAACGGGAACTCGGGTTCGGTGCAGCCGATGCACGGCATGCCGGCCCGCGTCTTCGACGACTGCCGGTTCCACAGGATCCGGTTGCAGGGGGAGTGCGTCATCGGCCCGCGGCAGCCGAACTCGTAGAACAGGCAGCCCTGCCGTGTCCCGTCCCCGAAGGACAGCGTCGACTGCTTGTACTCGAAGTACTGGTTGCGGCTGCAACCGGTGTGGGTGAACGAGGTGAAGAACGTCTTCGGCCGGTGCAGGTCGTCGAGCTCGATGTCGGCGGCTCGGCCAGTGGCCAGCGCCACCAGGATCTGGGTGATCCAGTCCGGATGGGCCGGGCAGCCCGGCACGTTGACGACGGGCAGGCCCGAGCGCGACCGGAACCCCGAACCGAGGAAGCCGCCCGGGACGCGCCGGTGGAACTGCAGGCCGGTCGAGTCCGTCGGGTTCGGCTCGGTCGCCGGCAGGCCGCCCCAGGCGGCGCAGTCCCCGAGCGCCACCACCACCTGCGCCTGGGCGGTCAGGTCGCGCAGCCAGTCCTGCATCGGCCGCCCGGCGAACTCGTTGAACGTCCCCCGCCCGTCCGGGCCGCGGATGACCGAGCCCTCGAAGACGAGGATGTCGACGGGCCGGGTGCCCTGGGCGCAGTCCTGGAGCAGGGCGCGGGCCTGCGCGCCCTCCTGCGGGCTCAGCGACGGATGCCAGACGAGGTCCAGACCGAAGTCGCTGATCAGGTCGATGACGGTGGGCTCCGCGGCGTTCAGGAACGACATCGTGTTGCCGCCGCACGCCCCGCCCTGCAACCAGAGCACGGATGACATCGATGGTCCTTCCTCGGATGGCCCGACGTCTGCCGGCCGATGGCGGCGACGCTATGTCGCCACGGCGCCGTCACCGATGGGCCGTGTGCGGAGGCTGCCACCTACGCGGGGTGACGTTTGCCGCTGGCCGCCGGCGGCGGTGACAGTGGGTCCGCTGTCGGCGGGAGCGGGAGGTGCAACGGCGATGCACGAGCTGTCGCTGTGCCGCTCGGTCGCGGACATCGTGCGCCGGCATGCCGCCGGCAGACGGGTGATCCGGGTGCGGCTGCGGGTCGGCGCCCTGCGCCAGGTGGTGCCCGACACCCTCGCCTACTGCTGGCGCCTGATGCAGGACGACTCGGTCGATCCGCTGGCCGGGTCGGTGCTGGAGGTCCAGAGCGTGCCCGCGGTCGTGCGCTGCCGCGCGTGTGGGACCCACAGCGAGCTCGACCGGCCGGTGCTGCGCTGCGCCGGCTGCGGCGGGGCCGATGTGGAGCTGGTCAGCGGCGAGGAGTTCCTCGTCGTCTCGTTCGAGGTGGCGACGGAGCCGGTGGAGGCATGAGATGGGCCGATTCCACGCCCACGGGACCGATCACGACCATCCGCACCCGGATCACTCGCGGTACGGAACCGCCACCGAGCGGGTCGAGGTACTGGAGCGGATCCTCGGCGAGAACGAGCGTGCCGCCCGGGCGAACCGGGACGCGTTCGACGCGGCCGGTGTCACCGTCGTCAACCTGATGTCGGGGCCCGGCGCCGGCAAGACCACCCTGCTCGTCGAGACGCTGCGCCGGCTGGCGCCGCGCCGTCGGATCGGCGTCATCGAAGGGGACATCGAGACCAGCCTCGACGCCGACCGGCTCGCGGGGCTCGGCGCGTCGATCAGCCTGGTGAACACGGGCAACGGCTTCGGCGGCGAGTGCCACCTGGACGCGCCGATGATCGCCTCGGCGCTGCCCCGGCTGCCGCTCGCCGATCTCGACCTGGTCCTCATCGAGAACGTCGGGAACCTGGTGTGCCCGGCCGAGTTCGCCGTCGGCGAGGACCGGCGGGTCATGGTCTTCTCGGTCACCGAGGGGGAGGAGAAGCCGCTCAAATATCCGGTAATGTTCCGGGCGGTCGATCTCGTCCTGGTCAACAAGATTGACCTGCTGCCGTACCTCGATTTTGATCTGCCGGCGTTCCGGCGCAATCTCGACGCCGTCCATCCAGGAGTGGGCGTGCGGATGCTCAGTTCCCGGACCGGCGCGGGTGTGGATGCCTGGTGCGACTGGCTTGTCCAGTCTTCCCAGGGCCTTGGTCCGTCGACGGAAGTGGGCTGATTCCGGGCCTCTGGTCGGCCTGGCGTGGACCGTGGGTCGATGTTCCTCCTTACCCGGAACACTGTTGTGGCGAGATTTTCATGATTGTCGACGCCCCCCGGCGCGTCGCTTTCGCTATTGCTGATCGATCCGATACAAAAAATCCGATCGGGATGGCGGAACGTCGGGAAGGTCAAACAACAATGCGCCCACCTGTCAGAAATTCATCCGTTGCGCCGCCCGCGCGGCGCGGCCGCGTCATGCTCGCGGTCGCCACGGTCGCCGCGGTCGGTTTTCTCACCACCGGCGCCGGCTGTCCGCCGCCGCCACCGCCCTGCCCGCCGTACCCGCCGAACGCGACCTGCTGACGCACCTCGCGGTCGCCGTCGCGGGCGACGCGGCGGGGATTTCCTGGGCGGGCCCGGCTCCCGCGGCCGGGATGGTCACAACCCAGGACGCGGCCTGGTCGGCCTGGTCGGCTTAGTCGGCTCAGTCGGCCGAGGGGGCGGCCAACGGGAGGCCGGTCGGTGCGCCGCCAACCGGCTCGGTCTCACCGGAGGCCCCTGCGGTGATGGCGAGCGTCTCGGGTCCGCCGGTCCACGTGGGCATGGCGGCCTCGGCCCAGGTGCCGCGCAGTACCGCCACGGCGTGGTCGTACGCGTCGTGGGTGGGGAGCAGGCGGCGGATGTTCAGCGGCAGCAGGTCCTCCCGGTTCGTCTGTCCACAGCGCGGGCAGACGAGCTGGCTGAGCGGGAGGAGAACGCCGCAGCCACCCTCACCCGCGCCGCAGCGGCGCCAGTCGCCGTCCACCTCGATGCGCCGGATCGGCGGGCGGCGGCAGGACACCGCGGCGGGCACCAGCGGCGACGGGGTGCGTGTCGCCTCCAGGGTGGGGACGCCGGGGTGTGATCTCCGCGCACGTCTCCTCGCGCTCCATCGAGACGACAAGGCGGCCTCCCTTTTTGTCCGGGTACGACCAATCTTGCGGGTCTGTCCTTGGCGTCTCAGAGCAAAACGCCTAAGGTCCGGCAAAGCAACCGAATAGCACTTTCCGGTGGCTTCCGGGTGACATGCCGGCCTATCTTTGCACAACGGGTGTGCCGGCGTGCTTGACCTGCCACTTTGGCAGCGACATGACCCCGGGCGATCGGGCGCCGACACGGGCTCGTGCCGTACTCTGTTGCGCTCACGCCGTCGCACCGCTCGCCGTCGATGCGGCGCCGGGGTCTCGTGTCCACCCGGACGTTCGACGGGACGGCGTCAAGGACGGGCAGCGGGCGGCGGGGGCCGGCGCCCGTCAGCGCATGATGCCGGTGTGGCCGAGGGAGTAGCGGCCGGGCTGCGGCCAGACGGTGAGGCCGTGCGGCTCGCGGCCCACGGGGATCCTGGTCAGCAGGTGCCCGGCGGCGGGATCGGTGCCATCCGGGCCGCCCGTGTCGAACACGTACACGACGTTGCTGCGTCGGCCTGACAGCCACAGCCGGCTGCCATCGGCGCTGACGTTGCCCATGTCCGGCGTCCCGCCGCCGGGGATCGGCCAGTTCGCGACGACCGCGCGGGTGGCGAAGGAGATGACGGAGACCGAGCCCTGGTCGCCGTGATGGGGGAAAGGCGGCGACATCGACGCCATCTCGCCGCCGCGGTTCGCCACGTAGAGGAACCGCCCGTCCCGACTGGGGTACAGGCCGTGTGTCTCGGGACCGGTCCGGACGAAGCCGACCTTGACGAAGCGGTCGCCGTCGATGAGGTGGACGCCGTCGGCGTTCATGTCAGCGACGTACCAGACCTTGCCCGCTGGATCGATCTTGATGTCCTGCGGGGCTGCGTCACGCCCGAGGTCGAGGTATCCGAGCACGGTCTGCTTCCGGACGTCGATCTTGACGAGGCGGCCGGCGAACTCGCACGTCGCGATCGCATAGGAGCCGTCGACGGAGAAGTCGACGTGGTTGACGCCGGCGCACGCCGTGCCCACGTCCAGGCTGTGGCGCAGGGCCATCGTGTGCGGGTCGCGGAAGTCGATGTCGTGGTTCGCCTCCGCGATGACCATCGCGTACGCGCCGTCCGGCGTGAAGTAGAGGTTGTACGGGTCCGCGACCGGCACCGCCGGTCCGGCGAGGCGGCCGGTGCGCGGATCGATCGGGGACAGGCTGTTGCCCCTGTTGTTGTTCACCCACAAGGTCCGCAGATCCCAGGAGGGGACCACGTGCTGCGGCTCCCGTCCGGTCGCGAAGGACCCCACCACCCGCAGGGTTCGCTGGTCGATCACCGTGACCGTGCCGTCGCCCAGGTTCGGCACGTAGACGAGCGCCGGATCGTCGCGGACGACCGGGCTGAGCATCCCGGCGTGGGCGTGCGCGTAGACGTCACCGCCCGGCTCCGGCCCCACGGCCGCGGCGTCGGCCTGGGGACTCGCCGACCGGATCGACGCGGCGACCGGAGCACCCCCGGCCGCCGCCGGCACCGGTCCGGCATTCGACCCGGTGCCGCCCGCCGCGATGAACCAGATGGCGACGCCGGCGATGACGACCACCGCGGCGCCGGCCAGTAGCAGGCCGCGGCGGGAGGTGCCCGCCGCCCGATGAGTTCGGGACGATGCCCTGTCCGACACGGAGGAAGAGTAACCACGCCTGCCGGTTCCGACCGCACCGGGTACTACGTCTCCGCGAGTCGGCATCTCCGCGAGTCGGCATCTCCGTGAGTCGGTGCCCGCGGTGGGGCGGCACGGGCGCCCGTACGGTTGGGCTGCCGGGCCCGGCGCGCGCATCCGCGGGCGGTCGAGATACTGGGCGGCGGACAGCCAGCTGTCCCGGAGGGAGCCGACGTGATGAGCGAGCGCATCGGGGGCCGGGCGTGAGTGACGACAGCCCCGTCGATCTGTCCCGTCGCCGGTTCCTCACCGCCGCGCCGGTCGCCGCGGCGGCGGCCGGGCTCGCGGCCTGCGCGGCCGGATCAGGCCCGGACGCCTCGTCGACGCCCTCCGCGCCCGCCCACGCCGCGCCGGCGGCCGGCACGCCCGCCGCGTCGCCGCCCCGGGGAGCCGTCGCGGCCAGCCTGGCACCCGACGGCCCGCAGCTGCTGCCCGGCGGCCCCGCGACGGCGGTCGCGCACGGCCCGCGGGACCGGGCGCGGGTCGCGCTCACCTTCCATCTGGGACCGCACGAGGCCGGGCAGGATCTGGACCTCGCCCGCCAGCTGCTCGGTGACGCCGCCCGGCTCGCCGCGCCGATCACCGTGTTCGCCGTCGGGCAGTGGCTGGACGAGTACCGCGACCTCGTCCCGACGATCCTCGCCCCCGGCAACGAGCTCGCCAACCACACCTACACCCACCCGACGCTGACCGCGCTCCCGGCGCCCGCCGTCGCCACCGAGATCACGGCCTGTCGGGACGTCCTCGCCCGGCTGGCCCCGACCCAGGGTAGGTACTTCCGGCCGTCCGGTACGAGCACCGCGACCCCGCTGATCCTCACCGAGGCGGGCGCGGCCGGCTATCGCACCGTCGTCGACTTCGACGTCGACCCGCTCGACTACACCTCACCCGGCGCCGACGCGGTCGTCGCGCGGGTCCGGGCCGGCGTCCAGCCGGGCTCGATCGTCAGCATGCACTTCGGCTACCCGGGCACCGTGAGCGCGTTCCCCCGCATCGTCGCCAACCTGCGCACCGCCGGCCTCACCCCGGTGTCGCTGCACACCCTTCTCACCTGAGCGCTAATAGAAGGGTTCCCGAGGTCACCGGACTTGCGCCGTGGATGCCCCGGCCTTCAGGCCGGGGAGGAAACGGCGCCTATTGTTGGCCACAGGTGGATATCCCTTTTGTAGAATGAGCGCATGCCCCGCTACCGGCTTTACCCGACCGCAGATCAGGCGATGGTGATGGCCGAGCATTGCGGGCACGCACGGTACGCGTGGAACCTCGCCGTGGAACAGCAATCCTGGTGGAACCCGCGCCGCGGACCGGCACCTGGCTATGCGGAGCAGAACCGGCAGTTGACCGAAGCCCGCCGCGCCTTCGACTGGCTCGCTGCGGGCAGCATCGTCGTGCAGCAGCAGGCGTTGCGGGACTTCTCCACCGCCATGGCCAACTTCTTCCGCGGCTCCCACCGGAAACCTGGCTTCCGGAAACGCGGCCGAGGCGATGGTTTCCGGATCGTCGCGGTGAAGCCCTCGAATGTGCGGCAGATCAACCGCCGCTGGTCCGAGGTACGAATCCCGAAAGTAGGCTGGGTACGATTCCGCCGCAGCCGGACGGTTCCGGACGCGCGCTCCTACCGGGTGACTCGTGATCGGGCGGGCCGCTGGCATGTTGCGTTCGCCGCCGTACCCGAACCGATCCGCGCGCCGGGCACGGGTGAGGTCGTCGGCGTCGACCGGGGTGTGTCCGCGTCGGCGGCACTCAGTACGGGTGAGCTGCTGCGATGCCCCGGGCTGCGACCTGTCGAGGTTGTGCGGCTGCGACGGCTGCAACAGCGGCTCGCGCGGGCCAAGCGGGGCAGCAACCGGCGCGGCCGGCTGAAAGCCCGGATCGCGCGAGTGAAGGCCCGGGAATCCGACCGGCGGAAAGACTGGGTGGAGAAGACCTCCACCAATCTCGCCCGCCGGTACGACCTGATCCGCGTCGAAGACCTGCGTATCGGCCAGATGACCCGCTCCGCGCGGGGCACCGTCGAAGCGCCGGGCCGGAACGTGCGGCAGAAAGCCGGGCTGAACCGGGGCATCCTCGCCAACGGCTGGGGACAGCTCGTCGCCCGTCTGGAGCAGAAAGCCCCCGGCCGGGTCGAGAAGATCCCGGCCGCTTTTACGAGTCAGCGTTGTTCGGCCTGCGGGCATGTGGCGTCGGAGTCGAGAGAGAGCCAATCTCGGTTCCGGTGTGTCACCTGCGGGCACACGGCCAACGCGGACGTGAACGCAGCATGCAATATCGCCGCAGGACGTGCGGTGACTGCGCGGGGAGGCGCCGGGTTGCCGGTGCCCGTGAACCGCGAACCTCAACACTGCGCACCCCCCTGGTGGGTGTGTAGGAGTTGGAATCCCCCCGCTTTCAGGGGGGAGGACGTCAACCACCGGTCGTGGCGAGCGGGCGCCGCGGGGCCGACAGTGTGGTCCCGGTCCCGATCTCGGTCGGAGTCGGGCCGTGGCCGAGACCTGCCTCCGTCGCAAGCACCCGCAACTCGGCGTCGACGAGTTCCGGCACCCGCTCGCAGTCCCGGACCGACCCGTCCATCGTGAATCCGATACAGGCTCGTCCGTCCAGGCCACCGAGCATGACCGCCATGCGCTGGTTGCCGGGCAGCGCGGGCAGGGGCACAGCGGCGGTGACCGGCCGGCCGAGAACAGCCATCGGGCCGACCAAACCGCGTGGGTTGGACGCGGTCAGCGCGAAGACGCGCGACATGATCTCCGCGGACATCACGGCCGGCCGCAACGGCGCCGGGGTGGCCCACAGAAACAGGCGCTCCGCGACGCCCGGCGTTCCGCGCCGCTTGTGCCGGTCGGTCTGCCGGCGGATGGCCTCCACCCGCCGGCGTGCGGAGGGCTCCCCATGCGGCAGCGCGAGGCGCACGGTGGTCAGGCGGTTACCACCGAGCTCCCGCTCGGCTGCCGTGCGGGTGCTGACCGGCATCGCGGCGTACAGCTGCCCGCGATGCTCCCCGCGCCGGCCGCGTCCAGGGGTGCCAGCGGGTGACCAGGCACGCAGGGCGCCGGTGAGCGCGGCGAGGAAGATGTCGTTCACGGTCACCTCGTAGGCGCGGCTGATCGCCCGCAGCCAACCCAGGTCCACGTCCAGCCAGGTGTGCCGCGGACGTCCCGTGGGGGTCGCCGTCAGCGAACCGATCGTGGTCGTCCGGGTACACCAGCCGAGCGTGTGCGCGGCGGCCCTGCCGACGGCTCGGGGGCCGGGCCGCCGCTCTGGTACCACGCGCCGCGCGGGCATGGGCTCCGGCTGCCGGCCGGGCAGGCCGAACATCCTGCCCAGCAGCAGGTTCAGGGCCGTCCCGTCCATCCACACGTGGCTGGCGCGCAACAGCAGCGTGATGCCGCCGGGGCGGTGGCCGTGGAGCAGCCAGAGCTGCCACGGCGGAGCGTTCAGGGGGATCTCGGCCGCGGACAGCCGTTCCACCGCCCTACGCAGGCCGGCGAGCCCCGATCCCGCCGGGAGTCGGCGCTCGTGCACGTGCCGGTCCACGCTGAAGTCGGCGTCGACCACCCAGTACGGCCGGCCCCACCTGCCCGAGGCGAGGCGATGCGTCAGCGGGGGATGGTCGCGGGCGCGGTCCGCGACGAGCGCCCGCAGGTCCTGGACGCACGGCACGGTTCCGTCGGCGTCCAGCAGGAAACCGACCGCGAACGGCGCCGCCGGAAATGCCTGCTGGTATCCGAGAAGAAGCGCGTCCATCGGCGTGAGCGGCTGAACGGGAACGTCGCCGCCATCCGCATCGCGGCTTTCCGGACCCGGAGCGATCCGACCCGAAGAAGAGCGTATCACAGCACCTTTCCCGGAATTCTCTCGACGAGGTGTCGCGCGCAGGTCACACCGGGCTCCTGAATTATCAGAAAGTCCGGTTATGCGCGGAGCGCCGTGCCGTGGTGGGCAATGCGGCGCGAGGCGAAACTACACCGGCGACCGAGCCGAACCATGCGGGGGTCAGGATCCCGACCGGCCGGCTTTTGCCCGCGATTCCGGCGAGGGCCACGGCCAGGATCCGCGCCGGGGCGCGGCGCGGGTGTCCGGAGGCGCTCCGGGCGGCTCAGGCCGCGGCGGAATGGTGGAGCCGGTGCTCCAACGTCCCGAACCGCTCCAGCCGCACGGGCAGGTCGGCGACGCCGGAGCAGGCGCGCAGGAGCCGTGTCAGGCCCTGTGGGGTGTACTGCTCAGCCTCGCCTCGGTGGGCGGAGGCTCCGAGCCCGAACAGCCACCGGTCGCCGGTGCCGGCCGGCAGGAAGATCCCCTGATGCTCGCCGTCGTCGGCGGCGTAGATGCCGTAGCGGTGCTCGCCGAGCAGGTCCCACAGCGGTGCGTGGAAGAGCACGTTGGCGCCGTCCTCGAGCCGGTCGGGGCCGTGCATCGCGACGCCCACGGCCCGCCGGGTCGCGCTGTGGGCCCCGTCGGCGGCCACGACGTGGCGCGCCTCGACGAGGCTCGTCGCGCCGGTCGTGGTGTCGCGCAGCGTGATCAGCACGGACTCCGGCCCGTCGACGACGTCGACCACCTCGGTGCCCAGCCGGACCTCGGCGGCCGGCAGGGAACGCAGATGCTCCAGCAGGACCGGTTCGAGATGGTCCTGTGGGACGCAGGCAGGCCTGGTGGGGCTTGAGCACCGTGCTCTGCTCCCGCGTCGGGTAGCCGACCGCCAGCGCGGTGCCGGCCGCCGCGTCGGCGAGGGTCGCGCACGCCCACATCAGCCACTCGACGTCGACGCCGCCCGCCTCGATCCGCTCCGCGAGCCCCGCCAAGTTTCGTCGGACATACTGACTTTCACAAGTCACTCTGTCTTCAGCGAGACGGGGTGTCATTCAAATGTACGATGGCCGACGATGGCGACCCGGCGGTACGAGCAGCGGCTGCGCGCGGAGTCGGCGGCGCAGACCCGCCAGCGCATCCTCGACGCGGTCTACGGCCGGCTGCGCGCCGCGCCGACGCGGCCGGTGAGCGTGGAGGAGGTCGCGCGCGAGGCCCGGGTCGCCCGGTCCACCGTCTACCTGGTCTTCGGCTCCCGGGCCGGGCTGTTCGACGCGGTTGCCCAGGACCTGCTGGATCGCGGCGGGTTCGAGCGGGTCGTCGCCGCCGTCGCCCACCCGGACGCCCGCGAGCACCTCCGCCTCGGCATCCGCGCCGGCGCCGAGACCTTCGCCGTCGACCGCGACGTGCACCGGGCACTCATCTCCTTCAGCGCCCTCGACCCGGACGCCACGGGCGGCGCGGTGCACCGCGGCGAGCAGCGCCGCGCCGGCGGGATGGCCTACCTGGCGAGCCGGCTCGCCGAGCAGGACCTCCTGCGCCCCGACGTGTCCGCCGCCGACGCCGCCCACATCCTGTACCTGATCACCAGCTTCGACGCCTTCGACCAGCTCTACACCGGCCGCGGCCTCCCCGTCGACGACGTCGCCCGCATCCTCGCCACCACCGCCGAAAACGCCGTCTGTCGCTGACCCGCCCGAACACGCGTGGTGTCCCGGCAGCGCCAGCACACCTCCATTTACCCGATCGAGATGATCAACAGTGGAGATCAATCTTGTCGTCGCCTGGCCACCCTACGGGCTGATATCAACACCTCTGTCCTGCCGCGGTCTCGTAGGGAGAACGCACTCAACGTTCGCCCTGGCGGGCGCCGCGGCTGCGTCGGGCGGCTGGTCGTCGCATCAAAACCCCATGTGCGGAAGACAGGCCTGGCGCTGGCCGCCCGGGCGGCCAGCGCCAGGGGAGCGAGGCCGAAGGCGGTTGCCGGGCTACCCGCCGCGAGGAAGAGAGTCTTCATCGCAGGAGGATGGAGAGCGCTCCTCGGAAGCCGCTCAAAGCTCGCTGGAGGACGTCGCCGCTCCACTGGAGCACTGAGCGGTCTCCCGCCGCCGCGTCCGGCGCGCGGGGCTGTGGTCAGACCGCCGAGCCGGTCCGGTCGGCCACCGTCGGAGGCTCGGCGTCGACTGTGACGTGGGGGCGGACGTGTCGTTGTACCACCATGGTGAGGATCGCGACGGCGGCCATGATGCTGCCGCTGATCGCCGCGTTGACGTGCAGGGCATGGGTGAAGGCGTCGCGGGCAGTCGCGAGCAGGTCCGCGCCGATCTGGCCGGACAGCCGGTCGGTGAGGTCCACGGCGCCGCCGAGGGTGTTCCGTGCGCCCTCGGCGGCTTCGGCCGGGTGCCCGGTGGGACAGCGCCGCTCATGTCGGAACGGTAGACGGCGTTGCCGACGCTGCCGATGACGGCGATGCCCAGGGCCATGCCGAGTTCACCGCCGGTCTCGGACGTGGCGGACGCTGAGCCGGCCTTCTCGGGCGGGGCGGAGTTCACGATCAGATCGGTGCTCAACGTCATCATGGGGCCGAGCCCGACGCCGATGGCGAACGTTGCGATCATCAGTACCGCCAGGCCGGAGGATGTCGGCAGTTGGGTCAGGAGCCCGTAGCCGGCGGCGGCGACCAGCAGCCCGGTCCCTACGATGGTCGCCGGACGCACCCGGCGGGCCAGTGCCGGGCCCAGGTTGGTCCCGAGGATCAGGCCGGCAGCGCCGGGGATCATCCACAGCCCGGCCACGAACGGTGTCAGCCCTTCCACGAGCTGCAGGTACTGGGTGATGAAGAGCTGGGTCCCCGCCATGGCGAGAATGCTCAGGGTCATCGTCCCCAGCGAGGCGCTGAACGCGGGCTTGGTGAACAGCCCGTGGTCCAGGAACGGAACGGCCAGACGTCGCTGCCGGACGGCGAAGGCCACGGCGAGGGCAAGGCCGGCCGCCGTGATCAGGATGGCCTCGCCGTCGACGCCGTTCTCCGCCAGCCGCTTGAGGCCGTAGACGATCAGGAGGATGGTGGCCAGGGTCATGGCCGCGCTGATCAGGTCCAGCGGGCCCGGGTCGGGGTCGCGGGCCTCGGGTAGCAGGATCGGGCCTGTGATCAGTAGCAGCAGCATCACGGGCACAGAGAGCAGGAAGACCGATCCCCACCAGAAATGCTCCAGCAGCAGCCCCCCGAAGAGCGGGCCGAGGGTCGAGCCCACGGAGAAGCAGGTCATCCAGGCGCCGATGGCGACAGTGCGCTGGCGGGGGTCCTGGAACATCGTGCTGATCAGCGAGAGCGTGGACGGCATCAGCGCGCCGCCCGCCAGTCCGAGCGCCGCGCGGGCCAGAATCAGGCTCGTGGGGCTGGTGGAGAAGGACGCGAGCACGGAGGCCGCGCCGAAGGCGGCCGCACCGATGATCAGTAGTCTGCGGCGGCCGATCCGGTCGCCCCGGGCGCCCAGGGTGATCAGTGATCCGGCGATCAGGAAGCCGTAGATATCCATGATCCACAGAAGCTGCGCGCTGCTGGGCCTGAGATCCGCGCTCAGGTGGGGGAGCGCCAGATGCAGCACCGAGTTGTTCAGCGCAATGAGGAGGGTGGGAAGCGCGAGCACCGCCAGGCCGATCCATTCCCGACGGCCGGCGCGGGGAGCGGTGGAAATCGTTGGATTCACGGGGGGATCCAATTTTTCTGGTGCCTCCAACCACCGACTTTCTCCGCGTCGGCGGCACGCGACACCAGGAAGATTCTAGCGGAAGCGCTTTCCCGCGCTGTCCACGGAAGCGGGATCTCTCCAGAGAGACCCGGTCTGGACGAGCGGGTGGTCACGGGCCTGCATGATGTGGCCATAGCTGGCGGCGTCCGCGCTCACGTTACGAGCGTGCCGAGAGCCTGAGCACGCCGCTCCGTGACCTCGCCACTGCACAGGCGCCCGGCAGGGATCGAACCTGCGACCTGGTGCTTAGAAGGCACGGAAAGCACCAGGTGTCCCGGGGGCTCGCCCTGTTCGCGCTGTCCGCCGACGTCCGTCTCCGTCCGCCGGCGTCCGTGGCTGTTGCTACAGCGGTAGCTACATCTGGCGGGACCTCCGACCGCCCGATTACAAGATCGGCGCGTTCGTCCGCGGACGTCCGCTGATATTCGTACAGCCTGGTCGGCCGCCTGCCCAGTTCCGCCCTCGTCCGCTGACGTCTGCCGGTGTTCGAGGGCTCGTCTGTACGGATGGCTGTACGCGAGCACGGGTCTGCGCGCATCACGAGCTTGGGAAACCTGTGCGGCTTGCGGCGCTGGTCAGGGCGGGGACGGGGCCCTGCCCAGGTCGACGGCGGTCCTGTGCCCTCCGTGGACCACCGGTCTTTCCAGATGCTGACCGTTGCTGCTGGCACGCGAATGGCATGGCCGGCGGGTCAACTGGCGCGGAGACTCGGGCTCCGACCGTCTGCTTTTCCGTGCCATGGTGGCGCGTCTGCCACGCTCCGTCGCCGTTCGCTTCACGCGTCGGACACGCCCCCATCCCCGCGGACGGCAGCGGACCCGCGCGGACGAAACGGAACCTGGGACGATCGGGCGTCACCAGCCTCGTTCTGGTTACACATCTAGGCTGGCGAGATGGTCGGCGGTGCCCCCGCGCCACTCGACCAGGAAGAGAGTCGCGTCGTCGGTCGTGATTCCGCGCCGTTCTCGCATCAGCGCATGGGACAGATCTCGGACCACCTCCCGCACGCCTTCACCCTGGATATTCTCAACGAAATTGATCAGACGTTCCTCGCCGAACTGTTCTCCGCCCTTTTCGTGCTCCTCGATGAGGCCGTCGGTGAAGAATAGAACCCGATCGCCGCGCCAGAGCGTCTGCTTACTGACCTGCGGTACGTCACCACCGAAGCCGACTGGCAGGGTTCCCGGGCTCTCCAGTGCCTGGATAACCCGGTGGTCGCGGATCAGTAGCGCTGCCGGGTGGCCTGCATTGACCCATTGCAGGTGACCTGTTCCGATATCCAGACGCATCATCTGTGCGGTGACGAAGTGGTCGGGTCCGAACTGCCTGTGGATGGCCGTGTCCATGAACATGTACAGCTCGGCGAGCCCGATGTCGGCACGTCTGGCGTGTCGGTAGGCGCCGATCGCGACCGTTGCCAGCGCGGCGGCGTCCAGGCCGTGACCCATCGCGTCGATGACTGCCAGGTGCAGGATGTCGTCGTTGAGGGCGTAGTCGAAGCTGTCGCCTGCGATGTCGTAGGCGGGTTCGAGGATGCCGGCTACCGAGACCTGGGGGGTGATCATGGTCAGCGGGGGCAGCAGGGACCATTGGATTTCCGCGGCCACGCTCATCGTTTTGCGGCGCCGGGCCTGGAAGAACTGGTCGGTGTAGCTGCTCTTGGTGACCAGCATGTCGGCGACAAGGCCGGCGAGTCGTCGCAGCAACCGCCGGTCATCATCATCGACGGTGTCGAGGGTGAGTGCCAGCACCCCCACCTGGTCGCTACCGTCCAGCAGCGGCAGGAAAATCCTTATGCCGTCAGCTTGCGGCTGTTCGACTGTCTTCGCACGGAGGAATGCCGTGCCGGCCGGGGAGTCGTCGATCGGCTCGGGCTTCCCGACCGTGAGGCTCCTACCCGGCAGCGGCGTCAGCACCAGCTGCTCATAGTCCTGCAGAAGGATCGAGATGTCCCGCCCACCGATCCTCCTCACCTCCTCCGCCACCAGTGGGGCGATCAGCTGCGGCGGCATCTCGTGAGCGCGATCCAGCAGCACACCCAGCAGGCGCTCACCGAACCCCTCCGACCGATCCACCATGATCTTGCGGGATTTCCGTTCGTCTGCCGCCATGGCCACCCCTCTCCCCTGCCCGGCCGTTCATACCTGTGCGAGCCTCCCCGGGCGGCGTCAACCGGTCACGTCGACACCCCGCTTTCACCCTTGATCGACGGGGAGGAGGATAATGAAGACCCTAAAGGTGACGGCGGATTCGAACCCTTAACCCCTAACCTTGCGAAGTTGGTCCCGTTCGTCTGCCAGCGTCCATGCTCGTCCGGATAGGACGGCATAGCGGTTCGTTCTCGTAGTTCCACACGGGACCCCAGATTCGGGTTTGCGGATTGGCCATAGACGGTCTCGCCGCTGGCAGACTGCGGGTCAGGCTGCCCGGGGAGCGCAGCGCCCTGGCACTGTCTCCCGGCAGTGCACCGGCGTGCGCCGCGCGCCGCTCGACTTCTGTCGTGGCGTGCCCCGGCTGGCTCCCCCGACCGAACTGCCGGCGAGGCTTCCGAGATCTCGGACCTCGCGGCGCGGCCCGCACCGCTTCTTGATCCTAAAACGACGGATTCGGCAACGGTGCGGCATGCGGCATCTGGTCCTGGCCAGGGTGGTGCCCGGGTCGGTCTTCAGGCGGTGAAGTCGATGTGGTGGCGGATGTCCCAGCGGTAGGCGTGTCCGTCCCGGCGGAGTTCGAGGAGGTCGACGCTGGTGGCGGGCAGGCTGATGGGTGGTTGCTGGCGTAGCTTGGTGAGGCGGTGGATGACCTCGGCGGCGGGCGGGTCGGCGTTGCCGTAGGTGACGCTGATGTGGGGCTTGAACATGGCGGGTTCGTCGGGCACCGCATCCGTGCCGAGGACCTGGCCGATGGCGCTGCGTAGACGTTCCCGTAGCTCGGCTACCGGCTGCCACGGTGCGGTTCGCAGGAATGTGCCTCCGGTGTAGGCGGCGATCGGTCCGGCTGTGAGTGTGAACCGTTCGAGGTCCGCGCATAGCTCGTCTGCGGCCTTCCCGAGGGCGGCGACCTGGTCGGCGTCCATCTCGTCGGCGAACGCGACTCCCTGGACGGTCAGGTGCAGCCCGTCGACGGGTACCGGGTCGAGGTAGCCGAGGTCGGCGAGCGTGCGCTGAAAGCCGGCGACATAGTCGGCGAGGGCTGGGTCCTGGAAGACGAGGTACCAGGTCAGATAGTGCCGGTCGGGTCGCCATCCCGGGCGCCACCACCAGTGGTCGGTCATCCGCTCGGCGCGGCGGAACGATTCCCAGTCCTCGGCGTCGACCTGCTGCTCAGGGGTGAGGGCCACGGGCAGAGGCTATGCGGTGAGTGTCCACGCGATCGCACCGAGTCCGCTACGTTCGCGATCTCCGGTACCGGGCGCCACTGGGCGGCACTGGTCAGGAAGTCCTTTGCCGGCGGGCGACCACCTCGGAGCGCAGATCCGCGCCGATGGTCAGCGCCTCGCTGACGAGCACGCCGGCGCCGCACATCGTCCGCGACATCGCCGGTCACTCAGCCATCGAAGTCACGATGATGATCTACGCGCATGCGTCGATGGGGGAGAAGAGCCGGGCCCTGGGCAAGCTCGACGGCCACCTGAGCGGGCCCCGACCATGACCGTTGCTACACCGGCTTGCTACACGTGGGGGGTCTCGGGGGGCTCGGCCCCCCGGCAGACATGACGAGGGGATCGAAAAGGCGCAGCATGCGGGCCTGATCCCCGAGTGCGCCCGGCAGGGATCGAACCTGCGACCTGGTGCTTAGAAGGCACTCGCTCTATCCACTGAGCTACGGGCGCGCTGGACGGAGGCTGATCCCCTGTCCATCGGGCAGCCTGCCTCAGCGTAGCAAGCGGAGCGCGTGCCTCAGCCGTCCGGTGGACACGCGCACGTCGCGGTGCCGGAGTTGGCCCTGTGGGCTGACGAGGAGCGCCCCGCCAGCCCACAGGCCAGGCAGCGGTGGACGGTCAGGAGCCCAGCTGGGCGAGGTCGGCGAACTCCTTGTCGGTGAGGTCGATCGCGGCGGCGGCGATGTTCTCCTCCAGGTGTGCCACCGAGGAGGTGCCCGGGATCGGCAGCATCGTGGGGGAGCGGCGCAGCAGCCAGGCGAGGGCGAGCTGCACGGGGCTCGCGACATGGTCCCTGGCGGCGGTGTCGAGCACGCCGCCGGGCTGGGCGAGGCGGCCGGTGCTCACCGGGTCCCAGGGAATGAAGGCGATGTTCTCGCGGGTGGCGTAGTCGAGGAGGTCCTCGGCGGTGCGGTGGACGAGGTTGTAGCGGTTCTGCACGCTCACGATCGGGACGAGGGTGCGGGCGTGGGCCAGTTCGGCGACGCTGACCTCGGACAGGCCGATGTGGCGGATCTTGCCCTCCTGCTGCAGGGCGCGCAGTTCCCCGAGGGAGTCCTCCACCGGGGTGTCAGGGTCGATGCGGTGCAGCTGGTAGAGGTCGATCCGGTCGAGGCGCAGGCGGCGCAGCGACATCTCGACCTGCTGGCGCAGGTAGGCCGGACGAGCCACGGGGGTCCACCGGTTCGGGCCCTGCCGGGTCAGGCCGCCCTTGGTCGCGATGACGAGATCGTCCGGGTACGGGTACAGAGCCTCGGCGATCAGGTCCTCGCTGACATGCGGACCATACGAGTCCGCGGTGTCGATGAAGGTCACGCCGAGCTCGACCGCGCGGCGCAGCACCGCGCGGGCCTCGTCCGGGTTGGCGGGTGGACCCCAGATGCCCGGTCCGGTGATGCGCATGGCGCCGAACCCGAGGCGGGTGACCGGCAGGTCGCCACCGAGCCGGAAGGTGCCGCTGCCGGTGGCGGTGGTGGCGCCGTCGTTGCTGGTGGTGGCATGGGAGGTGGTCGTCGACATCACTGTCCTCCGGGTACGACTGACTGACGGGTGTCCGCACGGTGACGGGAGCTCCGCGGCGCGGTGGGGTTGACGGGTCACGGCCATCCGTGGGACGTCACAGGGGCGGATCGGGCCAGACGCGGCGCCACCCGCCTCCACGCAGCGACAACCGGGCGACCGGGCGGGGTGTTCCCGCTCGGCCCGGCCACGGTGCTCCATGCCGGGTCGGTCGGGCCGTTTGCCGGGCACGGTGGGCGAGCCGCCGGACCAGGACGATCTGACCACGCGACGGATGGCCCCGTTGGGGGATGCGTGGTCTGTGGAGACCGCCTCGCCATCCACAGACGAGCGGTCTGGCCTGTGCCGTGCCGCGCGAGCGGCTCACAGTGGGGAGGCAGCGCGGCACCGGCACCTCCCGTCCGTTTCCTCCCTGACCCGAGGAGCAGTCATGCTCGACACGACCATCACCCTCGTCGGCAACCTGGTTGACGATCCGGAGCACCGGACCACCGCGAACGGTGCCTCGGTGTGCACCTTCCGGCTGGCGTCCACCCCCCGCCGCTTCGACCGGGCCGAGGGGCGGTGGGTGGACGGAGCCACCCTGTTCCTGCGGGTGTCCTGCTGGCGGCAGCTGGCCGACAACGTCGCCGCGAGTCTCGCCCGCGGCGACCGGGCCCTCGTCTACGGGCGGCTGCGCCAGCGGTCCTTCGAGACGAGCGAGGGGGAGCGGCGCGTCACGTACGAGATCGACGCGGACGCGGTCGGCGCCGAGCTGACCTGGCACCCCGCCCGCTCGCAGCGCCTCGCCCGCCGGGTCGGCAGCCAGCCGCCGCCCCCGCCGGGCGAGGAGGCGGACCTGCCCGGCGGCGGTCCCTTCGTCGATCTGGGCGGGTCCGCCGGGGAGGGCCTGCCGGCCCCGGAGCCCGCCCAGCCGGTGGGCGTCGGCGCGGGGGCGATGTCCCACGTCTTCGGGGGCGACGAGTCGATCGGCGTCTCGGCCATCGGCGGGACGCGGGATCCGCATCCCGCTGGCGCGTTCCCCCCGCCCGCCGCCTCGGCGAGCGGCGCGCCGTTCGGAGCGGCCGTCGGCTCCGGCCTGGCCGGAGCCGACACGGTCATGCCGCCCTGGGGATCGGTCTCCGCCCTCACCGACCGCCGCTGACCACGCGGGCGGTGGCCAGATGGACCTGGCGATCCACCCGTCGTGGTGGCTCGGTAGCGTGCCGGGAGTGAACAGCCGGCACGAGAGCAGTGGACCCGAGCCCGTGCCGGGTCCGCCGGCCGGAGAGCGCGACACGTCCGCTGGCGCGGAGACCGTTGTGGCCGTGGCGACCCCACGATCGCTGGACGACGAGCGCCCGGGGCGCGCGGCGGCAGCCCCGGCGACGCCCTCGGCGGCGACGATCCCGGCGCAGCCCGGGAGGCGCGCCACCGGGCGCTCACCGTGGCGGCGGGCACGCGGGCGGCTGGCGGCCATGCCGGCGGTCGCCTGGTATGTCGCGGTGCTCGCGGTGTTGAGCGCGACCGCCGCCGTCGTGCTCCGGCACACCGTGTTCCCGCTGCTGTCGGTGAACAACGACGAGGGCCTCTACCTGCTCCACGCCCGGACCCTCGCCGAGGGGAGGCTGTTCCCGCCCGCCCCCCATCCCGCCCGGTCCTACCTGCCCTGGCTCGGCACCGTGGTCGACGACCACTACGTGCTGAAGTACACGCCGTTCGTTCCCGCGATCTTCGCCGCGGGCCTGATCGTCACCGGCAGCATCGACCCGTCGCTGGCGGCGGTCGCCGCCGCCGCCGTCATCGTCACGTACCTGCTGGGTGTGGAACTGACGGGCAGTCGCCGGGTGGCGGCGCTGTCGGCGACGCTGCTCGCGCTGTCGCCGCTCATGCTGCTGCAGAGCGCCATGGTGCTCAGCTACCTACCGGCGCTGGTCCTGCTGCAGGTGACGGTACTCGGCGTGCTGCGGGGCCGGCGCCGGCGGCAGGCCTGGCCGGTGGTGTGCGCGGGGCTCGCACTCGGTGTCGCGGCATCGGTGCGCCCGTACGACGTGGTGCTGCTGCTGGCGCCGCTCGCGGTCTGGCTGGCCGTGAGCTCGACGGGCCGGCGGTGGTGGCTGCTGCGCTGGTTGGCCTGCGGCCTCGCGGTTCCCGCGCTGATCCTCCTGCTGACGAACCAGGCGGCCACCGGTAACCCGCTGCGTCTGCCGTTCGCCCTGCTCGAACCCGATGACCGGCTCGGCTTCGGCCCGCGCCGGCTCTATCCGGAGGACGGGCGGCATGTCTTCGGATTCACGGACGGGCTGCGTTCCGTGGGCGATCACCTGTGGCTGCTGGGTGGTTGGGCCTGCGGCGGGGTGGTCCTGGCCGCGGCCGCGATCGCGCAGGCGGCCCGGCGCCGACTGACCGCCCCAGCCGCGATGCTGGGCCTCGGTGGGCTGCTGTTCCTGGTCGGGTACCTCGGCTTCTGGGGCGCGTGGAACGCCGCCGAACTGTGGGGCGGGATCCGCTACGTCGGCCCGTTCTACGTGGTCCCCGTGCTCATCCCGCTGGTACACCTCGGCGGCTGGGGATGCGCGACGCTGGTGTCGGCGCTGCTCGGCCGCGGGCGGCGGGTCGCGCTCGCCGTGATCAGCCCGGTCGCCACCGCGGTCCTCGCCCTGACCGTGGTCGTGCTCACCGGCGCGCTGCGGGACAATCTCACGCTCACCTCCCACGACCGCGATCTACACGCCATGATCAATCGGATGCCCGGGCGGCCGCTCGTGTTCGTCGCCGCGAGCCCCCGATACCTCGGGCATCCGACCCCGGTGACGGCCAACGGACCGGACCTCGACAGCCGGGTGCTCTACGCGGTGGCGCGCGGCGTGGACGACCTCGCCGTCCTCGCGGACCATCCCGAGCGGGCGCCGTACCTGCTGCGGCTCCCACCCGGATACGACCGGGGACCGGAATCCTCGTCGGCGGCCAGGCTCGAACGACTCGCCGTGCGCCAAGGCGACCAGGTACAGATGACGATCACGGTCGGCGTGCCCCCCACGGCGACCCGGGCACGATCGGCCCGCCTCCTGCTCACCGCCGGCACCCGGCAGCTGTCCCTGCCCGTCGACCCCCGAGCGGGGGCCACGGTGACGCTCACCGTGGACGCGGACGGTCTCGACCCCGGGGACGTCGCCGAGGTGAGCGGGCGTACCCGGCCGACCATGCGGGCCGTGCCACGCGGGCGCGGCACCTCACTCACCGCGCAACTGCGCGCCACCGACGCGCGGGGGCACGAACACACGGTCGACGAGCAGATCGTTCCCGTCCGGATCGCCCGCGACCCGGCCGCGGCCGGGTCCCGCGGCGAGCCGGCCGTCACAGTGCTCGGCTCCGTCGGGCAGGTCGCCGCGGTGGGCACGGGGACGCGTCCACCGTTGCGCATCCGGCTCGCCGCACAGCCGCCGGCCGCGCCGGCGGAGCAACCGCGGGCCGCGGCGGCCGTCGCATCGATCCGAAAACCGTCGGCGACGGCGGTCGGAGGCCGGTAGCAGCCGGTGGCATCCGGGCCCCGCTCGCGTCCGGCGCGTGGCGTGCGGCGGAGCCCGCGGATATCAGTCGATCCGCTGGATGCTGGGTGGGGCGATGTCGCGCTCGAGGGTCTCCGGCGCGGGACAGTCGAGGCGCAGCATCGGGCGGAAGTCGCCGGGGGCCGCCGGAAGCCAGTTCGCCTGCTCCTCCTCGTCCGCCCCGGCAGCGGGCGGGTCACACTGGATGAGGACGCGGACCGAGCCGTCCCGCCGGACCCGCAGACCATCGGTGCGGCTGCCCAGCCAGTACCGGGACAACGGATTGTCCACCAGGTAGTAGCCGGGAGCGTCGTACATGGTCAGCGTCCAGGACATCGCCGCCGGCGGCGGGGCGAGATCCATCGTGTAGCGGTGGGCTCCGGTCAGGCGCCGTCCCTCCCCGTCGACGAGGCAGGTCGCATGGACGCTCTGATAGCCGTGGGTCGGGCCGAACGGCGAGCGGGCCGCCATCGCCCGGGCGATGCGCGCCTGCTCCCGATCCACCATCCGCCAGGCGGGTTCGTCCCGGGTGCCCGGGCCGAGGAAGTCGAGATTGAAGTCAAGGGCGTGCGGAGCGCTCGACCATCCGTTGCGCTGCGCGCGGCCGACCTGCGCGAGCCGCTCCAGGCCGTCCCGGCCCGCCCGCAGCCCACCGCGCAGCGACCAGGTCAGCGACGGGTCCGGATCCACGTAGGGAGAGGGGTCCTCGAAGATCCCGAGCGGGGCGTAGCGGCGGGCGTGGTCGAACTCGGCCGGCGGCGGGGGGAAGGCCCGCAGCCAGATCCGCAGCTCCTCCCAGAACCGCAGGTCGTCGCACACGCTCTTCGACCGTTCCGGTGGACCCTCGGCCAGGCGGGCGTCCGGGTCCAGCGCGTGCAGATGCAGCCCGTTCTGCAGCCGGTACACCTCGGCCGCCTCCCGCGGATCGGCCAGCCCGATGCGGCCCAACACCGTCAGCAGGCGTGTAGGCGCGTCGATGCGGGTCATGGTCGGCGGCGTGCGGCCCGGCCAGCCGGGCGGGACCAGAACGTAGGAGCCTCCGCCCCCGCCCGAGCCCGAGCCCAGATAGGAGAAGGTGTTGCGCCAGGCGTCGACGAACATCAGCAGGAAGTAGCGGTCACCGACGTCCGGTACGTGCAGGACGAACGGGCCGGGCGTCAGGTCGACCTGCGCCATCGACGACAGCAGGTCGCCGTCGACGTTGACGAACTCCGAGTTCGGGCCGGGCAGCTCCCGCTGGTGGTAGAAGGAGTTGAACCCGCGGCCCGCGGCGGTGCCCACCCCGTCGACGGCGAGCCGGGTCTGCAGGCGCACGCTGCTGACCAGGGGATACCCGAAGATGTAGGCCTCGGCTGCCAGCCCGAACCGATGGTCGCTCGCACGCATGCTCGTCCTCGTCCCCGTCCCCCGGTGCCGGTTCTCCCACGTTGCGTGCCCGCAATCGGCGCGCGCTACCCACCTCCGCCGCGTGGGAGGGCGTCCGGCACCGTGGGTGGCGAGACGGGCGCGGCCCGGCACCGATCACCGGCGTCCTCGCCGCCTCAGCGATGCCCTAGGGTTGACGACATGGCGCAGTACGTCTTCCAGATGCGCAAAGCGCGCAAGGCCCATGGCGACAAGGTCATCCTCGATGACGTGACCCTCGCCTTCCTGCCGGGGGCGAAGATCGGGGTGGTGGGTCCCAACGGGGCCGGGAAGTCGTCCCTTCTCAAGATCATGGCCGGGATCGACCAGCCGAGCAACGGCGACGCGATCCTCAGCCCGGGCTACACCGTAGGCATGCTCGCCCAGGAGCCCGCCCTCGACGAGACCAAGGACGTCCGCGGCAACGTCGAGGACGGCGTGCGCGAGATCCGTCAGGTGCTCGCCCGCTACGAGCAGATCAACGAGAAGATGACCGAGCCCGACGCGGACTTCGACGCGTTGCTCGCCGAGCAGGCCGAGCTCATCGACAAGATCGAGGCGGTGAACGCCTGGGAGCTCGACAGCCAGCTCGACCAGGCGATGGACGCGCTGCGGCTGCCACCGGGCGACGCGGACGTGTCGCTGCTGTCCGGCGGTGAGCGGCGCCGGGTCGCGCTGTGCAAGCTGCTGCTGGAGGCCCCCGACCTGCTGCTGCTCGACGAGCCCACCAACCACCTCGACGCCGAGAGCGTGGCCTGGCTGGAGCAGCACCTCGCGCGCTACGCCGGCGCCGTGCTCGCCGTCACCCACGACCGGTACTTCCTCGACAACGTCGCCGGCTGGATCCTCGAGCTCGACCGCGGTCGCGCCCTGCCCTACGAGGGCAACTACACGACCTACCTGGAGAACAAGGCGGCCAGGCTCAAGGTCGAGGGCCAGAAGGACGCCAAGCGGCAGCGGGTGCTCACCCAGGAGCTCGAGTGGGTGCGGTCCAACCCGAAGGCCCGCCAGACCAAGAGCAAGTCCCGCCTCGCCCGCTACGAGGAGCTGGCCGCCGAGGCGGACCGGGCGCGGCCGCGGGACTTCGACGAGATCCAGATCCCGCCCGGCCCCCGGCTCGGCAACCAGGTCATCGAGGCCCGCAAGCTGGCCAAGGGCTTTGATGACCGCCCGCTCATCCACGACCTGTCCTTCACCCTGCCCCGCGGCGGCATCGTCGGCATCATCGGCCCCAACGGCGTCGGCAAGACCACACTGTTCACCATGATCACCGGGCAGGCCGCGGCGGACGGCGGCGAACTCGTCATCGGCGACACCGTCGACATCGCCTACGTCGACCAGTCAAGGGCGGGCCTGGACCCGAAGAAGAACGTCTGGCAGGTCGTCTCCGACGGCCTCGACCACATCGTCGTCGGCAGGACCGAACTGCCGAGCCGCGCGTGGGTGTCGTCGTTCGGGTTCAAGGGCCCTGACCAGCAGAAGCCGGTCGGGGTGCTCTCCGGCGGCGAGCGCAACCGGCTCAACCTGGCGCTCACCCTCAAGCGTGGCGGCAACGTCCTGCTCCTCGACGAGCCGACGAACGACCTCGACGTGGAGACACTGCGCTCGCTGGAGGACGCGCTGCTGGAGTTCGCCGGCTGCGCCGTGGTCATCTCCCACGACCGCTGGTTCCTCGACCGGGTCGCCACCCACATCCTCGCGTGGGAGGGCACCGACGAGGACCCGGCCCGCTGGTTCTGGTTCGAGGGCAACTTCGCCGACTACGAGACGAACAAGGTCGACCGGCTCGGCCAGGAGGCCGCGCGCCCACACCGGGTGACCTACCGCAAGCTCACCCGCGACTGACCCGAGAAACGTGCGGCCGGCCGCCGCCCACGCACACCCGCGCGGGCGGCGGCCGGATGTCGTTTCGCGGGCCGCGGAGGGTCGGATGGTCAGTCGGGGCGGTTCTGCAGCGAGTTCGCGGCCATCGTCAGATAGCCCCAGAGCGTGTCGAACTGGTCCGGCGGCAGGTCCAGGGAGTCGACCGCGGCGCGCATCACCGCGAGCCAGGCGTCGCGCTGCGCCGGGCCGATCGCGAACGGCACGTGCCGCAGCCGCAGCCGCGGGTGGCCCCGCACCTGCTGGTACTCGCTGGGCCCGCCCCAGTACTGGATGAGGAACATCCGCAGCCGCTCCTCGGCGCCCGCCAGATCATCCTCCGGGTAGAGCGGGCGCAGCACGGGATCATTCGCCACACCCTGGTAGAACCGCGCGACCAGCGTGCGGAACGTCGGCTCCCCGCCGACGGCGTCGTAGAAGGTCGTCGTGGGCTGGGCCGGCGTGGGGGACTGGCTCACTCGTCCATTGTGCGCCAGGCGGCACCCGGCCTCGAACGGGTGAGGCCGGTCAGCCCTCCCATGGCGCGACCCACGCGGTGGTGTCGGGGGGCAGGGACAGCACGGCGCCGTCGTAACCCACAGGTCCGCTGGCGAGCACCAGCCGCCCGGAGATCGCCAGTTCCACCTCCTGGCCGGTGCTCATCACGCACGTCATACCGACCGATCCCCCGGAGGTGGCCGCCGGGGGTGGCGGCCGGTCGAACGCGAGGCAGTGGGTGGGAACGTCGTCGCGGAAGCGAAGCTCCTCGCCGCGCAGGTGCGGCAGGGCCCGGCGCAGCGCGAGCGCGCCCCGCACGAGCAGCCACGTCGAGAGGGGATCGCCGGCCTGCGCGAGCACGGCGAGCCCGGCCCAGTCGTCCGGCTGCGGCAGCCACGGCGCGGCGCCCGGCGCGGTGAACCCGTAGGGCGGCGCGTCCCCGGACCAGGGCAGCGGCACGCGGGCACCGTCCCGGCCCGGCGAGGTGCCCTTGGAGCGGGTCCACACCGGGTCCTGGCGGGCGCCCGGCGGCACGTCCGCCTGCGGCAGCGCCAGTTCGTCACCCTGGTAGAGCACGGCGACGCCGGGCAGCGCGAGCAGGGTCAGCAGCGCCGCCCGCGCCCGCCGGACGCCCGCCGACCCGCCGCCGTAACGGGTGACCGGGCGGACCACGTCATGGTTCGCGAGCACCCAGGTGGCGGGCGCGCCGACCGCGCCGAGCGCCGCGCGTTCCGCGTCGATCGCCGCCCGCCAGGCCGGCGCCGAGAACGACGTGGCGAGCAGGGAGAACGAGAAGGTCAGGTGCAGCTCGTCGGGCCGCACGTAGCGGGCGAGCCGGACCGGGTCGCGCACCCAGGTCTCGCCGACGAGGATCCGGGGCCGGCCGTCGCGCGCGGTGTACTCGTCGGCGATCGCCCGCCAGGTCCGGTAGATCTCGTGCACGCCGTCCTGGTCCCAGACCCGCGGCTCGCCCTCGTCCCGGAAGCCGGCGTCCGGGAGCAGCGGCGGGCCGGGCGGGTTGTCGCGCAGCTCGGCGTCCTTGACCAGGCCGTGGCTGACGTCGATGCGGAAGCCATCGACGCCCCGGTCGAGCCAGAAGCGCACGGTCGCCTCGTGGTCGGCGCGCACGGCGGGGTGCGACCAGTTCCAGTCGGGCTGTTCGGCGTCGAACAGGTGCAGGTACCACTGCCCGTCGGCGATCTGGGTCCAGGCCGGGCCGCCGAACACCGACTCCCAGTTGTTCGGCGGCAGCTCGCCGTGCGCGCCGCGACCGTCGCGGAAGACGTACAGGTCGCGCCGCGGGTCGCCGGGCGGGGCCGACAGCGCCGCCGTGAAGGCCGGGTGCGCCGAGCTGGAGTGGTTCGGGACGAGGTCGACGAGCACGGCGAGGCCGGCCGCGGCCGCGTCGGCGAGCAGCGCGTCGACGTCACTCAGCGTGCCGAACAGTGGGTCCACGTCCCGATGGTCGGCGACGTCGTAGCCATGATCGGCCATGGGGGAGCGGTAGAACGGCGTGATCCACAGCGCGTCGACCCCGAGCTCGGCGAGCGCGGGCAGATGCTGGCGCAGCCCGGCCAGATCGCCGACGCCGTCGCCGTCCGCGTCCGCGAAACTGCGCAGGTAGACCTCGTACAGGACCGCGCGCCGCCACCAGGAGGCGTCCCGGCCGCCGCTCGCCGGTCGGGTGCCGGCGTCCTGCCGGGCAGGCATATCCCCAGATACCGTCCGTGTCCCATCCGGTCGATTCGATGTGGAATGATCAGGCCCGGAACGGTGTGTCTCCATGTGATCCTTCCTGGCGTTTCTGGTCCTGTTCGGGTCGGTACCCCACCACCCGTCATCGTGCGCGTCGCGGTGGCGGCGGGATCACCTGGCTCGGGGCGGCCCGTGCCGCGATGGTCGGTGGCGGAGGCGGCGGAGGCGGCGGAGGCGCGGATGGCGCTGACCAGGCTGTCAGATGGCACGGTTGTCGGTGGCATAGCGGGCCGAGACGCGCGAAGGGATGGCGATGGGGTACCGCTCCCTGCTTGGGTCGACATTCTCGCGATGCGCGATATCCGGTTACCGAACTAGACTTCCCCGGGTGGACCAGGTGACTGGCTGTTACGGTGCGGTCCCGGGAGTCGGGTTTGATCGGGGGCGGGTGGATCCAGCCCTCCGTGCAGGGCCGGCCGCTGGGATGAGGCCCCGCGTGTCCGCCATCCTCGGCCGGGCGGACGTCGCCGGCGGCGACGGTTCGATGGCCGCCGTCGTGACGCGGCAGTTGCGCAGCTCGGCCTCGATCGGGCTGCGCACGGCCAGGGGCGTCGCCCGCCTGCTGCGTGGCGGCCCCCCGTCCGCGGAGCGGACCGATCCCTCCTGCTGCGCCCCCTCGACGTTCCTCGCCGACGCCGCGCTGGTGCTCGCGGAGACCCTCGACCCCGACCGGGTCGTCCACCTGCTCGCCGACCTCGCCGTGCCGCGGCTCGGCACCGTCGCGCTGGTGTGGCTGCGCACGGAGGACGAGGTGAGCCTGGCCGCGTCGGTGGTCGTCGACCAGCGGGTCGCCCAGATGCTACGAGCCATGATCGCGGCGCTGCCGCCCGCACTCGACGACGAGTACCCGCCCGGCGTGGTGCTGCGTACCGGGCAGGTCTTCTGCGTGCCGGAGCTCGGCAGCCTGCGCACCGCGGTGCCCTTCCCGAACGAGCTGGCCTACCAGCAGTTCCGCCGGGTCCAGGCCGGCCCGACCATGAGCGTGCCGCTGGCGGACAGCGGCGAGATCGTCGGCGTCCTCACCGTCGGCCGCCCGGAAGGGCACTACACCAACGCCGAGATCGATCTGGCGGAGGACCTCGCCCGGCGCGGTGCCCTCGCGCTGCACAACGCCCGCCGCTACCGCGAGGCCCAGGAGTCCGCGCTGACCCTGCAGCGCTCGCTGCTGCCGGCGAACCCGCCCGCGCTCGACGGCGTCGAGATCGCGATGGAGTACCGGCCCGGCACGGCCGGCACGGAGGTCGGCGGCGACTTCTACGACGTGATCCCGCTGTCCGGCGGCCGGTTCGGCGTCGCGATCGGTGACGTCATGGGCCGCGGGCTGCAGGCGGCGGCGGTGATGGGCCAGCTGCGGGCGGCGCTGCGGGCGTACGCGCTGGAGGACTGGGGGCCCGCCGAGGTGCTGTCCCGGCTGGACCGCGTCGTCGACCTGCTGCCCGGCCTGCAGATGGCCACCTGCACCTACGCGGTGTATGACCGGCACACGGGCCGGGCCGTCATCGCCAACGCCGGTCACCTCGCCCCGCTCGTGATCCTGCCCGACGAGGATCCCGACTACCTGGTGCTCGACCCGGGTCTGCCGCTGGGCGTCGGCGAGGGCGCCGGCTTCAGCGAGATGACGGTCACTCTGCCGCCCGGCTCCGCGCTGGTGCTGTTCACCGACGGGCTGGTCGAGTCGCGACGCCGCCCGCTCGCGGAGGGCCTGCAGGGCCTGCGCCGCGGGCTCACCGAGCAGCGGGCCCGCGCGGCCGCCGCCCGCGGCGCCCCGCCGGTCAGCCCGGCGGACCTCACCGGCGCGGGCAGTGCCGACGGCCCGAGCGCGAGCCCGGGCGGCCTGGTGCCCGGCGGCGCGACGATGGACGCCGCGCCGACAGGCGGCACGAGGCCGGACGACGCGCGGACCGACGAGCCGTGGACCGACCGGCGGGCCCCCGGTCCCTCCCTCGGCCCGCCGCCGGGCATGCCCGACCGCCGCAGCGGCCGGGACCGCCGCCACGCCCAGCAGCACCACACCGGCGCGGAGCGGCGGCGGCGCGCCCGCGGCGGCAGCTTCGCCGTGCGCAGCTGGTTCGGGCCCGACACCGTCGCCGGTACCGGGGAGGGCCCCGCCGAGGAGACCGCCCGCTCCCTGCTCGAGCGCTGCCTGCTCGCCGCCGACCTGCCCAGCCGCACCGACGACGACACGGCGCTGGTCGTGCTGACCACGCTCGCGGTGAACCCGCCGCTGCTCGAACTCGCGCTGCCCGCGGTCGCCGCCTCGGCCGGCCAGGCCCGGATGGCGATCCGCGCCGTGCTGGTCGACTACGGCATCGCCTCGGTCGAGGACGCCACCCTGCTGGTCAGCGAGGTGGTGACGAACGCGGTCCTGCACGCCCGCAGCGACCTGGTGCTGCGCGCGTTCCTGGAGCCCGGGCGGCTGCGGATCAGTGTGGAGGACCGGGAGGGCGCGCACCTGCCGCGGCCGGGCGCCGCGGCCGAGAACCGGCCCGATCCCGAGTCGGGCTGGGGTCTGCTACTGGTCGAGGCGATGTCCCTGGCCTGGGGCGTGGAGACGACCGGTGACGGCAAGCGGGTCTGGTTCGACATCGAGGTCCCCGACGGCGCCGGGCCGGACGCCGGGCGCCACGGCACCGCCCCGATGGGCGGCCCGCCGCCGGCCGATCCGCCGGCGCAGGGGCGCGGCCGGTTCTGAGCCCTCGGCGGCGTGCACGATGTTGCGTAGCATGCCGCCGAACACGACCGCGTGGAACGGGCTGACGGCCCACCAGTACAGCTGGCCGGGCAGCCCGTGCGGCAGGAAGACCGCCCGCTGCCGGTAGCGGGTCCCCCCGTCGGGCCCGAGGGCCGCCCGAAGCTCCAGCCAGCCGTCGCCGGGCATCCTCATCTCCGCGCGCAGCCGCAGCAGTCGGCCCGGTTCGACCTCCTCGACCCGCCAGAAGTCCAGCGCCTCGCCGACCCGCATCCGCTGCGGGTCGCGGCGGCCCCGGCGCGGGCCGGCCCCGCCGAGCAGCCCGTCGAGCCAGCCGCGCGCCGACCAGGCCAGCGGCCAGGAGTACCAGCCGTTCTCCCCGCCGATGCCCTCGATGACCCGCCACAGCCGCTCGGGCGCGGCCGCCACGGCGGCCTCCCGCTCGTCGACGTAGAGCGCGCCACCGCTCCACTGCGGGTCCGTCGGCGCGGGCTCCCCGGGCGGGCCGGGCACCCAGTCGGCCCCACCGCCGCGCGCGCCGGTGCCGACCGGCAGGACCGCCGTCGACCATCGGGTCTCCACCCGGCGTTCGCGCACGCGGGCGAGCGCGTAGGCGACCGCCGTGTCGAAGGGCAGCAGGCCGTCCGCCGGATCGGGGATCCAGCGGCGCACCGCGCCGCCGTCACCGACGATCACCTCGGTGCGCAGGGAGCGCACCAGCGGCCGCGCGATCCCCTTCGGCACGGGGGTGACCACCCCGACCCACAGGGACGACAGCCCCGGCGAGAGCACCGGCACGGGAATGATGATCCGGTCCCGCAGGCCCTCCACGGCCGCGAACCGGCGCATCATCTCGGCGTAGGTCAGCACGTCCGGGCCGCCGACGTCGAACGAGCCGTGCACGCCGGCGGGCACGTCCAGCGCGCCGAGCAGGTAGTGCAGCACGTCGCGGACCGCGATCGGCTGGATCCGGGTGCGCACCCAGCGCGGCGTCAGCATGACCGGCAGCCGCTCGGTGAGGTGGCGCAGCATCTCGAACGACGCGCTGCCGCTGCCGATGATGACGGCCGCCCGCAGCACGAGGGTGGGAACCCCCGAGTCGAGCAGGATGCGCGCGACCTCCTGGCGGGAGCTCAGATGGGCGGACAGGGCGATCTGGTCGCCACCGCCCGGTGCCAGGCCGCCGAGATAGACGATGCGGCGGACCCCGGCCGCCCGGCAGGCGGCGGCGAAGGCGGTGGCGGCTCGCCGGTCGACCGCGGAGAAGTCGCCTCCGCCGTCGATCGAGTGAATGAGGTAGTAGGCCACGTCGATGCCGGCGAGCGCCTCGGTGAGGGCCAGCGGGTCGCCCGCGTCCGCCTGGACGACGCGGGCGTGGTCCGCCCACTCGATGCCGCGCAGGCGGGCGGGATCGCGGGTCATCGCGTGCACCTCGTGCCCGCGGTCGAGCAGCCGGGGAGCCAGCCGGCCGCCGATGTAGCCGGTCGCCCCGGTCACCAGGATGCGCACACCGCCTACCTGCCCGGCGGACCGTCCGCTATCCCGTCCCACCGTCCCGGGTTCCGCCGTCCCGGGCCGGCACCTCACGCCGCGAGCGGACGACCGCCCCGGTCAGGCGGAGGCGGCCTCGGTCACGTCCGTGCTCAGGTAGGCCGACCAGCGTGGATCCATCCGACGCGACCCCAGAATGCGCCAGGCGGCTCCGCTCGGCGCGCGGGGCGCCGTGCGAAGCCGCCAACCGAGATCCGCGACGGCCCTGTCGGCTTTGACATGGTTGCAGCGGCCGCAGGCCGCCACGACGTTCTCCCATACGTGCGCGCCCCCTCGGGAGCGAGGAATGACATGATCCAACGACGTCGCGGGCGCGTTGCAGTACACGCAGCGGTGGTGATCCCTGGCCAGCACACCCTTGCGGGTCAGGGGGACCTGTGAGCGGTACGGCACCCGAACGAAACGCGCTAACCGGACCACGATCGGAACGTCGACCGATGCCGCCGCGGACCGAAGGACCTGGCCGGCCGATTCGACCATCACGGCCTTCTCGGTCAGGACCAGGACAAGCGCGCGTCTTTGCGACACCACGCACAGAGGCTCATACGTGGCATTGAGAACCAACGCCTCTGCCACGCGCGGACCTCCTGCCCACCGAGGGTCCATAACGGACCGACCTACCCAGCGTCTCCGGTGACAATGGACAGTCAACCTTCTTCCGCGGCAGAACGCGAGCCTGTTTGCATGGTCATCGGCTTTCGTGCCGTGTCGCTGCACATATCTGGTGGCGTTTGTCACTCTCTGCCGACCATCTGGGGAGATTCTGGCTACGCAGCGTCGACCTGATGTCCGGGTTGGGGGTGCGGTGCCGTACGGGCGCCGGACCGCCGGATCCCGGGGGTGCGCGCCGGTGGGCTGGCCCCATCGGCGAGACTGATCTCCGATGACCTCCGGGGG
>NZ_FZMO01000163.1 GCF_900197875.1 Frankia canadensis | reverse complement strand
GGTGGGAGCGGCCGGACGATGGCCGTGATCTGCCATCGGGCACACCGCTGGTCACGCCTCCCGACCCGTCGTACCAGCAGCCGCCGACCCCCGTCGCCAGCACCACGCCCGCCCAGCCAGACCAGCCGGTTACTCCCCCGCCCTCGACCGCGACGCCGCCCCCGTCACCGCTGCCACAGCCGACTGCCACCACCGGGCCACCGACTCCCACCACCCGACCGGAGCCCCCGCTTGGTGGCCTGCCCGGGCCGGGCATCACCAGCGGCGCACAGTCGCCCGGTCAGCGCTGACCGCGCCCGGAGCCGCCGGCAATCGCCCGGAGCCGCCGGCAATGAGGCAGTGCCGCACGGCGACGAGGGCTCAGGCCAGAAAGTCGACGGCCAACCGGTCGGGCCCGGTGAGCTCGATGATCCGGAACCCCGTGGCGCGGGTGGTGCCGATGCCGATGTGCACCGTGCCCTCGAAGTCGCCGGCCATCGCATAGCTCAGGGCTCCTGACGGGTCCCGCCCGTCCGGCGGCGTGCGCAGCGTGGAGGCGCCCTGCGCGTCGTGCGCCGTGGTGGAGGTCAGTACCAGCTCGAAGGCGGCGCCTCCCGCCAGCGACAGCGGCGCGCCCGAACCGGGACGAATCACCTCGTGTACGTACTGGGCCCGGTAGCCGGGGACCCCGCCGGCGAACTCCAACACGACCCGTTCGTACCGGGTGCCGTTGTCGACGTTGGGCGCGCTGCGCACCGACACGAGCCGCACGGGCGCGACGAACTGGCGTGCGGCCGACGCCGGCTGACTCGACCAGCTGCGCGCGCTGACCCGCGGCCCCGCCGCCGCGCCCCCCGGGGCTGCGGTCGGCACGCCACCTCCCGTGGCACCCCCGCCCCCACCGGGCGCGCCGCCGCCTTCTCCCCGCTCGGACGGCGTCACCGACGGGACCGACGGGACCGACGGGACCGACGGGACCGACGGGACCGACGACGAGCCGACCGCCGACGGCGACAGTGATGGCGACCCGCCCGTGTCCTTTCCGCCCGAACCGCCGCAGGCCGCCAGGGACGCCGTCAGTACCAGCCCGCCGAGCGCCGCCACCACCCGCCACCGACGTGCCCGACGAGTCCGGAGCCATCGCCCGTCCGCAACCCCCGCGACCCCGCGCTCCGGGACGGCCGGACGGCGGCCGCTGCTCCTCGCCATGCGCATGCCCCGCTCTCTACCACCAGGTGGCACAGGACCGACACACAGGACGTACCCGACCAACGCCCGCGACGAACATCACGCAGGACTCCTCCCGGGGGCCGGAGGCGTGGGCGGTGACGTGCGCTGTAAAGCCCCGCGGGTCGCGAGTGGGCTGTCGACACCGGCGTAGGCCTCGGTGTGCGGGGCGTGGAAGTTCGGGCCGGTCGGTGGCTGGTAGGTCTGGCCGTCCCGCAGCTTGTGGCGGTAGGTCGACTCGTACCAGTCGCGCTCCTCGGGCCCGAGGTCGGCGCGGGTGAAGGGATCGAAGCGGTTGCGCAGTGCGGGAGAGAAGTTCGGCAGCGTGACGTAGACGCCGTGCAGCGCGTCGGGATGCTCGTGGCCGAGCACGATCGACACGACCGATCCCCAGTCGCCGCCGGCGGCGCCGAACCGCTCGTACCCGAGCGTGTCGCGCATCAGGCGCACCCACAGCGCCGCCACCTGGCGGACGCTGAAGCCGCGGGGCCGCAGCGGTGCCGAGAAGCAGTATCCGGGCAGCGATGGTACGACGACGTGGAAAGCGTCCGCCGGGTCGCCGCCGTAGGCCGCCGGATCGGTCAGCGGGCCGATCACCTTCCGGTAGTCCCAGAAACTCCAGGGGTAGCCGTGTGTGAGCACGAGCGGCATCGGGCGGGGGCCGATCCCGCGCTGGTGGAACGAAGTGCACCGGCCGGCCGTCGAGGACGGCGGTGGAGTTCGGTAACGCGTTGATAGCGGCTTCCTCGGCGCGCCAGTCGTACTCGTCCAACCAGTACTCGAGGAACTCCCGCAGCGCGGACGCGGTCAGCCCGAAGCGGGGGTCCTCGACGGCGTCCCCGGTGGGCAGGCGCGCGCGCAGCAGGCGGTCCCGCAGATCTCGCAGCGCACGGTCCTCGACCGCCACCGTGAACGGCGTCGGATCCTCGATCATCGGTCGACCTCCGCCTGACAGGGGCACCATGCTGTGACAGCGAGGGCTAACCACAACGCTGGACTCGGCGCATCTGACCACAATTGGGCGCACTCGCGTCGGCCGATACCGGCACCGGCTTCCCCGGCGACTTCTACCTCGCCAGAGTTACCGCCTCGGTCTCCGCCCCAACGGCGCTGATCCCCGCCCTCGTGCCGACCGCCAGCCCTGTGCCCGAGCACCTCAACGCGGCGGACGCGCAGATGCACCGGCGTCTCCCAGAGATCTGATCGGAGCTGGCCGGTGATCCGGAGGCGCGGGCGGGGAAGCAGGCGAAACCGGATGGACCTGGTAGAGCTCACTCTCTCCACCACCGCGAGACACCGTGGGGACCACGTCGCACCCAGGTGATCGCCACGAGAAGGTAGGCGGCGGCCCGGCGCGACACACCGATGGAGAACAAGCGTTCGAGAGCGGGTATGACCTGGGATCTACGCAACGCTCCCGCTCCCCTACCCAGCGCGCCCTACCCAGCTGGCAACGGAAACATCGCTATCACCCCGAAACAGTCGATCGGACACAGAGGGTGAATCTGTCGGCGCATCCACCGAAAGTTGTGTCTATATTCCCCGAAAGTTCGTCGAAAGTCGAAAACTGCGCCATTCCGGCGACTCTACGTTCACGGAATGAAGAAACGCAGAATCCCGGTCGTCCTTGGTGTGGCCATCCTTTCTTCGCTGGTCGGCATCACGTCGAGCGCGTCGGCGGCGGGTCCTGGTACCCCCACACCCGCGCCCGCGCGCCCCCTGCACATTCTGCTCACCAACGACGACGGATGGCGGGGCGCCGGAGGCTCCGACACGCCACTGATCGTCGCTTTGCGTGATTCCCTCAAGGCTGCTGGTCATGACGTCGTGGTCGTGGCACCCGGTACCGACCAGAGCGGCCAGGGTGGTCGCTTCTCCATCCCTCCCCTGCAGCTGACGGTTGCCAGGCCCGAGCCGTCGGTGTGGACGGTCGCCTCGGGATCACCGTCGGACAGCGTGTTCTTCGCCTTCGACCAGCTCTACCGGAACACCAAACCCGACCTGGTCATCTCCGGGATCAACCCGGGTAACAACCTCGGTCAGGCGGTCAACCACTCGGGCACCGTCAACGCGGCCCTGACCGCGCTCGAGTTCGGCGTGCCCGCGATCGCGGTCAGCATGCAGACCTCGAGTGCCTGGCGGGAGGGAACGGCCGTCGCCGCGAAGAGCTCGGCCGGATACGTGGTGGATCTCGTCCACCAGCTGGAGGGGAAGTCGCAGCACGGTGTGTTGATGCCCCCGGGCGTCGGTCTCAACGTCAACTATCCTGTTCTGGCTGGCCCCGTCGACCCCGCCACCGGCAAGCCCGGTTCGGCGCTGCCCCCCAAGGGGGTCCGGTCGACCGCCTTGGACACCAACGTGGCCCTCGATCTCACCTACACGCCGACCAGCGGGCAGGCGGGACAGCCGGGTACCTACACGATCGGGCTCACTCCGAACGACCAGCCCGCTCCCGCGGGTACCGACACCCGTGCCATCCAGGACGGATTCGTCAGTCTCACCCCGCTGGAAGCAGACCGTGACGTGGACGGCTCCACCGAGGGCTGGCTCCGCAGAATTCTTTGACGGCAGGAAGTATTTCCCTTTCTCGTACCAACCCGCTGGCCGGGAATGATCCCGCACGTTCAGAGCAGTTCTCGGCCAGCGGCCGGTTGCGCCACTTATCCATAGTCACCAGTTTCGCGCCCCACAGCGCCGTCCCGGCCGCGGCCACGATACCCCGATCGGGTCGCCCGGGGAATCACACCCTCGAGCTCCCACAGAACGGAGCGTGAGCCTCTCGGGTTCGCTCCCCGGGGCGCTGCGTGCCGTGGTCGCTCTCGCGGGTCCCCGCGAGTTCCTGCTGGTCGGGTGGCCCGACCGGCGGCAGGTCCACGACCTGCCGGCGCTCCACCCGCGTGACCGGCGCGAGCAGCAGGCCGTCCCCGCAGC
The DNA here is from genome assembly GCF_900197875.1 of Frankia canadensis. GTDB lineage: Bacteria > Actinomycetota > Actinomycetes > Frankiales > Frankiaceae > Frankia > Frankia canadensis. The sequence goes on along the minus strand of NZ_FZMO01000163.1, from coordinate 4,550 downwards.
GCCGGCACCTTCGCATGTTTCTCAAGAGGATCACGCGGTGGCCGCCCCATGTCACGGACCGCCACTCCGGCGAGTCGCTAGATCGTTGCTCTTCGTACACCACTCGGCTGGACGCCACTCCCCGCACGCGCCGCCACCGCACGGCAACCGCGGCGCGTCGACCGCCAGCAGCATCTGATCAGGTATCGTCAAGATGCCAGCCGGTGTGGCGCAATTGGTAGCGCACTCGACTTGTAATCGAGTGAACGGGGCGCCCCCTTTCTTCTGGGGGGCGAGCGATAAGTCTTTGACCTGCGGTTTCTCGATTCCGAAGATCGAGAAACCCGAGTCGAAGATCACATATGGGCTCATCGTGGGCTCATTGTGCAGAGTTGTGTTGATCAATGGCCTGCTCGGACGGCCTGTCGCCGGAGCCGTATGAGCTATTTGGGTAGACGGGCCGCGTTGGAGTACCAGTCGGGGGGCCTGGGTCGCAGATCGACTTCTGCCGCTCCAGGTCGGGGCTCTGTCGGACACGACTTGGCCATACCTACACGTCCGTCGTCCAGGTCACCATCCGCCAGGTTGGAGCCGGCACTGGGCTTACGGAACGTTCGCGCTGGTTCCTCTCGTACGGCGACTCGCCGAACGCACCCATTCCCATCCGCCGCTTCCAACCCGCCGACGGGTCGGTGACCACGGTCGCCACCGGCGCCCCCACCGCGCTGCGCCGACCCACCTCCGACTGCAGTACACCGTGCGCCAATGCCCATACCGGGCCGGCACATCCCGCCACGGCGCCCCGGTCCGGGTCCGCCACCGGATCCCATCGATCAACTGCCGGCGTGTCCACGTCGCCGGCCGACCCGGCTTCTTCTTGTCCGCCTCCGACGGCAGCAACGGCTCCAGCACAGCCCACTGCACGTTCGTCAGATCACCCCGCGCCACACAACGGATCATGCAGACTGAAAGTCACCACCAGATCCACGGGCAGCCTCAGGACGTACTTCCCAAACAGGCCCTACGTCGGGCCCGCCACCGGCTGCCCGCTCGGCCATTCACCCCGCACGCCGCCGGCTGGGCCCGCACCCGCATCCGCGCCGCGCTGCATCTGCTGGCCTGGATCGACGCGCAGCAGACCACGCTCGCCGACCTCACCCAGGCCGACGTCGACCGCTGGCTGACCGAACAGCCGACCGAGAGCGCCTACCCAGCCCGCGAGTTCCTGCACTGGGCCCGCAGCCGACACCTGACCGGCGACGTGACCATCCCGAAACGGCGCCCCCGCCACATCGTCACCGCGATCAGCGAAGACGACCAATGGACCCACCTCCGCCGCTGCCTACACGACACCACCCTGCCCCTGCCCGCCCGCGCGGCAGGCGCCCTCCTGCTGGTCTACGGCCTGCCCGTCAGCCGCATCTCCACCCTGCATGCCGACCAGATCACCACCGAGGGCAACCGGATACTTCTCCGCCTGGGAGCGCACGGCATCCTACTTCCTCCGGCCGTCGCCGACCTGCTGCTCGCCCAACGCGACGCCGCCCGCACCGTGTCCGTTCTCGCTCGCAGCGCCCCGCCGGCCACGACCTGGCTGATCCCCGGCGGCTTCCCAGGCCGCCCAGCCAGGGACGCGGTCTACCGGACGCTTCGCGGCAACGGGCTGCCACACGCTCGCCATGCCCGCAGCGCCGCGCTCATGACGCTCGCCGCGGACCTACCCGCCCCGATCCTCGCGGCCCTGCTCGACCTCCACATTGCCACCGCAGTCGCCTGGACGCAGCACGCCGCCCACGACTGGACTCTCTACCTCGCCACGCGCAAGCCTCCCGACTCCTGAAAGACCTGTGCGGCAGGCTCGCAAAAGCCGCCACAGGAGTGCTCAATGATATTAAGAATATTTGCCACTCATCGCGCAGCTCAGGGAATTCCACCGCAGATCAGACCCTCATTCGTCGAGGTTTAGTGACATCCCGATAGAGGGTAGTGAGTTCCTAAGTAACCGACATCTACATAGCAATTCAACCAGGAGATCTGCGGAAAATATCGACAGGATAAAATGTTCAATGGCTGCTCAAAGCGATCGCTGGAGAGGTTGTCATGGCTAAGATGGTCGTAGGACTGGCAGATGCGATTGAGGCGCTGCGCACCGAGCTTGCTCTGGCTATTACGGCAGGTCAAAGGAACGCGATACGATTCGCACCCGAGCCGATTGAATTGACAGTCCAGGTTGCCGTCACAAGAGAGGCAAATGGAAAGATCGGGTGGAGCATGATTGGGTTGGGAGGCTCCTACAAGTCGGCAGATACTCAGACCCTAGTGCTGAGGTTGACGCCAATGCTGGAGAAGGACGATGGGACACTCACGTCAGACTTTACTATTGCCGGCGTGAGTGTGACTGGGGACCAGGTCGGTCCGGTTCTTGATAGGAAGCCGACGGAGTCACAGGATGTCGAATCGAGGAATATCGATTACTCGAGTCGTAGCGGTGCTGGGAACATTCGCCAATAGAAGGGAGCGGTTTGGTTCGGGATACCTCGTCGGCGGCCGTCTGGTTTTGACGGCTGGGCATTGCATCCGCGACAAGGCCACTGGCGAGTCTGCAATTGGGGTGCGGGTAGTCCGCGCGAGCGACGGGGCGACTGCGACTCCGAACCTTGACAAGATGGTGGCCGCCTCTGAAGTGGATGTGGCTGCAATTCCACTTACGGACGCCCCGTGGGAGCCTGATCTCCAGCGTCCGGTGTTCGCCCGCGTAGACCGCAGTCACTCGGGGATCTTGCGGGACTGTGAGGCGATCGGTTACGCGCTATTCCAGCGCGACCCGGACCAGAGGACCCGGCACACCGCCGAGTTGCATGGGACGATTTACCAGACTGACGAATCCGAAATTGGTCGTCTACTAATGCGTGAGCCGCAAGTCCGGCCAGGCCATTCTACGATTTCCGACAAGGAAGCGATCATATTCGCCTGCGGCGGCAAGGGAGACCCCCCCTCGTCTCGAGGCCCCTGGGGAGGGCTATCAGGAGCATTAGTATTCCATTCGGGCAATGCGATCGGAGTCGTAGTTGAGCATCACCCGCGGCAGGGGGACTCGGCTGTCCAATTGGTGGGATTCGACCGGATTGCGGCGGCCGCCGCGGAGCCAGCCACCCATCGTGTCTCCGAAGCACTTGGACTGCCAGCCGTCGAGACGCTGATCTGGGCGTCCGCGGAGCCGGTCAACCCACTGGACGGCCTGGTGGAGCTGTCGGTCAACGGTGATCTGCCGCATGTATCGGACCTGAATCCGTACCGTCTTGGTGCCACTCCGTCCGCCTATGGTAATCGAGAAAGCTATGGACTTCGAGACCCATATGTGCCCCGCTCCCACAACAGCGTTGACGACCGCCTAAAAGACGCGGTCGTTCCCGGCCAGATGGTGTTGTTGATCGGGCCGTCTAAGGCAGGCAAGACACGCACCGCTTTCGAGGCTATCCGGGACCGTTGGCCGCACGCATACTTGCTCGCCCCTGTACCCGGCGCATGGAGTTCTCTGGCCGGGCATCCACGATTGCAGAATACTAGTGACCCGATACTGATATGGCTAGACGATCTTCAGCGCTACCTTACCGTCACCGATCCTCTGAACCCGTCCTTGCTGATGCGCCTGACCAGACGTCCCGGTCCCACCATTGTTCTGGCCACCTTGCGTCAGGAGGCGCGTAATCTTCTTAGCCGAGATACCGGTGAGCTGACGCGCGACACCCGGCTTTTGCTGGACGAAGCCACGCAGATCGGGATGGGTCGTACCTCCGATGACTCAGTCGAGCAAGCCGCAGCACAGTGTATCTATCCCTCTGAAGATCTGTCGACCGCCGGGTTGGCGGAACAGCTAGCTGGAGCACCGAAATTGCTGGCAGATTATAACGATTCCCTCTACGCCGATCCGTTGCGGTACTTGGTGGTACGGGTGTCCATTGACTGGGTGCGAGTTGGAATTCCTCGTCCCGTTCCCGAGCCAGATCTCATCATGCTGGCAATGGAGGCCCTCGCGTCAGAGCATCCTTACATTGACGGCGCTAACAAGCAGGCGCACAAAGCCGTCATCAAAATGCGTACGCCGTCCGAGGGGTCGGGTCGCGCGGCGGCCCTTATCACCCACTGGATATCCGACCGCACGCGCGGCTACCGGCCATTCGGCTACCTCACGGCCGCCGACGACGGACAGAATGGGAACGCTCGCCCAATCCCCACCGAATTCTGGTATGAAGCTCTAAAGCGAGCCGACTCGCGGGACGCCTTCGCAATGAGTGTTGCCGCCTACCAGCGCGAAAATATTCCTGTTGCGATCAGTGCCGCCAAAAAGGCTGCCGCCGAAAGCGCCAACGCCAGGTTCAATCTGGGATTCCTCCTTGAGACCAAGCTGGATCCGCCAGACCTTCGTGAGGCACGCCGCTGGTACGAACAGGCAGCGGCAGCCGACCATATCGGTGCCAAGTTCAACTTGGGGAATCTGCTGGCCGACACATGGGATCCGCCGGATCTGCCTGGCGCGCGCCGCTGGTACGAGCGGGCTGCTGACGCCGGCC
>NZ_FZMO01000081.1 GCF_900197875.1 Frankia canadensis | reverse complement strand
GCCGCCTCACCCCGCGACCCGCCCACGATGCGCGGCGGTCGGGCGCCGGTTGGGCCGCCGGGGCGCCGACACCGGGCAGCATGCGGCCGACCAGCGCGCCCTGCGCCGTCTGGATGTGCTGCATGAGGCGCACCGGCCAGCCGCGGCGGCGCTGCACCCGGCGCAGGTCGCGGGGGCGGACCCGACCGTCACGCAGGCGGGCGGCGAGCAGGTTCGCGGTCGCCACCGCGTCCGCGACGGCGTAGTTGACGCCGACCCCGCCCGCCGGCGACATGGCGTGCGCCGCGTCGCCGATGCACAGCAGTCCGGGGCGGTACCAGCGGACCAGCCGGTCCACCCGGACGACCAGCGTCTTCACCTGCTCCCAGTCGATGATCGTGGCGACCACCGGGGCGAGGACCGGGGCGACGGCGGCGATGTGCGCGCGGAAGGCGGGCAGGCCGTCGGCCCGCAGCCGGTCGAGGGCCTCCTTGCGGACGACCAGCCCGCACTGCCAGTACTCGCGGCGGTCCAGGGTGATGAGCGCGCTGCCGTCCCGGACGTGCGCCAGGGTGAACGTCGCGTCGCCGGGGCTGTCGCCCTTCGGTAGCCGGAACCACAGCACGTCGAACGGCACGCCGCGGGTGCGCACCGGCAGCTCCGCCTGGGCCCGGATGATCGAGTGCCGGCCGTCCGTGGCCACCACCAGGTCGGCGGTGAGCTCCGCGTCGCCGCCCGGTCCGCTCGCCCGCACGCCGACGACCCGCCCGCCGTCCCAGAGCAGGTCGGTGGCCCGGGTCCGCATCGCCAGGCGGAACGTCGGGTAGGCCGCCGCGTGCCGGGCGAGGAAGTCCAGGAAGTCCCACTGGGGCATCAGCGCGATGTACGAGCACGGCACGTGCATCCCGCGGAAGTCGACGAAGCGCCGCGCGCGGCCGTCGACCCGGATGGTGAGGTCGTCGGCCCGGGTGTGCGGGATGCGCAGGAACTCCTCGAGCAGGCCCAGCTCGTCCATCACGGCCATCGTCGACGGGTGGATCGTGTCGCCGCGGAAGTCGCGGGCGAAGTCGGCGTGCTTCTCCAGCACCACCACCTCGACGCCGGCCCGGGCCAGCAGCAGTCCCAGCATCATCCCCGCCGGCCCGCCGCCGACGACGACGACGCGCGACCCGGACAGCCCGGTTGTCTCCATCACGGCTCCCCTGACCTCGTCGGGTGACGCCGGGGTGGCTCCCCTCGTGGGCCGTTCTGCCCCGTTGACGACCACTCACGCCGTCAGAGCCAGGCGCCGCGGACCGCCCGGCGCGGGTCGGCGGCCAGGAATCCGAGCGTCGTCCCGTCGAGACCCCGCGGCGCCTGGAACAGGCGGCGCTCGGCCGGCCCTGACGGTCACGGCGCGTAGATCCGGGCGTGCGCGGCCCGGACCGCGGCGCGGCGCACGGGGCCGAACGTCCCGGCCGTGCGCAGGGCCACGCGGGCGGCCATCGCGCCCGGGCCTCCGTGGACGCCACCGCCCGGGTGCGCGGACATCGACGCCAGGTAGAGCCCGCGCACCGGGGTCTCCGGCCGGCCCAGGCCCGGCACGGGCCGAAACATCAGCTGCTGGTGCAGCCCGGCGGTGCCGCCGTTCAGCGCGCCCCGGTGCAGGGCGGCGTTCGCCGCCTGCAGGGCCAGCGGGGACTGGACGTCCCGGCCCACGACGCGATCACGGAAGCCGGGTGCCATCCGCTCGATCCTGCGTTCCGCCCGGTCCGCGAGCCGGGCGACGTCCTCGGGCCCCCAGCGGCCGGTGATCTGTTCACCGCCGGCGTCGGCGCGCGGTTCCTGCGGCACGTGGAAGTAGGCCCAGGCGCTCTCGGTGCCGGCGGGTGAGCGGGTGGGGTCGGCGGTCGTCATCTGCCCGATCACGAGGAACGGGTCGTGGGGAATCGTCCGGCATGCGAGCTGCGCCGACATCAGCGTCAGATCGTCCATCGTGCCGCCGAGATGGACCGTGCCCGCATCCGCGCACCGCGGGTCCGACCAGGGGATCGGGCCGCGGAGCGCCCAGTTGACCTTGAAGGTCGAGTTGTCCCAGTGGAACCGGGCGAGATCATCGAGCAGTCGGGCGGGTAGCTGCTCCGCGGCGACGAGGTGCCGGTACAGGGACACCGCGTTCACGTCCGCGATGACCGCACGCCGGGCCCGCAGCGTGCTGCCGTCCGCCAGCCGGACGCCCTGCGCCTGGCCGTCGCGGACGAGGACGCCGGCGACCGGCGAGGCGGTGCGCACCATTCCACCGCGGACGCGCAGGCGGTGGACCAGCGCCGCGGTGAGCTGGCCCGCGCCGCCCGTCGGGACGGGGTAGCCCACGTCCTGGCCGAGCATTGTCAGCAGCCAGCCGAACAGCGCCGACCCGGCCGCCTCCGGGGCGAGGTCGGTGTGCAGGGCGTTGCCAGCCAGCAACAGGCCCGCGCCGTCGCCGGCGAACTCCTCCTCCGCGAACCGGCGCACCGGAAGGGTGGCGAACCGGGCGAACCGCAACGTCCCCGCCGCTCCCAGCGCCCGGGCGAACCGGGTTCCGGCGCGCACCGGCGGAAACGGCACCCCCACGAGCGCCTCGACCAGCGGTTCCCGGACCGTCCGCCAGCGGTCGAACAGCGCGCGCCAGGCGGGCCCGTCCGCCGCCGCGTAGGAGGCGAGCGACTCCGCAGTGCGGTCCAGGTCCGTCGACAGCACGGCGCACCTGCCGTCCGCGGTGGGATGGGCGAGCACGCTCGGCGCCCGCGACCAGCGCAGGCCGTGCTCCTCCAGGCCGAGCCCGCGCATCACCGGGGACGCGGCGGTCAGCGGATAGAAGGCGCTGAACAGGTCGGTGACATACCCGGGTGCGACCGCTTCGGCCGACCGGCAGGCGCCGCCCGGCTCGTCCGCCGCCTCGCACACGATGACGTCCCACCGCGCGTCCGCGAGCAGGTTCGCCGCCACCAGCCCGTTCACCCCGGCACCGATCACGATCGCGTCGGCCACGGCCGCCCTCCAGCTCAGGTCCCGGCCGCCCCGCGACGGCCCTCACGGGGCGGCGGCGAGACATCGTCACGGTCCAGACCGTCCATAACCGTTTCCTACCCCCGTCTACCTCATCGCCGGCGGCACGGGAGGCGGGCGCGGCTCGGGCACGACGGGTTCGGCGATCCCTCCAGCCCCACCAGCGGCGCGGCCGCCGGCACCTGATCGGCGCGTCAGCCGGGGGTGACGGCGTTGCGGACCGCGTCGACGGCCTTCTCCGCGGCCTGGCCGATCCTGTGGACGGTGGGGCGGCCAGCCGGGTGGGCGGCGCCGGCAACGCGGCGGTCGCCGGGGCCGCGCTCGGCGCCCGGACCCGGCTCGCCGCCGTCGTCGGCGACGACCCGCGGAGACACCTCACCAGGATGCACGACACATAGGAGTCATGCGATTACACTCCGCGTCAGATTTGCGCCCGTCCGAACGAGGAGTACTGGTGATGGCCGCACTGCCGAGGACACGCCGTCCGTGGAGAACGGGAGCCAGCGCGCTCGTTACCGCCGTCGTCGGGTGCACCGTCGCGTTGACGCCGACCGCGGCGTTCGCGGGACAGGCCGCGCTCTCACCCGGTCACGGACCGGCGGGCGCCGACGTGCCCCCGCCGGCCTCCGGCGCCCGGGTGGCATGGGCGTGGGGTGCGAACTGGGCCGGCCAGCTCGGCAACGGCGGCCGGATCGACGAGCATCGCCCCTTCCCGGTCGCCGGGGTCGACAGCGTCACGGCGATCGCCGGCGGGTCCTCCTCCGGCTACGCCCTGCGCCGCGACGGAACCGTCTGGGCCTGGGGCGCCAACCGTGTGGGCCAGCTCGGCGACGGCACCACCACAGATCACGCCACGCCCGTGCGGGTCGAGGGCCTCACCGAGGCGACCGCCATCGCCGGCGGCGACGAGTCCGCCTACGCGTTGCGCCGCGACGGCACCGTCTGGGGCTGGGGTCTCAACATCGCCGGCCAGCTGGGCAACGGCACCACCACCGACAGTTCCACACCGGTCCAGGTCAACGGTCTCCACGACGTGACAGCCCTTGCCGCCGAGACCTGGACCACCTATGCCCTGCGCCGCGACGGCACGGTCTGGGCCTGGGGCAGCGGCGGCAACGGGCAGCTCGGCAACAACACCGCCACCGCCAGTTCCACTCCGGTGCAGGTCAGCGGACTGACCGGGGTGAGAGGCATCGCCGCCGGACGCGGCGCCGGGTACGCGATCCTCGCCGACGGCACCGTGCGTTCCTGGGGCTGGAACTACTTCGGCGGTCTCGGCGACGGCACCACGACCGACAGCAGCGTGCCCGTCCAGGTCAGCGGGCTGGATCAGGTCGTCTCCCTCGCCGCCGGATGGAGCTCGGCATACGCCGTCCGCCGGGACGGCACCGTCCGTTCCTGGGGGTACAACGGGGCCGGCCAGCTCGGCGACGGCACCACCGTCGACCGGCGGGCACCCGTCGAGGTCGAGGGGCTCGGCGGCGTGCGCGCCGTGACGGCCGGCGAGTACTGGGCCCAGGCGGTGCGGGTGGACGGCACGGCCTGGGCCTGGGGTGCCAACGACCAAGGCCAGCTCGGCGACGGCACCACCACCACCAGCTTCACACCGGTTCAGGTCGCCCTGCCGGTGCCCGTCACCGCCCTCGGCGCCGGCTTCCAGACCGGGTACGCCCTGGGATCCGCCCGGCCGCGCCCGGGACACGGACCCGGCCGGGGCGCGCCGTCGGCCCGGCTGTCCGTCACGCCGCCCCGCGGCTTCGCCCCGACCCGCGTCACCGCGAACGCGGCCGGCTCAGCGGCCGGCGCGGCACCCCTCGTCTCGTACACGTTCGACTTCGGCGATGGCACCATCGCCGGACCCGGTTCCAGCCCGACGGCGACCCACGTCTACCGCACCCCCGGCAACTACCGGGCCACCGCGACCGTGACCGACAGCACCGGCGCCACCGGCGGCCGCACCGTCACGGTGCCGATCGAGGCGCCGACCGGGCCGGGCATCTTCTGGGAGTCGGCCGCCGTCCCGCCGGGCTGCAACCACTGCACCGCCATCAGGATCATCAGCACCGGCACTGCCCCGCTGGAGATCAGCTCGGTCACCGCGGCGGAGAACAGCACCGCCGCGGTCACCAACGAGTGCCCCGCAACGCTGCCGGTCGGCGACTCCTGCGTCGTCTGGTGGACCACCATCGACGGCCGGCCCGGATCGAACAAGAACATCACCGTCCATCACAACGCCCCTGGTGGCGTGACCACCATCTCTCCCGGCGGCGACGAGGTCCGCTGACACCGCGATCCCCTGGTGCGGCCCTCGTCCGGTCAGCGGTTGCCGGGCATGGCGCTCACCTGACCGAGGACGGACTCGCTGTCACCCTCGACGCCAGGTCGCCCAGGCTCACAAACCAAACGTCACGATCCCCAGCGACCGTACTGCCGGGCGGCGTTCGGCGCCGTGGTGCACGCGAGGGCGCGGGGCTACTCGGCGGCGAGGACGGCGCCGGCCTCGGTGCCCTGGCTGGGGGGTCGGGGAGCGGCGCCGGCGAGCAGGTCGCGGATCTCGGTGAGCAGGCGGGCCTCGTCGCTGATCGCGGGCTCCGCCTCGGGCTGCGGATGGCCGCGCCGGCGCAGGTCGTTCGCCTTCGCGATCGGCAGGACGACGAAGAAGTAGACGGTTGCCGCGACGATCATAAACGTGACCAGGGCGTTGAGGAAAAGGCCGTAGCGGAAGACGCTGTGGTGGATCGTGAACCGCAGGCCGGCGAAGTCCGGCTTGCCGCCGATCGCGGCGATCAGCGGCGTGAGCAGGTTGTCGACCAAGGCCTTCACCACGGCGGTGAAGGCGGTGCCGATGACGACTGCCACCGCGAGGTCGACGATGTTCCCCCGCATGAGGAACTGCTTGAACCCGGTTAGGCCGGGACGGATGAGTCGAGTGGTCGGTTCGACCACTCCCCGGCCACGGTCGACGACCTTCCTGAAGCCGAACACGGACTACTCCTTAGCGCTTCCGACGGGGACCTGGCGGTGGGGCAGCGCCCCGAACCGGCGCCGAGATCAGCACCGCGTTCCGTTATCTCCGACCGAAGGCGGATGTAACCCGCCTCGGCCCGCCCCGGGCACCGCGCTGGCACCCACTGGTGCTCATCGGAACGCTTTCGTAGCGTCGCAGGGTGATGACGGCATCGCCTAAAGGGACCCGACCGAACAGACACGAGGAGACGCGAGACTGATGGCCACCTTGCTGTTCGCCATGACCGGAGCCGCGTACTGGACGTTGCGGGATGGCACCCGCCATGCCACCGGCTACTGGGCGGAGGAGTTCGCCGCCCCGTACCGGACGCTCGCCGCGGCCGGCCACCGGGTCGTCGTCGCCACGCCCGGCGGGGCGATCCCGACGGTGGACATGATGAGCCTTCGCCCCGACCTGGCGGGCGATGCGCGGACCGCCCTCGACCTGGAGAACGTCATCCGTTCCGCGGAGGAGATGCGCAGGCCGATCCAGATCCGCGACGCCCGTCTGGCCGACTATGACGCCGTCTACTTTCCCGGCGGTCACGGGCCGATGGAGGACCTGTGGAACGACGCGGACGCCGGCCGGCTGCTGACCGCGGCGCTCGCCTCCGGCAAACCGCTGGCCGTCGTCTGCCACGCCCCGGCCGCGTTGCTCGCCACCCGGATTCACGGCGTCTCCCCCTTTGCCGGCTATCGGGTCACCGGCTTCACCAACGACGAGGAAAACGCCGTGGGCCTCGGCCCGAAGGCACGCTGGCTGTTGGAGGACGCCCTGAACGACCTGGGCGTCCACTTCACCCGCGGCGAGATCTGGAAGCCCTACACGGTGGTCGACCGCAACCTCTACACCGGGCAGAACCCCGCGTCCGCCGCCGTGCTGGCGCAACGGCTGCTGGCGGTACTGTCCTGAATGGACCGCAGAGCGCCGATCATCGGCGAGCCCGCAAACAAAACGACCGTCAGCCGGTCCGACGAGATCAGGGGCCCACCCGCGCCCGTTCAGCCACCCGACCGGGCGCGGGCGCCAGCCCCCGCATCTTTCCCCCGCCCGTGCGTTCCCTGCCGGCCGCCGGCCGCGTCTTCCTGGCCTTGCCGCCCTCGCCGGCATCGCCGCCCCCACTGGCATCGCCGCCCTCACTGGCATCGGCCTGCTCCTGGTCGCCGTTGCCGGCGTCGGAGCGTTCCTCTGTGCCGCTCTCCTGCGACCCGGCCTCGGTGCGCTCCGTGTCCTCGCCGGCGGGCGCACCCTCGTCCCCGGAGGTGTCCCGGTCCTGATCCTCCAGATCCTTCCGCTGCTCCTCCTGGCCCTCCTGTTCCTCCTGGCCCTCCTGGCCCTCCTGGCCCTCGAGCTCGTCGGGCTGGGCGACGACCTTGCCCTCCTGGATCTCGCCGCGCCACGAGCCGGTGGCCTCGTTGCGCATTGTGATGAAGCGCCGGAAGTGCTTCAGGTCGAGACGGGCTCGGCGCCCGCCCGCGCGCCAGATGTTGCCGGTCTTCTCGAAGAACCCGCTCGGGTAGTACTCCATGCTCAGCAGCAGGCGCGTGAGGTCGTCGGCCAGCGGATGGAAGGTGACGACGCCCTTCGTCGACCCTTTGGCGCCCTGCGCGGTCCAGGCGATCCGGCGGTCGGGGATCTGCTCCGTCGTCGTCCCCTTCCAGGAGCGCCGCGACTTGAAGACCTTGATCCGCCAGTTCTGCTCGGTCTCACTCTTCGCGTCGACGCCCTCCACCCCCTTCATGAACCGGGAGAACTGGGGGAACTGGGTCCACTGGTCGTAGGCGACCGACACCGGCACGCCGACGTCGAGCGCCTCCTGGATGTTCGTCACCTTCTGCTGCCCCGACCGCTGCTTGGACTTGCCGCGCCGGAACAGACCCCTGATCTTGTTCTTGGCGGAATCCATCGCGGTGCCGGCTGCCGCCCGCATCGGCGACTGTCCCTCGGCGATCCGCTTCGCCCCCCCGAGCAGCGCGGAGCCCTCGCCGCCCTCGCCGCCTCCGCCCAGCTTCTCGGCGCCGGCGGTGACGCGCTTGCCGAGATCTCCGGCCAGATTCGTGGCCTGTGCCTTGGCGAGATCCTTCGCCTCCTGGCGGAGCCGCTCGCTGGCGGGGCTGTGTCGCAGTGCGTCCAGCAGTCCCGTCGGCCTGGTGCCCGTCGCCTCGGTCATCACATCTCCTTCCGGCCTGCCCGCGGCTCCCGCGCACGTGCCTGACGACCGGCGGGGGCACGCTCCGGTCCGGCGTCCCTGGTCCTGGCCGCGGGTGCCGGCTCCGCCAGCTCGTCCTCGCCCTCGCCCTCGTCGCCCTTGCTCTGCTCGCGCTCGTCCCTGGCTGCCTCGCTCTCGACGCCCTCGGCGGCCCCACCCTCGGTGCCCTGTGCGGTCTCGAACTCCTCGCTCTCGGCAGCCTCGTCCTCATCGCCGTCGGCGGTCTCGCCCTGGTGGCCCCCGCCCCCGGCGTCCTGTTCGTTCTGGCCGTCTTCGGCCTGGTCCTCCTCGTCCTGCTGGTACTGCTCGTCCTGGGGGGTCTCGTCCTCGGCGCGTTCGTCCTCAGCGCCCTCGCCCTGGTCGCCGGCCGCGCGCCCGCGGCTGGTCACGGCGCCCGCCACCGCTGACACCGTCCCGGTCGCGGCCTTCCCGACGCCACCGAGCTTCTTCTTGGCACCGGCGACATCTTCGGCACCGCTCTCCTCCCGACCGTTGCCCCCGGCGTCGGGGACGAGGCGGCTCAGTCGCCCGTGGAGGCCGTCGGCGAGGCGTTCCGCCTGGGCCTCGTAGGCCGACAGCAGCGCCTGGCGCACCGCGTCGGCCGCCGGGCCGCGCAGTTGCGCGATGATCTGCTGCCCCTCCTCGGACCGCAGCAGCGTCACCACCTGGTCACGCAGGATGTCCTGGGCGTTGTATTTGCGACCGGTGAGCCACATGGCGGTGCGGACCGCGAACTTCGCCTTCTTGGTGCGGCCCAGCAGGTATCCGCCGACGAGCGCACCCGCGATCTTCGCGTTGCTCACGACTCCTCACCTTTCCCCTGGTCGGTGCGATTGGTTGGATCTCCCCAGCCCCACCGCCCGGTGCCGGCGAAGGTGTCCCCGGCTGCCTCCCCTGGACGACCCGTCCAACCCGCCTGTGGGTCGTCCTGGGCCACCCGGCCGCCGAGTTCGGGAGGCAGGTCGACGAAGCTGACGGCCGGCAGCGGGCCGACCTGCTCGATCACGAGTTCGGGATGCGCGACGCGGGCGCGACGCAGGGCGGCGCCGAACTCCGCCACGTCCTCGGTCGCCACCATGAAGGCCCAGCTGAGTACGGGATCCTCGGGGCCGCCGTGGCGCCGGCGAGACCGGTCGGCGCGCGCCAGCGGCCGCAGCAGCGCCAGGACGTCCTCCGCCTGCGCGATCCGGCGGGCGACGACGAGGTCGGCGACGCGCTCGCCGAGACGGATCCGGCTGTCCAGGTCGGCCGGGATGGTGGTCCCCGCCAGCGCAGACCCGGGAAGCACGGCGGCGAGTGCGCTGCGCTCGTCCTCCTCCGCCTCCACGCGCAGTTCGACCACACCGTCGATGGCGTCGAGCCGTTCGGGCAGCATGTCCCCGACCGGTGCCAGGACCTCGTTGCGCACCGACTCCTCGTCCGGCGCGACGGTGCCCAGCCGCATCGGCAGCACCGGGCCGGCCTCGAGCAGGAGCCGCAGGATGTCGACATGCCGCATCGCCTCCTGCTCGCCGAGGACGCCGAGTCTCGCGGTCGCGCTGACGGCCGCCGCGAGCGGACCGAGGCGGACCAGATGGACCGGGCCGCCCGGCTCGCCGAGGCCGACCGGCGCGGGCTCAGGCTCGGGATGATCGACCTTCGTCACGCCGTACACGATCACGGACATCTCACGCCTCCCGTCCGCTGCGGCGTTCCGAGGGCACGCGGCGCTCGTCCTGGGCTCGCCTGCGGGCCGGCTCGGTCTCCTGGTCGTCGACCGACCCGCTGGCGCCGGACAGCGAGTCCCGCAGCGCGCCGACCACGTCGCCGCCGGCGTCCTTCAGGCCGCCGAGCGCCCCCTGGGTCGCGCCCTTCGCCTTGTGCCGCGCGGTGCCGTCGGTCACCTCGTGCATCAGCCCGGGCAGACCCGCCACCTGTTCCTGTGGTCGCAGATCGAGCCGGTTCACCGCCTCCGCGAACCGCAGATAGGTGTCGACGCTGGCGATCACGATCCGGGCGTCGATCGTGAGGATCTCGATGCCGACCAGCGCCACGCGCACGTAGGCGTCGATGACGATGCCCTTGTCCAGCACCACGTCGAGGACGTCGGCGAGCCCACTGGGCTGCGGGGCCCGGCCGACGGGGTGACTGACGACGCTCATCGCGAGCACCTCGCCTTCAGCGAGACGACATCCTCTGGCGCGGCCGATGGCCGCTGGTGGGACGTCTCGGCTACTCCGGACGTTTCGGTTGTTGTAGACGTTGTCGCCGCGGCGGTCTCGGCCGGTTCGGCCCGGGCGGCGCGGTCGGCGCGGTCCCCCGCCGCGGGCGACGCGAACGAGCGCGCGCCGGGGGGCGCGGGCGCGCCCAGGACGTCGCGCGCGAGGGAGACGGCCTCGTCCGCGTCCTGATCGGACAGCGCGAGCGAGGTGCGCAGCCGTTCGATGCTGCGCCGGACCTCGATCAGGCTCCGGCCGAGGTCCTCGACCTGGTCGTCCGAGAGGTCGCCGCCGTCCATCCGCCGGATGGCCTGGCGTTCCAGCAGCTCGCGGAGCAGCTCCAGGACGGCCACGACGAGCTGGCCCAACCCCCGGCCGACGTCCTCGGGGTCCGCATCGAGCCGCAGTGCCTGGCGCCGCTCGGCCCCGCCCCGCGCCGCGGGCCCGCGCGCCGTCATGGCGGTGTGCCCATCATGACGGCCTCCCGGGCGCGGACGCGGACCCGCCGGGCGAACCGCCGCGGCGGCCGCCCTCGATCGCCGTCTGGACACCGACGAGCAGCAGGCGCAGATCGACCTTGAGCAGTTCCACCCCTGCCAGTGCGACGACGACCTGCCCGCTCACGACAGCGCCGCTGTCCACCAGCCGGTCGAGCAGGTCCACCAGTGCCTGCCCCTGTGGGGGAGCCTGCGCCCGTGGGGTGGGCTGTGCCCGCGGGGACGCGCCGGGGACGTGGTAATAGGTGCCGCCGGCCGCCGGGGCGGCCGCACGTGCGCGGGGCACGGCCGTCGGATCAGCCATCGCCGGCCTCCGCTCCGCCCTGGCCGGTGGCGGGAGCACCTGGCGCGCCGACGAGACCGGGCACGGCCGGCGAGCCGATGACGGCGGGCACGTCCAGCGGGTCCAGGGCACCGAGCGTGACGTCGACGAACGAGTACGGCGGCCACGGGCCCGTCAGCTCCGCCGCCAGCCCGGCGGCGCGCACCTCGTCGACCGCCCGCCGGGCAGCGTCGAGGAAGGCTTCCTCCCGCGCCGTGTCCACCAGGTAGGCGCGGTCGAACAGGCGGCCCGGCCGCCGCCCGCGGGTGGTCGCGTCGCGTGCGTGCGCGCAGAGCGCGTGATCCACCCGGTCGAGGAGCTGCGCGGTCTGGACACGCTGGCGTTCGGCCGCGTGCAGCGACGCCCGGCGTGACGCGAGGTACTCCGCCCCCGCGCCGCGCCCGCGCGCTTCGCCCTCCGCCGCGTCCTGCGCCCTCGGCGGGCCGGTGGGTTGGGGCCGGCCTTCCTCCCGCTTCGCAGGGCTGTCCCGGCCGGCGTCACGCTCGACGCGCAGCCCCCATTCGCGGGCGCCGCGGACGGCGGCGAGCAGCGCGGTGAGGCCGCCGTCCGGATCGTCGAGGACCTCGGCGGCGTGGTCCGGCCCGCGCAGGACCGTGCCGAAGCGCAGCGGCAGAACGCTTCCGCGTTCCATGAGCTCCCGCAGGACGGCATCGTGGCGCTGCGCGAGCGCCGCCAGCCGGCCGGACTCGCTCAGGTCCTCCTCGATCCCCTCCAGCAGGCCGACGTCGATGTCCGAGACGACCAGCGCGAGCCCGTCGCGGGCGATCGTCCGCGCGGGGCCGGCATCGTCGTGCAGGCGCGTGATCCCGCCGACGTCCACCCCCGCCGGCGCCACGCCGTACGCATACAGGCCCGTGCGCACCGCCGTAGTGGCTTCCCGCGGCGCGGGGGCGCCGTCGCCGCCGCCGGTCCTCTCCTCGGCGACAGGTTCGGCGACGGGTTCGGCGACGGAGTCCTCGGCGGTCTCGGTGACCGGCTCGGGCGACGGGGTGTCGACGATCGGGGGAGGTGCCGAGGCCATGATCTGCGCGGCGATCTCCGTGGCGAGCCGTTCGGCGATCCGACGACGGGCGAGCTGCTGGGCCTCGGGCACCGCGTCGGCCAGCACGCCCGGCGCGAGGCGCCGGCCCAGCTCGCTCAGCGGGTTCGTCATCGCGCTCTCGCCGCCCCGGCCGGTCGCTCACCATCGGCGGCGGGTGCCGCGGGCTCGGCCGCGACCGCACGTCCGGTGGCGGGGATCGCCGCGTCGTCGTCCGACGCGGCCTCGAGGGCGTTCAGCCGAGCTCGCAGGCGCGCGTTCTCCGCGCGCAGCTCGCGCGGGCTGCGCGCCCGCACCTGACCCTGGCTCTCCGGCGGGAGATCGCGCTGGTCGCGCTGGTCGTCGGACTGTGCCTCGCGGGCCCGCGACGAGTAGAAGGGATCGGTCGTCCACCAGTCCAGGCCCATCTCCCGGGCGGTGTCGGCCGAGGCGATGAACAGCCGCAGCTTGAGGGTGAGCAGCTCGACGTCGAGCACGCTGACCACCACGTCGCCCACGATCACGACGCCCTTGTCGAGGACGCGTTCGAGGACGTCGGCGAGGGTGTCGGTCCGGGTGCCGCTCCAGCCCCGCAGCGGCGCCGATGGCGAGGCTGTCGCCATGGGCCCACGACTGCCCCTGACCGCCGGATTGGCGGCGGTCGCGGCGATGTCCGGTCGTGCCATGGTGACCCCGTCGGGGAGCTGGTCGCGTCGAGGCGCTGCTGGGTCCGGCAGCGTTCCCAGGTCGTCGTTCTCCGGTCATGCGGTGCGGGTCGCGCCGCCGGTCCTGGTCCGTCAGCTGTCGGTCGCGCCGCGCACGAAGCGCCGCAGACGCTCGTAGCCGATCAGGCCGCCCTCGTCGTCCACGTCGATGCGGTAGGTCGCCACCACGCTGGTGGTCGAGGGGATCCGCTCCAGCTCGACCACGTCCGCCAGCACCGACCAGCCCTCGTCCGTGCGCCGCACCCCGGAGACCCGTTCGGGTTCCTGGCGGGAGACGGCGGCGAACTGGCGCAGTGCCGCGGGCAGGATGTCGGTCACGTCGGACCTCCCCGTCCGAGGCGCTGCCCCGGGACCGGGCGGGTCGTCGGCGGCGCCCATGAGCCACCCGCCGTCCTCGTCCGAGTTCGTGGGTACGCGACGGCGCGGTCGCCGTCACGGCGGGGGCACGGCGTCGAAGCCAGGGCCTTAGACCTCAGGCCCTTCCCCGCCGGTCCGCCCCGAAACCCCGGGCCGGGGCCGCCCGTCAGCCAGGCCCGCGCGGTGGTTTGGGACGGGCCGGAGGGGCATGGCCGAACAGGAGGACAGCCGCGCCCAACAAGGAGGATCTCGTGACCAGGACCGAAGCGGACGCCGAGCGAGCCGCGGCCGCCGGCCTTCCCGAGGACGATGTGGTGGGCATCCTGCTCACCCAGCACGCCCGCATCCGCGACCTGTTCGCCGAGGTGCGAACCGCCACGGGTGAGCACAAGGAGCGGGCCTTCGACGAGCTGCGGGCGCTGCTCGCCGCGCACGAGACCGCGGAGGAGATGATCGTGCGCCCGGTCAGCCGGCAGTCCGACCGGCAGCTGGCCGAGGCCTGCAACGAGGAGGAGCACAAGGCCACCAAGATGCTCAGCCGCCTGGAGAAGATGGACGTGCACAGCGACGACTTCGCCTTCGAGCTGGCGCGGTTCGAGCAGTCCGTCTCGGAACACGCCGAGCACGAGGAACGCGAGGAGTTCCCCCGGCTGCGCGCCGCCCGCCAGGAGGAGCAGCTCGAGACCATGGGCCGCCGGCTGCGTACCGCGGAGCGGTTCGCCCCGACGCACCCGCACGCCTCGACCGCGGGCTCCACGACCGCGCAGTGGACCGTCGGCCCGATCGCCTCGATCATCGACCGCGTCCGCGACGCGGTCCGCTGACCGCCATCAGGGCCCGCTGACCCGCGTCAGGGCGTGCGGCCACCCCCGTGGCGAGGTCGGCCGCGTCCTCGAGCGGGCCGCCGGAAGCCAGCGGCGGGGCCTTCCCGCCCGCGCGGTGGCGCAGGGCGATCGTACGGCCCCAGAAGGTTCCGGCTCGCAGCGCGGATCATCGGGCCAATGGGGGATCCCGCCGGTAGGAAAGTCCTGACCGGCACCGGGCGGCGCGTTCAGCGCCGCGTCGTGTCGCACCGACCGCGCGGACCAGAGCGACCTCCATCACAGGTCAACCGGGAGTTACCGTCGCGAACACGGCGAGACCCACGCGGTGACAGGAGCATCAGCGTCGGTGAGCTCTGCATGCCTTCACGCAACGGTGGGGCCGGCGGTCAGGCCGGGGCGTCGAGGTGCGGGCGGGCCGCTGTCAGGATGTCGTGAATGGTGCTGGGGGTGACGAACAGGGCCTCAGCCATCTCCCGTTCGTCGGCGCCGGCGGACTGGCGGGCGAGCACCTCCCAGTGCATGGCGTTCCAGAATCGGGCATCACCCAGCCGTGTCACCCGTTCCCG
>NZ_FZMO01000019.1 GCF_900197875.1 Frankia canadensis | reverse complement strand
ACCGGCCTCCCGCCCGCGATCGGACGGGAAGCCGCCGCGTGAACGCGCGCCGGCTTCCCGTCCGATCGCGGGCGGGAGGCCGGTCGTGCTCACTCGAGACCGCACTGCCCCCGCGGTCTTCCCCTTGTTCCCGGGCTCCGCGACTCCGCCGTGGCCCCGCGGGCGGAACCCGGGACGAAGTGACACCTCCATGATCATCTCTGCGGCCGGCCGTTCCCCGCGAACCGTCTGTCAAGACGACTTCCCACAGGCGGGAAGCGTGCACGAGTGACAGCGGCTCCGTGGGCCACGCGGGTCCGCCCTGCTCCGCGGATCCGCGTCCTCGCGTCCTCGCGTCCTCGCGTCAAGTGTTGGCGGCCAAGCGGTGCCACAGCCTGCGTCTCAGGCCTGGCGGGCCGTTTCGGTGACGCCCTTGAGCTGCCCGGCGTCGGGGACGGTGGCGTTCGCGGTCCGCATGCTGCGGGGCAGCTCGATCGCGGCGACCGCGGCAGCTGCCGAGCAGGCCGCCGCCACCAGGTAGGCGACCTGGAACCGACCGGCACCGGGAGCGCCACCGGCCGCCGTGACAGCGCTGGCGGACAGGACCGCGGTCACCAGACCCACCCCGAGCGCGGTCGACACGTGCCTGTTCATCGTCAGCGCGGCGGCCGCCCTGGAGATCTCGTCGGCACCGATGTTGCCGAACATCGACGCCTGCAGGCCCACCATTGCCATCCCGTTCACCAGCCCGGCGACCAGCATCGCCGCGCAGAACGCCCAGAGCGGGGTGTCGCCGTCGAACCTGCTCAGCACCACGAGGTCGACGGCCAGCAGCGACTGGCCCACGACAACCAGGACCCGCGGCCCCAGCACGTCGAAGGCCCGTCCGACGGTCTGCGAGGAGATCACCACGCCCACCGGGACCACCGCGAGGACCAGGCCGGCGATGAGCGGGGACCGTCCCGCGGCCTGTTGCAGCATGAGGGGCGTGATGTAGAGCATGCCGCCGAGAAACGCCATCGTCTGGAAGGCCGTGGCCAGGTTCGAGTAGCGGAACAGCGAGTCCCGGAACAGCCCCAGATCGATCAGCGGTTCCCGGGCCCGCAACTCGATCGCGACGAACAGCCTGACCGCAACGATGGTGACCACTGCAACACTTAGGGTGATCGGATGCGTCCAGCCAAGCTCCGGTCCCTCGCCCAGGACGTACAGCGCACCGCTGAGTCCCACCGCTGCCGTCGCGAAGTTGCCCGCCCCCAGTCGCACCCGCTGGCGCTGCTCGGCGGCGGCGGGGGCCAGCAGCACCATCGCCGCGGTGACCAGGCCGATGGGAGCGTTGAGGAAGAAGGCCAGCCGCCAGCTCAGGTGGTCCACCAGCAGGCCGCCGAGCGGCGGGGCCAGCGCGGGGCCGAGCGCGATCGGCATCAGCAGCAGCCGGGTCATCCGGGCCCGCTCGCTCTGTGGGTAGGCGCGGTAGAGCATCGCCGTGCCGACCGGGCCGATCAGGCCGCCGGCCGCGCCCTGCAGGCCGCGGACGGCGATGAGTTCGGGCAGGCTGCGGGCCATGCCGCAGGCGGCGCTCGCGAGCACGAACAGACCCAGCGCGGTGACGAACACCCGTCGCTCACCGAAGCGTCCGGTCAACCACGCGGCCGCCGGCATCGTGATGGCCAGCGCCAGGATGTAGCCGATCACCGTCCACTTGACCGACGCGAGCGGCGCGTCGAAGTCGCGGCCCAGCGTCGGCAGCATGACGTTCACGATGTGGGTGTCGAGCGCGGCCATGAACAGGCTCGTCACGTAGGCGGTCGCCGCCGCGGCGCGCGGGGTGACGCGGGGGCGCGGCCGAGCCGGGCCGCAGAAGTTGGTCATCCGAGCCGATCCCGGGTGCTGTGCGAACCTTGCGGCAACGCGGAACCAATCGGTCTCGACCCCATGCGCCTATTCAGCCGAGTCAGATTCGTGACGGTCAAGGAACGCGTTTCACTCAGCGGACCAGACAGCTTGCCGGGCTCTCGACGAACGTGATTCAAAACAGGAATCGCGTGTTTCGCAGGGTCGGCGCGGCCCCTGCGGACAACAATTCCCGCCGCAGCCCGGACGGGATCCGCCGAGCCCGGAGGTGCCCGCATGCCCACCGCTGACCCGACTCCCCGGGAGCTGCTCCCGCCGGACGGCCTCGCGCACGTGATCGACTCGCCCGAGGGGCCGATCTACTACCTCGACGTCGGCTCCGGCGAGCCGTTGCTCCTGGTGTCCGCCTGGGGCCCGCAGCCGGGATCGACCGCCTGGCTGCTCTACCGGGACGTGCTCGCCGTCCTGGCGAAGTCCCGGCGCTGCATCGTCGTCGAGCTGACCAACTACGGGCACACCGGGCCGGTCACCTTCCACGAGCCGGCCCATGACGTCTGCGTCCGCGCGGTGGTGCGGGTGCTGGACCACCTCGGCATCGAGCGGATCACCGCGGTCGGCACCTCGCAGGGCGCGACCACCTGTCTGGACCTGGCGCTCCAGCACACCGGGCGGGTGGAGCGCCTCGTCATCGGCGCGTGTCACGCCTCGACCGGCGGAGACCCGTACCTGCTGGCGCCGTTCCCCGGCGAGGTGATGCGGCTGCAGCTGGAGAGCCAGGCCGACCCGGGCAGCCGCGACAAGCTGGAACGCCTGCTGCGCGGGCTCTGGTACGACGAGTCGCTGGTCACGGCTGAGCTGGTGGACGAGTTGATGGCCTTCCGCGCGCAGCGGATGGACCACTGGCAGGCGACGCAGGACTCGGTCAGCGTCCCGCACAGCAACGTGGTGGACCTGCCGAGGGTCACCGTGCCGACGCTGGTGATCCACGGCCGCTTCGACCGCATGGTGCCCTTCGAGCAGGCCCTGATGATCATGAGTTACCTGCCCAGCGCGGACGTGGTGGTGCTCAACGAGTGCGGCCACTGGCCGCCGATGGAGCGGCCGGACGCGTTCGCGTCGCTGGTCCTCGACTTCCTCGCCCGCACCTCACCGGCGGCCTGACACCGGGGCCGCGGGGTGTGACAAATGCCGCCCCCGGCCCCGGGAACGCGACTGCGGCACCCGAACGCTGCGCGGTCCCATCAGTGCACTGCTGATCCGGCCTGTGACGTCCGGGTAAGCGGACCGTGCTCCGCGGCGCAGGCCGTCGAATTCCCGAAACAATGGTTATTCAGAAGTAACAGACCGCGGACCGGTGAGCGGACCGCCGTCCATTCACCGATCCTTGGGATCCGCCTAGCATCAGTCCACACACCCGCAAATGATGATGCCGAAACTCCGCGGGCGATCAAGGAGTGTTATGACCACCATCGCGAGTGAGACCGCTGCGGTGTATGCCCTCGGCGCTCCCGAGGGGAAGCTCGTGCCCGCCGGCGAGGACGCCCTGTGGGTCGCCGAGCTGGGGTCCGGCAAGCCCACCGTCTTCCTGCACGGCGGCGGCCCGGGATGCACGTCCTGGACGGACTTCGCACCCGTCGCCCCGCTGTTCGCCGCCGACCGGCGCGTGCTGCTGGTCGACATGCTCAACTACGGCTTCTCCAGTGTCGCGAGGATCGACGGTCCCCGCTGGACGGCGCACGCGCGGCGCATCGCCGCCACGCTTACGACCCTGGGCGTCACCGAGGCCGACTTCGTCTGCAACTCGATCGGCGGGTCGGCGGCGGTCGCGCTCGCGGCCGACTATCCGCACCTGGTCCGCAAGATGGTGATCACGGGCAGTGAGCCCGTGCACCGCGGGCGCGGCGCCAAGACCCCGGAGCTGGGTTTCGAAGGCATGACCGCGTGGGCCAACTACTACGGCGGCGACGGCCCGTCCCCCGAGAAGATCGTTCCGATCATGGAACGGCTGGAGTACTGGGATCCGGCGAACGTCGCGCCCGACCGCGTGGAGCTGCGCTACCTCTACAGCCTGTCGGACGGGCAGCGGATGCTCGCCTCCGCCGAGGCCTGGGGCGAGCCCGAGGACCTCGCGGACAAGCTCGCCACGGTGCGGGCCCGGATCCTGTTCTTCTTCGGCAAGCAGGACATCTTCGTCCAGAACACCTACCCGATCCTGCTCTCCGACATCGCTCCCTACGGCGACGTCTACCTCATGGACGAGGCGGCGCACCACATGGAGGAGGAGCGGCCCGCGGACTTCGCGGCGGTCGTCAAGGCCTTCCTCGACTCACCCGTCACCAACGCCTGAGCGTCACCACGCACCGGAAGGGAGCGCCGCATGTCCATCGAGATCGATGACCTGGCCGACAAGGTCCAGTGGGAGAAGGGCCTCATCAGCCCGGAGATCTTCATCGACGAGAAGGTCTACCGGGAGGAGCTGGGGCGCCTGTTCGGGCGGGCGTGGCTCTTCCTCGCGCACGACAGCATGATTCCGAAGCCGGGCGACTTCTTCAACACCTACATGGGTGGCGACCCGGTGATCGTCGCGCGGCAGAAGGACGGCTCGGTCCGGGCCTACCTGAACGCCTGCCGGCACCGCGGCATGAAGGTCTGCCGGGCCGAGGACGGCAACGCCAGGAACTTCATGTGCACCTATCACGGCTGGGCGTACGACATCTCCGGGGAGCTGATCAACGTCCCCAACCTCGCCGACGCCTACCACAACGATCTGGACCGCAAGAAGTGGGGCCTGGTCCAGGTCGCACAGATCGACAACTACAAGGGTCTGTGGTTCGCCACGTTCGACCCGACCGCGCCGCCGCTGCACGAGTACCTCGGCGACATGACCTTCTACATCGACTCCTGGGTCGACCACGTGCCCGGCGGTATCGAGATCCTGCCCGGCGTCATCAAGTGGACGATCCGCGGCAACTGGAAGATCGCGGCCGAGCAGTTCGCCGGTGACGGTTACCATGCGCAGGTCACGCACTCCTCCTCGCTCGGCAAGATCGGCGAGGGCATGTGGGGGAAGATGCCGGAGGGTGCCCAGTTCTCCTCCCGGC
The DNA here is from genome assembly GCF_900197875.1 of Frankia canadensis. Taxonomy (GTDB): domain Bacteria; phylum Actinomycetota; class Actinomycetes; order Frankiales; family Frankiaceae; genus Frankia; species Frankia canadensis. The sequence goes on along the minus strand of NZ_FZMO01000019.1, from coordinate 16,167 downwards.
ACGGCCACGGCCATTCGATGGTCTTCGGCCGGGTGACCCGTTTCGACGACGACCCGCTGTCGGTCTACAACGCTGAGCGCAATCCGGTCGTCGAGGAACGGCTGGGCTCGTCCCGCACGAACATGCTGGGCAACTTCACCGTGTTCCCGAACATGTCGGGCCTGCCCGCCTCGGCGAACCTGCGAGTGTGGCATCCGAAGGGCCCGAACACCTTCGAGATCTGGTCCTTCACGGTCGTCGACAAGGACGCCCCGGAGCAGGTGAAGAAGGCCCAGCAGCTGTCCGCCACCCTCACCGAGGGTGCCGCCGGCATCGTCGAGCTCGACGACGGCGAGAACTGGAACCTGATGGGCCAGATCCTCGAGCAGGGCTACCAGACCCGGCGCATGGACTGGAACTACCAGATGGGCCTGGGCCACGAGACCGAGGACCACGAGACCTATCCCGGCCGGATCAACGGGACCTACTACGGCGAGGGTCCGCAGCGCACCTTCTACCGGCGCTGGCTGGAGTTCATGACCAGCGAGAAGTGGCCGCGCGTCGATGCCGTGCGCGAGTCCGGTGACGAGAGCTGAGCGGAGGGGCGACATGACCACACAGGTCGAGGCGGAGCTGACGGCGTTCACCGCGGCGACGCAGGAGCTGCAGTTCCGGATCGAGCAGTTCTACTACTACGAGGCCGAACTGCTGGACGAGTGGAAGTACCACGCCTGGTACGACCTGTTCAGCACGGACAGCCACTACCGGTTGCCGGTGCGACGCAACCGGCTGCGGCGGCAGCGGTTCGCCGACGAGGCCGCCGCGCGCGGCATCGAGATGGCGCACTTCGACGCCGACATGAAGACCCTCAAGCTGTACGTGAATCAGCGCGAGTCCGGCTCCAACTGGGCGGAGGACCCGCCCTCGCGGACCCGGCACCTGATCACCAACGTGCGGATCAGGTCGAGCGCGGACGAGGCCGGCAGCTACGACGTGCGCTCGAACTTCCTCGTCTACCGCAACCGGCTGGAGGCGGAGGTCGACCTCTGGGCCGGCGAGCGTTACGACCGCCTGCGCCCGACCGACGACGGATCCTTCCAGATCGCCGATCGGGTGGTCCTGCTCGACCAGAACGTCGTCCTCTCCAAGAACCTCAGCGTCTTCTTCTGACTTCTGATGACTTCTGATGACTTCTGATCGGACGCGGCCGTGCCCCGCCCCGTCCGGCTGATCTCCCGGTGCCGGGTGGCGGACCGGAGGACGGGCGACGAATGACGATGGCGGCGCGGCGGCTCGAGCAGGCGGCGGAGCGTACCGAACAGAACCCCGATTCGGTGATCGAGAAGGTGCGGTGCCTGGTCGAGACGCTGGCCGAGTTCGGGCCGCTCGGCCTGACCGCGCTCTCCCGCGAGTCGGGGATCTCCAAGACCACCGCGCACCGGCTGTGTGGCGAGCTTGTCGACTGGGGGGTCGTCGAGCGACGGGCCGGTGCGTTCGCGCTCGGCGCCCGGTTGTCCGAACTGGGCCGGATGGCCCCGGCGAACAGCTCGCTCACCCGCATCGCGCATCCCTATCTGGCTGAGCTGTTCGCGCGTTTCCGGTATGCGACGGTGCTGTCGGTCCTGCAGAACAGGACCAGCGTGCGGTGCGTCGACAAGATCTGTGCGGTGGGCGAGGACCCGTCCAGCTGGATGGATGTCGGCACCCGCGCCCCGGCGTACTGCACCTCGGCGGGCAAGGCGATCGTCGCCTTCAGCCCGCGCGAGGTGTTCGACGCCGTCGTCGCCGAACCGCTGGTGGCGATGACGCCCTACACGATCAGCGGTCCGGATCGACTCGCCCGCGAGATGGCCGAGATCCGTCGCACCGGCGTCGCCTGGATGCGGCACGAGATCCGGATGAACTGTGTGGCGGTCGCCGTCCCGGTCATCGACGCCTCCGGTGCCGTGCTCGGCGCTGTGAGCTGCTCGGTCAGCAGCACCATGACCCGCGCCGACGAGCTCGAGCAGGCCATGAAGGTGCAGGCCCGCCGGATCGCCCAACAGATGCGCGGCGGCGCCCACGGCGGCGGCACCCGCAGCGGTGGCGCGGACGGCAGAAGCGCGGACGGCAGAAGCGCGGACCGCCGGACGCCCGACGCGCACACACACCAAGGAGACAGCTCGTGGACAGGCCCGTTTTCGCTGTCATCGGCGCCAGCCTCGCCGGCGCGCGGGCCGCGCAGGCCCTACGCGCCGGGGGTTTCGACGGCCGCATCGCGCTGATCGGGGCCGAGGAGCACCCGCCCTACGAGCGGCCGCCACTGTCCAAGGCGGTGCTGCTCACCGACCGCGGGGCGGAGTCGGTCCTGCTGCCCGTCGACTGGGACGACCTGGGCGTGGAACTGCGCCTGGGGGACCGTGCCGTCGGGTTCGACCCGTCGGCACGGACGGTCGCGCTCGCCTCGGGCGGTGCGGTCATCGCCGACAAGGTGCTGCTGGCCACTGGTGGTCGCTGCGTCCGGCTGGAGGTGCCGGGCGCCGGTCTGCCGGGCGTGTTCCACCTGCGCGACCTCGACGACGCGGTCGCGCTGCGCTCGGCGCTGAAGACCGCCGGGGAGGTGGTGGTCGTCGGCGGCGGTTTCATCGGCCTGGAGGTGGCGGCCAGCGCGCAGGCCCTGGGCTGCTCCGTGACCGTGGTCGAGGCGGCGAGCGTTCCGGCCTCCCGCAGTCTCGGTCCGACCTGGGGTGCCTTCGTGGCCGAGCAGCACCTGCGGCGGGGGGTGCGGATCGGGATCGGCGTGGGCGTGCGGGCGATCCGCGGCGGGCGCGGGGTGACCGGCGTCGAGCTGGACGACGGCACGACACTGCCGGCGGACGTCGTCGTCGCGGGCATCGGCATGGCGCCGCGGACCGAACTCGCCGCCGACCTGGGCCTGCACCTCGCCGGCAGCCGCCACGGGGTCGTGGTCGACCGTGCGGCCCGGACGTCGCACCCCGCGGTCTTCGCCGCGGGTGACGTGACGGTGCAGCCGTCCTGGTTCGGTGAGCGGCTGGTGCGGTACGAGTCCTACCAGAACGCCCAGGAGCAGGCCGCGGTCGCGGCCGCCGCGATGCTCGGGGCGCCGCTGCCGGCCCGCGACGTGCCGTGGTTCTGGAGCGACCAGTTCGACATGAACATCCAGCTCGCCGGGGAGCTGGGGGCCGCCGACGAGGTGGTGCTGCGCGGTGACCGGGAGTCCTCGTCGTTCGCCGCGTTTCATCTGCGGGCCGGGACCGTCGCCGGAGTCTTCGCGATCGGTCGCGGGCGGGACGTGCGGGCCGCGATGAAGCTCATCGCGGGGCGCGTCGCCGTCGACGCGGATGAGCTCGGCGACGAGTCGGTTGACCTGCGTCAGCTCGCCCGCCGTACTCCCACGCCGCTCTTCCGCTGAGCTGACCCGCCGTGCTCGGGCGGTTTATTTCCGGCGGGAAACAGTTCGAGGACAAATCCCGCTGACGGGACCGGCGCACTTCCGGCGCCAGCCCGCCGCCAGCAGATTCTAGGCACCACAGATGCCAGATACCACTACAGCCTACGGATGACGGACCGAGGAAAGGTCGTGATGGACAGCTCCGACAGCTCGCGATCCGGCGACGCGCCGTTCCTTCGCGTCGAGGGAATCAGCAAGGCGTTTCCGGGTGTCCTGGCTCTGAACAACGTCAGCCTCGAACTGCACGCGGGCGAGGTCCATGCGCTGACCGGAGAGAACGGCTCGGGCAAGTCGACGATCTCGAAGGTGATCGGCGGCGCGCACCAGCCGGACAGCGGCTCGATCTGGCTGGACGGCAGGCGCATCAGCATTCCCAGCCCGGCCGCCGCACTGCGCCACGGCATTGTCTCGATCAGCCAGGAACTGACCCTCGCCACCAGCCTGAGCGTGGCGGAGAACGTCTACCTGGGCCGGCTCCCGCGTACCCGCCTGGGGATCATCGACTGGAACCGCGCCTACCGCGACGCGGCCCGGGTCCTCGACTCCCTCGGCGTCCACGTCGACCCGCGCACCCAGGTCTCCAGCCTGAGCATCGAACTCCAGCAGGAGATCGAGATCGCGCGGGCCCTGTCCACCCAGGCCCGGCTGCTGATCCTGGACGAGGCCACCAGTTCGCTGTCCGAAGCGGCGACCGACCGGCTGCTGGGAATCGTCGAGGAGCAGCGGCGCCGCGGCGTCGCCGTCCTGATGATCAGCCACCGGATGCCGGAGCTGTACCGCTCGGCCACGCGGGCCACGGTGTTGCGAGACGGCCGGCTCGTCGGCACCGTCCCGTTGCCGGCGACGTCCGAGGACCGGTTGGTGCAGATGATGGTCGGCCGCGACCTCGACGACTACTTCGGCAACCGCGATGTCACCCCTGGCGACACCGTGCTGGAGGTACGCGACCTCGCGTCGGTGGACGGGCGGCTGCGGCCGACGAGCTTCACCCTGCGCCGCGGCCAGATCCTCGGCGTCGCCGGCCTGGTCGGCTCCGGCAAGACCGAGCTCGGGCTCGCCCTCGGCGGCGTCCTCGCGGCCACCGGACAGGTGCGGGTCGACGGCCGGCGGATCAGCGTCGCCAACCCCCGGGCGGCGCTCGACGGCGGCATCGGATTCGTCCCGGAGGATCGCAAGGGACAGTGCATCCTCCCCGGCCGCAGCGTGGCCGAGAACTTCTCCCTGGCGTGGATGTCCCAGCTCAGCACCAAGGGCCTGCTGCGGGTGCGGGAGGAGCAGCGCCGGGTCGCGGACAGTATGCGGCGCTACGGGGTGGTCGCCGCGGGCGACGGCGTGCGGATTTCGACCCTGTCCGGCGGAAACCAGCAGAAGGTCGTCCTGGGGCGGGTCTTCGCGCGTGGCTGCGCCGTCTACGTCCTGAGCGAGCCGACCCGCGGCGTGGACGTGGGCGCCAAGAGCTCGATCTACGGGCTGCTCCAGCAGCTCGTCTCCGACGGCGCCGCCGTCGTGATCATCTCGTCCGAACTCCCGGAACTGCTCGGACTGGCGGACGAGGTGATCGTCTTCTACCAGGGAGAGGTGCGGGGCCACTTCGACGCGGCGGAGTTCGACGAGGAGTCCGTGGCAAACGTGGCCGTGTCCGGCCGGCTGGTCCAACGAGCCTCGTAACGAAGGAAGAACCGTCATGACCACACGTGAGATCGACACCTCACCGATTCCGACGGCGGCGCCGGGCCCCACGGACGCGAACGGTACGCAGGCCGGTGGCCTCGCGGCTGGCCGCATGCGCGAGGCGGGCCGAGCCGCGACCATCCTCCGGGGCCGCCGGCCGTCCCTGGGCCGCTTCACCGGCGTCGTGACCGCGCTGGTCGCGGTATGCGTCTATCTGTCCATGACCCAGCCGGTGTTCCGGACCTGGGGAAACGTCACGAACATCGTGGCGAGCAACAGCGTGGTGCTGGTGCTGGCCATCGGGGCCACCTTCGTCATCATCTCCGGTGGCATCGATCTGTCGGCCGCGTCCGCGGCCGGCGCCTGTGGCATGGGTATGGGCATCGCGCTGGAACACGGCGCACCGTTCGTCCTGGCGGTGCTGGTGGCGATCGGCCTGGGCCTGCTGCTCGGCTTCCTCAACGGATTCCTGATCAGCTGGGTCCGGATGTCGTTCATGGTGGTCACGCTGGGGGCGATGTCGGTCTATTCCAGTATCGCCCTGGTCAGTAATGACGGCCGCACGATCAGCGTATTCTCGACGGACGGCTTCGGCCCGCTGAAGACGTTCATGAACGGCAGTGTCGGCAGTATTCCCTATATTCTTCTCTTCGATGCGGCACTGGCCCTGTTCGCCGCGGGCGTGCTGCGCTACACATCGTTCGGGCGATCCCTTTTCGCCGTCGGCTCCAATGCCGAGGCGGCCCGTATCAACGGCATCAACGTGGCCGGCGTCGTGCTGCTCACCTATGTCATCGCCGGCTTCACCGCGGGCCTGGCCAGCGTGCTGCAGGTCGGCCGGCTCGCCGGCGCCGCCCCGCAGGTGGACGCCACCCTGCTGATGACCATCATCGCCGCGGTCCTGATCGGTGGCACCGCGTTCAGCGGCGGTGAGGGCGGTGTGCTGGGCACGGTGATCGGCGTGGCCTTCCTCGGTGTCATCGCGAACGGCCTGACCCTCAGCGAGATCTCGGCCTTCTGGCAGGGCTGCGTCAACGGCGGAATTCTCATCGTGGCGGTCGGGATCACGACCGCCCGCGACCGAGGCTGGTTCCGGCGGATCTCCCGCGGCAGCGGCTCGGCCCGTCCGCTGGCCGCCGCACCGTCCAGCTCCGGCTGACGCCCGGTGCGGCAATGCGGTTGCCCGGCCGGCACCCGCGCCCGACCTACGATCAACTCTCCTGGAATGGAACGTCAATGCGCATGAGAAGAATCGCCCCGCTCAGTATGGGGTTGGCCGCGGTTCTCGCCCTCGCGGCGTGTGGTGGTTCGGGTGGCGACGGTGGGTCGAGCGAAGCCGGCGCGTCCGGAAAGACCATCAAGGTCGGCTACGCCGCACCGGTCCTGGCGCAGCCCGGACAGCAGGCGTTCGGCCAGGGCGCCGGGGAGGCGGCCAAGGTCATCGGCGCGAAGCTGACGCAGTACGACTCGAACGTGCAGTCGGCCCGGCAGATCACCAACCTGCAGACCATGCTGCAGCAGAAGATGGACGTGATCGGCACCTGGACCCTCGACCCCGGGGCGACCGCCGCGATCTACGGCCAGATCAGGTCCGCCGGCATTCCGCTGATCGGCACGAACTCCGACGACAACGGCATCCAGTACTCGGTGTGGACCGAGAACACCACCTGTGAGAAGGGCGGCCCCTGGGAGCAGACCGCCGACCTGATCGCCAGGAAGGCACCCGGCGGCAAGGTCATCACCATCGGCCTGGATGGCGTGCCGTCCATCGACGCCAACGTCAAGTGCTTCACGGACGCGGCCAAGGCCAAGGGCCTGCAGATCGTCGCCCACGTCTCCAACACCTCCGACGACTCCGCGGGCGGCCAGCGCCTGATCGCCGACATGCTCACCCGGCACCCGGACGTGGACGCGATCTGGGGCTACAACGACGCCTCCGCGCTCGGCGCGTCGGCCGCGCTGGGCGCCGCCGGAAAGAAGATCTCCGACGGCACGTCCGACGGTGTCGTCGTGACCGGTAGCAACGGTGACACCGCGGCCATCGACGCGGTCCGCGAGGGCCGGCTGACGGCCACCTGGGACCCGAACAACCGCGAGTACGGCTGGCTGTTCATGAAGATCGTCAAGGACGTCGAGGACGGCAAGGCCGCTGCCCGCACCGTGCTGAAGTCGACGCTGATCACCAAGGACACCGTCGGCAGTTGGGTCGACCCGTCCAAGCGGACGATCAGTTTCGACACGCTCCAGTTCACCACGGCCTCGTAGTTCCAGCCCGTAGCGGGCCGTGGGCATCGACGCCACGGAACCGCGATACCGGAGCCGCCGGGAGGGCACTTCCGACGGCTCCGGCGTGGCCGTTCCTCGATCGGCGTGTGCACCGATCGGCGTATTCATGGAAAGGACCAGGGCATGACGCAGTCGACACGCGTGTGGCAGGCGGTCTGCGGGGTCGGCGAGATTCCGGACGGCGGCGCGGTCGTTGTTCCGGTGACCCCGCCGATCGCGGTGTTCAACGTCAACGGCGAGTTCCTCGCCACCGACGACACCTGCACCCACGCGGACTTCTCCCTGGCGGAGGGCTACATCGAGGACGACACCGTCGAGTGTTCCCTGCACTACGCGAAGTTCTGTCTACGGACCGGCAAGGCGCTCACCCCGCCGGCCTGCGTTGCGCTGGCCACCCACGAGGTGCGGATCTCCGGCGGGACGATCCAGGTCGACGTCGGCAGCCGCGGCTGATGGAACACCGCGCTCTGATGGAGCACCGCATTCTGGGCAACAGCGGCCTCAAGGTTCCCGTCCTCGGATTCGGCACCGCGACCTTCGGCGGCGCGTCGGAGATGTTCCGGGTCTGGGGATCCTCCGGGCTCGCGGAGGCGCAGCGCCTGGTCTCGATCTGCCTCGACGCGGGAGTGACCTTCTTCGACACCGCCGACTTCTACTCCCACGGCCTCGCCGAGACGCTCCTGGCGAAGGCGTTGGGGCGCCGCCGCGACGAGGTGCTGCTCGCGACCAAGATCGGGACGCCGCTCGGTTCCGGGCCGAACGACGGCGGAGCGTCGCGCTGGCACATCGTCCGAGCGGTCGAGAACAGCCTGCGCCGGCTCGAGGTCGACCATGTTGACCTCCTGTACGTCCACCAGTTCGACGCGACCACCCCGGTCGAGGAGACCGTGCGGGCCCTCGACGACCTGGTGCGCGCGGGCAAGGTGCGCTACCTCGGCGCGTCGAACTTCCCCGGCTGGGGCCTCGCGTCGTCTGTCGCCGTCGCCGAGCGGTACGGGCTCGAACGCTATGTCGCCCATCAGGTGAGCTACTCGCTCGCGGCGCGGGAGTTCGAGTGGGAGCTCGCGCCCGCCGGGGCCGCGCACGGGGTCGGCGCGATCGCCTGGAGCCCGCTGGCCGGCGGCGCCCTGTCCGGGAAGGTCCGACGCGCGGCCGCGGTACCGGAGGACTCGCGGGTGCACCGGCTCGGCCGTCCCGTCGAGGAACGGGTCCTGCACGTCGTCGACGAACTGACCGCCGTGGCCGAGGAGGTCGACCGGACCGTCGCTCAGGTGGCGGTGAACTGGGTGCTGAACCGGCCGAACGTCGCCTCGGTGGTCCTCGGCGCGCGCACCGAGGACCAGCTGCGCGACAGCCTCGGCGCCGTCGGCTGGACGCTCACCGCCGACCAGATCGCCCGCCTCGACAAGGCCAGCGAGCTCGACCCGCCCTACCCCTACGCCAACCAGCGCGCCTTCCCCGAGCTCCTGCGCTCCCACTGGAACTCCTGACGCGCCGCCGCACCTGAAACCGGACAGCCGATTGCCCGACATGGGACGATTGACCGTCCTGAGCATGGCTGAGGTTCGGAGGGGGGCGTCGGTGTCGGCGGCCTTCCTCAACATCGTCATCGGTCTCATCATCATCCTCCGCGTCCAGCACCTACGGCCACGAGGCGGCGCGGCTGGCGGACGATGTGTCGACCGAGGCCTTCGCGGCCCCCTGACCTGCGTTTTGACCGCCGTACCGCGATATTCGTACAGAGAATTACCGTCGGCTCGTCGCGTCATCGCCATACTCGCCGGTCAGTCACCATTTCCTTTGATACGATCCTTGTGGATCATGACATCATCCGATATGTGGAAGCCATGTTCTGACGGGTTTCCTCGTTCGGGGTTCGGGGATGGCATCGGGGGATGGCTCCGTGAACGACGAAACCGACGTCCACGTCGGCGGCGACCTGCTCGGCCAGCTCGTGGTCGGCAACAACAACGTGGTGGTGCACGCGAGCCGTGGCTCGGTCGTCTCGCTGCGCTCCGAACCGGTGCCGCCGCCGCGCCGCCGCCGCCCGGCCGCGCCGGCGACCCCGCGCGCCGGGATGGCGCTGCTGGGGCGGGACGAGGAGCTGGCCCGCATCGGCGGCTGGCTCGACCAGCACCAGCCCGTCCAGGTGTACGGAGCGGCCGGCATCGGCAAGACGGCGCTGCTTCGCGCGGCCGCCGCGGCTCGCGGCGACCGGGACGTCGTTCTGCTCAGCGCGGCCGGCCTGTCCGCCGACGAGCTCGCCCAGGAGATCTTCCAGGCCTTCTATGACGCCGAGGGGTACCGGCCCGAGCGCCACAAGTTGCGCCGGCTGGTCGGCTCGGTCAGCGCGCTGCTCGTCATCGACGACTACGACGGCACGCCGGACGCGCTGCGTGACCTGCTGGACCTGGTGCCCTCCTGCGATGTGCTGATCGGCTCGTCCGGGCGCCATCTCGTCGGCGACGGTCAGGCGCTGCACCTGACCGGCCTGGCGGAGGACGCCGCGCGGGCACTGGTCACCCGCCATCTCGGGCGCCGGCTGACCAGCGACGAACGCGCCGAGGTGGGCCGGCTGCGCGCGCTCGCCGAGGGCAGCCCCCGGGCGTTGATCCAGGTCGCGACGGCGGTCCGGACGCTGCTGGAGGCCGCCCAGCGAGCGGAACCCGCCGATCAGGCCGGGCCCGGCGCCGGCGTCGCCACAGCCGAGGGCGAGCTGCCCCGGATCACCCTGGACGCCGGTGCCGACGCCCTGGCACCGATCATCGCCGGGCGGCTCACGGTCGCCCAGCGGCGCGCGCTCGGAGTGCTGCGCGTCATCTCCCCCGACGTCCTGCCCGCCGGCGCGCTGCGGGCCGCCGCCGCGGCCACCCCGGCCGAGGCGTCCGCCGTCCGCGGCAGGAGCACCGGTGGCGGCGGGGATCCGATCGGGCTCGCCGAGCTCGCCGCGACCGGGCTCGTCGACGAGGCGGCGAACGGGTGGCGACTGTCCGCCTCGCTCGGGGTGGCGGTGGCCGGGCGGCTCGCCGACGTGACCGCCGCTGGCGAGGTTCCCGGCACGGGCGAGGTCCCCGGCACGGGCGGCGCTCCCGCGGCGGGCGAGATCGCCGCCGGGCTCGTGTCCTGGGCCACCAGCGCGCGGCCGCGCGAGATCGCCGGCGCGGTGCCAGCGCTGCTCGGCCTGCTGGACGCCGCGGTCGCGGCGGGGCGTCCCGGCACGGCCGTGGCGCTCGCCCGCGCCGTGGCGCCGCGGGTGGCCTTGTCGCTGCGCTGGGACGCCTGGTCGGCGGTGCTGACCCGCGGCCAGTCCGCGGCGGTGATCGCCCGGGCGGCCGGCGACGAGGCCTACTTCCGGGAGGAGGCCCGGCAGCGGCATCGGGTGCTGTCCAGCCTGCTGGCCGGCGGGCTCGGGGGTGCCCTCGGCACCATGGCCGCACCGTCGCTGCAGGCCACCCTCACCTCGGCGAGCGGCAGCGGTGGCACGGCGGGTGCTGGCAGTGGCACGTCGGCGAGCAGCGGTGGGACGCCTCCTGGCGGTGGCTCGCACGCGGTTGGCAGCGACGGCACGTCAGGCCTGCGAACTCACCAGAGTCCCGTCCGCACAGCGCTGCGCGGCGCGGCCACCAACCCGACGATCATCGTCATCGTGGTGGCCGTCGTGACGGCCGCCACCCTCGTCGGCCTGCGGGGCACCGGCAAGCAGCAGGTCGACAGCAGCGAACCAGTGATCCAGCCGAGTACCGCGACAACGACGACCACCACCACCGTCACACCCACCGCGAGCCCGATCATCCCCACGGCACCGCTGGTGACCAGCACGCCGTCCGTGGCCGAGCCCGCCAGCGGCGGCTGCGACCCGGACCCCAACGACTACACCTTCAGCGGGGTGCGTCCGGGCGGCGTCTCGGCGCCCCAGGAGGTCACCCTCCTGGCGTCCTGCACCTACGACCGGCGACGTTTCGCTCTCAGTGGCCAGGACGCCGGCCAGTTCCGGGCGATCTGGGCGAAGTCCTGCCCCGCCGGCCTGTTCACCAGCGCCCAGTGCAGCCTGCGGGTCGCCTTCAGCCCGACGCGCGACGGACCCGCGCAGGCGCACATCGCGCTGCCGCAGAAGGGCGGCGGCGTCGGCATCGACGACGAGCTCGAAGCGAGCGATGCCACCCCGTCCCCGTCGGTCTCGCCGACGACCACCACCCCGTCGACCACCACCACCACACCGGTGTCGTGCCCCACCGAGCCGGCGTCCGAGATCACCTTCCCCACGACCGACGCCGGCAGCTCGACCGCGCAGACCTTCACCTTCACCCCGGTGGACTGTGCCGAGCGCACCTACGACCTCACCGCCATCACCGTGCCGGCGCCGTTCTCGGTCAGCCCCAGCCGCAGCTGCCCGTCGACGATCCGCGGCGGAAGCGGACAGGCCTGCCAGCTGACCGTGGTCTTCGAACCGCCTTCGGGCGGCAGCGGCTCCGCCTACGCCGGCACGCTGCGGATCCCCGGCAGCGACGGGGTGGACCGCCGGATCTCCCTGTCCGGCTCCGCGCGGACGGTGATGATGTCCTCGACGACTCCGGCGCCCACGCCGTCCTAGCTGGTCACGGGTCGCCGGTGCGGGTCACCGAGTTGCCGGAACCGATGACCACCTGTCCGGACAGGTTCCGCCCGACGTGGACATGGACTCCGCCCCGGCCGTCGCGCCGATCATCGTCCTCGTCGGCACCGCGTCGCCGGTCCGCCCCGTGCCCGTCGGGCGGCGCGGGCCGGTCCGGCGGCACGGGAGGGACGGGCGGAGCGCTGGGCCGCTGCCCTGCGCGCATCGCCGCCACAGCGTCGAGAAGCTGGCGACGGGCGTCGTCGACAAGCAGGTCGGCGACGTCGACGCACGGGGCCGCGCGCAGGGCCCCGGGACGCTCGCACGGTTCGGTCAGGGCCGCGAGAGCCCCACCCCGGAGCTCCTCCGCCACGACGCTCTGCCATTCCCGCTGGCCGGCGGCCGCGGACACATATTCCCGCGACAGAACAATGACGAGATGTTCCGCGCGGACGAGCACTCGGCGAAATCGGTCGACACTGTCCGCCGGCCCGCCCCAGACGTCGACGGCGAGACGGTACCCGACGTCGTCGAGATGCCAGGCCAGCCAGGTCGCCCACGCCTCATCGGCGGCCACGCAGGAGAGCACGAGATCCAGCCGGCCATCCCCCGCGTCGCCATGTGAACCATCATCCGACCGGACGTCACCGTATTCGGCTCCGGAGAATCCGGCGTTCCTCTCGGCGCACATATGGGAAAGGATAGCCGCCGCACCAGTACAGGCCGGCCCGAATCAAGAACACCTTTCACGCGGCGGAGAGGGCTTCGGTCGGGGTGAGGCGCGCGGCCCGGGCGGCGGGGTAGAGGCCGGCGGCGGCGCCGATCAGCAGGGTCGTGCCCGCCGCCGCGAGCATCGCCCAGGGCGGAACGACGGCGGGCCAGCCGCGGCTGGCCGCGTAGGCGATCGTGGCGCCCGCGCCGAGCAGCAGGCCGCCGAGGCCGCCGGCGGCGGACAGCAGCAGCGCCTCCACGAGGAACTGGTTGCGGACGTCGCCGCGGGTGGCACCGAGGGCGCGGCGCAGGCCGATCTCGCCGCGGCGCTCGAGCACGGAGATGACCATGGTGTTCGCGACGCCGATGCCGCCGATGAGCAGCGCCACGGCGCCGAGGCCGAGCAGCAGCGCGTTCAGCGTCGCGTCGGCGGCCTGTTGGGCGGCGAGGGCGTCGGAGGGGCGCGAGACGTCGACCTCGTTCGGCGCCGCCGGGTTCGCGGCCCGGGCGAGCAGCCGCTGGGTGGCCTCGACCTGGCCTGGCCGGGCCTTGACGTAGACGGTGGTGGGGTGGCCGTCGAAGCCGAGCAGGGTGGTGGCGACGGGCCAGCCGACGAGGGCCGAGGTGTCGAGCTCGGGGGCGAGTGGCGCCGGGGCGAGCACGCCGACGACCGTGAACAGCTGATGGCCGAGTTCGACCTGCTGGTCGGCGCCGACGGGTCCGACCCCGAGCCGGTCCGCCGCCCGGGCGCCGAGCACGACCGTCGGATACCGCTCGGACGCGGCGTTCAGGTCGGCGCCCTCGGCGATGTGCGCGCCCACGGTCGCCGCGAGCCCCGGCCGGGCCGCGACGACGGTGATGCCGCCGGACTCGGCCTTGGGGATGTGGTCATTGCGGTAGACCTTCGTCTCGGGCAGTAGCCCGGTGGCGCTGACCGACGCCGTCCCGCCAAGCACCTGGATCATCGGGATGGCCTCGGCCGGCAGGCTCGCCTGCTCACCGAACAGGCTGTGGCCGGGACTGACGGTGAGCAGATCGGTGCCGAGCGCGGCGATCTGGCGTTCCAGGTCGGCCCGGCTGGACGCCGAGACGCCCACGACGGCGACCATCGCCGCGATCCCGATCGCGATACCCAGCGCCGACAGCACGCTGCGCAACGGCCGCACCCGCAGGCCGGCACCCCCCACCCGGGCCAGTTCACTCGGCCCGAGCCGGGCAGGCCGCAGGTTCATGACGTTCTCCCCTCGGTGCGCACGTCGCTGATCGCCCGCCCGTCGCGCATCTCGATCCGCCGGGGCAGCGACGCGGCGAGGTCGCGGTCGTGGGTGATCACGACGACGGTGGTGCCTGCGCCGCGGCTACGGCCTGGGCCTCGCCATCGTCCGGGCCGTCGTCGACAGCCACGGCGGCCATCTGTCCGCCGCTCCCGGCCCGGACGGTGGCCTCGACCTCCACATCGTCCTCCCGCCAGCCGGCGCCGGCTCCGTCTTCCATCCCGATGGCCCTCACAGCCGGCGCACAGCGAGCGCACAGGAGGTGCCGAGTTCGCCCGGCGATGCTGGCGCGACAGCGGAGTGAAGCGGTGATCCGGGCATCGAGGGGGACTTATGGCTGGCGAGGCGCGGGATCCAGATTGCCGACCCGGCAGGAAAGGTGCGATTCACGAATATCTTCCCGGCCCGCTACTCGGACGCTGGCCACAGCTTGACGGATGGGTGGACCGCCGCCGAACGGCGGCTGAACAACTCCGAACAACCCGGCATCCGACATAGCGATACACCCGACTCTTCAGGGTGTCGCCCGCCGGCTGCGGCATCCCGATAACACGGGAGGCGGTTCAGCCCCCACCGCTGGATAGCGGATCGGTATGGGGCGATAGCGAGTTCAGAACGGAGGTTTTCGTCGTCGGCGCCGCCGCCTACGGTGTCGGAAGATGCTGCGAAAATCGCAGGGAGGGGTTCAGCCATGCCGACCGCCACGGCCGACACCGCGCACAGCTTCGAAGTCTTCCAACACTACGAGCGTCTTCAGTGGAAGGTTTCCGACCTCGACCTGAACAACATCCGCCAGGACCTCGTCAACCCCGTGTACGTCCCGCTCGTCAAGGGCGTCGTCATGGGTGAGGCGACGTCGTTGCCCGGATTGCACGGATTCCTCAGCGAATTCGACGACGACTACGACTGCTCGGCGTTCGTCGCCGTCTGGGCGTACCAGGAGCTGCAGCACCACTACGCCTTCCGGGCGTGGCTGCGCGGCGTCGGCGTGAACATCGACCAGAGCAAGATCGAGTCGCTGCGCGAGCCGTACGAGGCCGGCGTGACGCCGAGCGCGACCCTCACCACGAACGTGATTTCCGAGATCATCGTGAACACGGTCTACCGGGCGCTGTCCGAATGGGTCGAGGAGCCGGTCCTGTCCGACCTGTTCCTGCGCGCCAGCCGGGACGAGGCCGGCCACGCCCGCGAATTCCTCTACTACCTGAAGCGTCGCCTGGAGCAGCGTCCCCACGAGCTGAAGTCCGTGCTCGAGCGGATCCACTTCTACGTCACCAGCGCGCGGCTCAACCACCCGGTCGGCGTCTACAAGCACCAGCGCGTCGAGGAGATGCGCGGCTACGAGACCGTCGACGACGTCATCGACGTCTACCTCCAGATCTCCCCGCCGGACGCGCTCGACAAGCTGCAGGCGAAGCTGCGCCGCATGCTCGGCACCGCGGTCGGCCTTGACCTGAGCCGCAACTCGGCGATCCGCGGCGCGATGGCCGACCTGTCCGACGTTCCCGCCGCGGCCGACCTGGCCCCCGTCGCCAGCGCCGCCCCCGTGGCCGGCTGAGCCGGGCGTCCGCGTCCATGCGCCTTCTGCCATCCGAGCCCACCGACCTGCCCACCGAGGCGGCCGACCGGGCCGTGGAGCAGGCCACCACCGACGAGTACCGGCCGGTGCCCTGGTCCACGCTGGAGGATCACCACTGCTTCGGCTGCTCCCAGACGAACGCGAGCGGCCTGCGCCTGCGCTTCGCCGCCCGGCCCGACGGAGCGGCCGTCCCCGAGAGCATCGACACGCGGTTCCGGCTGGACCGCACGTTCGAGTCCTACCCGGGAATCGTGCACGGCGGCCTGATCGGGGTCATCTGCGACGAGACGATGGGCAACCTGATCGTCCTGCGCAGCGGCCTGACCTCGCTGACCATCGGCATGCGCCTGCGTTATGTCACCGCGATGCGGGTCGACGCCGAGTACATCTGCGTCGCCCGGCTCGTCGACGGCGCGGAGGAGGCGCTGCGCGCCGGCGCGGGCGGCCTGGTGCGCGCCGAGTCCGAGGTCCTCGACACCGCCGGCAACCTGGTCGCCTCCGCGACCGCGACCTACCGCCCCATCTCGATGGACGACGCCCGCCAGCACCTCACCCTGCGCCCCGACGCGTTCGACCGCGCCGAGGCCGCCCTCACCACCTCCGCCGCACCTCCCACCGCCATCCC
>NZ_FZMO01000565.1 GCF_900197875.1 Frankia canadensis | reverse complement strand
GGGTGTCGGGGGTGGTGGCGTCGAGGATGTGGCGGATCATGCTGGTGAGCATGGTGAGGGTGTGGTTGGGGGGGGTGGGGGTGGTGAGTAGGAGGGTGTGGAAGTGGAGATGCTGGGTGTGGATGTCGTGGGGGTTGGGGGTGGGTTGGTTGAGGGTGTGGTCGGTGGTGGTGAGGTGGTGGGTGAGGGTGGTGAGGTGGGTGTCGGTGATGGTGGTGGCGAGCAGGCGGATGGTGGTGGTTTCGAGGTGGGTGTGGGCGGTGTGGATGTCGGCGAGGGTGGTGTGTTGGTGTTCGAGGATGAGGGCGGTGTAGCGGGCGGCGACGTCGCCGTTGGGGGTGTGGACGCGGGCGCCGCCGTGGGCGCCGCGGCGGACGCTGATGAGGGCTTCGGATTCGAGGACGCGGAAGGCTTCGCGCAGGGTGGGGCGGGAGACGCCGAACTGTTCCATGAGGACGGCTTCGGGGGGGAGGGCGTCGCCTTCGTGGAGTTCGCCGCGGACGATCTGGCGGCGCAGGTGGGCGGCGACGAGCTCCGCCGTCTTCGGCACGCGGACGTGCTGCCCGACGCGGTTCGCCGCGAGCAGCGCACCCGACAGGGCGCGGCCCGGGGTTCCCGGCGTCGCCGTGCCGTCCGGGCCCGCGGCCCGGGTGAGGCGCACCGGGTGCGGCGAGATCCGGGTGGTCGAGGTGCCGGCCGGTTGCGTTAACGTCATGATCTTGATCCCCCTGGAGGTGTGGCTGTCCGTCCCGGTTCACCCCAGGTTCCGGACCGCGACGGTGGATGTACGGCTCGTTGCCACTGCGACGAGTTGGCTACCAACCGTGCTTACAAAGTCGCATTGTGGCAGCGTGCCGGAACCCCCCAGGGGCGGGGGCGGTCGAGTACCACGCTGTAATACTCGATTTGTTACGTAGAGTAAATACGAATGCCCGGCATGCTAACCGCGTACCGAGCTGGTCGCTTCGCCGGAGACGGGTCGCGCCGACCTGGTGGGCGCCCGCTCGCGGCCGGGCTGACCAGGTACGACACGTCGTCGGTCAGCGCAGCGTGGTACGCGAGACCAGGAAGCGGGCCAGGACGCCCGGCCGGGCTCCGACGGCCCCGATCTCAGCGTCGACTACAGCCAGTAGACCTCCCACCGGCGGCGTGCGGGGTGACCGCCGCCGGTGGGCCGGACGCCAGGTCAGCCGGACGCCAGGTCAGCCGGTGGCGGGGGACGGGGTCGCGCCGCTGGTCGTCTCGACCGCCTCGAGGGTGACGGCGACCGCGTGCACGACGGACGCCACCCGGATCGCGTCCTGGATCACCTCGCGGGCCACGCCGCGGCCGCGCAGCTCGCGTTCGTGCGCGGTCAGGCAGCGGCCGCAGCCGTTGACCGCCGAGACGGCCAGCGACCACAGCTCGAAGTCGACCTTGTCGACGCCCGGGTTGGCGATCGCGTTCATCCGCAGGCCGGCACGCAACTTCGCGTACTCGTCGTCCTCCAGCAGGTGCAGCGTGCGGTAGTAGATGTTGTTCATCGCCATCAGCGCGGCGGCGGTGCGGGCGGCGTCGGCGGCGGTCGGGGTCAGGTGCTCGAGCGCCTCGGCCTCGAGTTCGACCAGGGTGGTGCGGCCGCGGCTGGCGATCGCCGACGCGAGCACCACGCCCCATAGCTGCTGCTCGGACAGCTGCGACTGGCTGGTCACCGAGCCGAGGTTCAGCCGCAGGTCCTTCGCGTGGTCGGGGAGAAGTTCGCGCAGCCGGGCGACGGCCATCAGGCCGCCACCTCGACCGGCGCCGGGGCCGCCGCCCCGAGCGTCTCCTCGCCCTTCTGCCAGTTGCAGGGGCACAGCTCGTCGGTCTGCAGGGCGTCGAGGACCCGCAGGACCTCGGCCGGGTTCCGACCGACGCTGCCGGCGGTGACCATGACGAACTGGATGACGTTGTCCGGGTCGACGATGAACGTCGCCCGCTGCGCCACCCCGTCGTCGCCGAGGACGCCGGCGGCGGCGGTCAGCTCCTTCTTGAGGTCGGCGAGCATCGGGAAGGGCAGGTTCGTCAGGTCCGGGTGGTTCTGCTTCCAGGCCAGGTGGACGTACTCGCTGTCCGTCGAGACGCCGAGGACCTGCGCGTCGCGGTCGGCGAACTCGTCGTTGATCCGGCCGAACGCGGCGATCTCGGTCGGGCAGACGAAGGTGAAGTCCTTCGGCCAGAAGAACACAACCCGCCACTGGCCGGGACGGCTGGTAGCGGTCTCGCGGACGAAGGCGGTGTCCGGGTCGCTGGAGACGACGCCGGTGAGGTCGTAGGTCGGGAAGGCATCACCGATGGTCAGCACGTGAGCTGCTCCTCTGCGCGAAGGGTCCGGGCTACGGGGTCCACTCTGCTGAGCGTCGACTCAGAAGAGAAATCGAAAGATTCGGCAAGTTTGATAGCCTCGATCTATGGCTTCCCCGCAGCCGACCCTCACCCAGCTGCGCGCGCTCGTCGCCGTCGCCGACCATCGCCACTTCGGCCGGGCGGCCGGCGCGCTGCACGTCAGCCAGCCGACGCTGTCCAGTTCCGTCGCCGCCCTGGAACGGACCCTCGGCGTCCAGCTCGTCGAGCGCACCACCCGCAGCGTGCTGCTCACCACGACCGGCGAGGAGATCGTCCGGCGGGCCCGTGGCGTGCTCGGCGCGGTGGACGACATCGGCGAGCTGGCGGTGCGTGCCCGTGAGCCGCTCGCTGGCGACATCAGCCTCGGCGTCATCCCGACCGTGGCGCCCTATCTGCTGCCGCGGCTGCTGCCCGCGCTGCGTGAGGGCCTGCCCGACACCCGGCTGCGGCTGCGCGAGGCGCAGACGGCGACGCTGCTCGCCGAGCTGCGCGGCGGCGGGCTCGACCTGGCGCTGCTCGCGCTGCCCAACGACGAGCCGGGCGTGGTCGAGATCCCGCTCTACGACGAGGAGTTCGTGCTGGTCACCCCGGACGAGCATCCGCTCGCCGGCGGCTGCGCCGTGCCGACCGCCGCGCTCGCCGGCCAGGACCTGCTGCTGCTGGAGGACGGGCACTGCTTCCGCGCGCAGGCGTTGGACGTCTGCCAGGAGGCGGGCGCCCGGGAGCGGTCGGCGCTGCGCGCGGCGAGCCTGTCGACGATCGTGCAGATGGTCGCCGGCGGTCTCGGGCTGACCCTGCTGCCCGCCGGCGCCGTCGGCGTCGAGGTCGGCGAGGGCCGTGGCCTCGCCGTCGCCACCTTCCGCCGCCCCGCCCCGCACCGCCGCATCGGTCTCGCCCACCGCGCGACCTCGGCCCGTCACGCCGAGTGGAGCCTGCTCGCCGGCCAGATCCGGGCCGCCCTGCCCACTACCGACCTCGCTCTGAGCGCGGTCAGTACCGGCCCTGCAACCGGCGGTGGTCCCACGTCGTGATCTTCGTCGGGCGCACGCGGACCGCGATCCGCTTCGCGACGACGGTGGCTGGCCGAGAACGACGATCCGGCCGGAAACCGGGTCGGGCTGGTCGCGCCCGTGCGGGCTCCGCGGGCACAGCCGGTGATCGTGGTCCGGGATGTCGAGGCGTCGAGCCGCTGGTACCAGCGGCTGTGCGCCCGCCGCGGCGCAACCCGCCGCCGGGCAGGGCAACGGCCCGGCGCACCGCGAGATCTGGCTGCGTGATCCCGACGGCTACACCGTCGTCGCCAGCCCCGACGGGGAGGTGTTCGAACCGGGTATGGCGGAATAGTGCGCTAACCCGCGGCGGGTGAACGGCCGCGCCGACGGCCCGCGCGCGTGACGCAATGGATTCCGAGCGCGTTCGCCCGCGGATTCACCCGGTCTTTGTCGCGCCCACCCGTGTTGGTCATCACGTTTTATCGACGTGCGGCGGGAGAGGTGAGAGGCATCCGCGACCGGCCGCTCGCCGGGGTCCGGCCGGCGGGCGGGACCACGGTGACCGCGCGGGGAGGGCCGCGGTGTCCGCGTCGACGCAGGGTCGGGGCGCTGAGCTCAGGCAGGGTGGTGGCACATGATCGGGGCGAGGCACGGGTTGGATTCCCGAATGCGGGATACATGCCCGTCATGCACGCGTAACCGGTCGGCCGTAGCGTAGCCGGCCATGAGCGACGCACGAATCGTTGCGGTCGGCGTCGAGGAGGAGTTCCACATCCTCGATCTCACCACCCGTCAGCTCGTTCCGCGGGCAGAGGAAATTCTCGCCCGGCTGGACGGCGACTCGTTCTCCCCGGAACTGCTGAAATCCGTGGTGGAGACGAACAGTGCACCGACGGCCGATCTGCTGGCGCTGCGGGCGAACCTGCTCGACCTGCGCCGCCAGCTCGCCGAGGCGGCGGGGCAGCTCGGGCTCGGCCCGGCGGCGGCCGGCACCGTGCCGATCCTCGACATGGACGCGCTCGACGTGTCCCGCGATGACCGGTACCAGCAGATGACCGAGGACTACCAGATCGTCGCCCGCGAGCAGCTGATCTGCGGCGCCCAGGTGCACGTCGACGTCGCCGACCGGGACCTCGCGATGGCCGTGGTCGCCTGGACCGCGCCGTGGCTGCCGATGCTGCTGGCGCTGTCGGCCAGCTCGCCGTACTGGATGGGCGCGGACAGCGGCTACGCGAGCATGCGCACGCTGGTCTGGCAGCGCTGGCCCACCGCCGGCGTCGCCGGATCGTTTCGCACGGCGGCCGAATACGACCAGCTCATCGCCGATCTGATCAAGTCCGGTGTGATCAGCGACCCGGGCATGGTCTACTTCGACGTTCGCCCGTCGGCGCACCTGCCGACCGTCGAGCTGCGGATCTGCGACGCCTGCCCGGACGTCGACAACGTCATCCTCATCGCGGGCCTGTTCCGCGCGCTGGTCTGCCAGGCGATCGAGGAGATCGAGGCCGGCAAGCAGGCACCCCCGCCCCGTGCCGAGCTGCTGCGCGCCGCGACCTGGCGGGCCGCCCGTTCCGGCCTGGAAGGCGATCTCGTCGACATCCTCGGCGCGGGCCCGGTGCCGGCGCGGGCGATGCTGCGCCGGCTGCTGGAGGAGGTCCACCCCCAGCTGGAGCGCTTCGACGACTGGGAGCTCATCGACAACCTCGCCGAACAGGCGGCCAGCCGCGGCAGTTCCGCCCAGCGCCAGCGGCGCGCCTTCGCCCGGCGCGGCCTGCTCACCGACGTCGCCGACCTGATCCTCGCTGAGACCCGCGACGTCCCGCCGGCCGGCGCGGCGATCGGCGTGGCGCCCGCGGTGTCCGCCCCCGACCAGATCGCCCCGATCCTGCTGGAGCGCTACCAGCCCGCCGGCTTCGACGAGATCGTCGACGAGCGCGGCGCCGTGCGCCCCCAGTACCGGGCCGTGATGCGCACGCTGGAACGCCTCGGCCCCGAGACCCTCGACGAACGGGTCGGAGCCCGCAAGGCGGAGCAGGCGGACCGGGGGATCATGTTCAAGGTCGAGGGGGACGTGGCGAGCAAGCCGTTCCCGTTCGACATCGTCCCGCGCATCATCGCCGCCGATGACTGGCAGACGCTGTCCGTCGGCCTCGGGCAGCGGGTCCGCGCGCTGGAGGCGTTCCTGCACGACATCTACGGCGAGCGGGCCGCCGTCGCCGACGGCGTCGTCCCCGACTGGGTGGTCAGCGACGCGCCGGGCCTGCGTCACGGCGGGCGGGCCGTCGGCGAGGAGACGATCAGGATCACCACCGCCGGCATCGACCTGGTCCGCGGCGGTGACGGCGGCTGGCTGGTGTTGGAGGACAACCTGCGGGTCCCCTCCGGGGTGGCCTACGCGATCGAGGGCCGGCGCCTCGCCGAATCGGTGCTGCCCGAGCTCGGCCCGCCGTCCGGGATCCTGCGCCTGGACGGCGTGCCGGCGCTGCTGCACGACGCGCTGCTCGCCGCCGCCCCGCCCGCCGTCGCCGGCCGCGATCCGGTGGTCGCCGTGCTCACCGGCGGTCCGGGGGACTCGGCCTACTTCGAGCACGTCCTGCTCGCCGAGGAGATGGGTGTCCCGCTCGTCGAGCCCGCGTCGCTGATCGTCGACGACGAGGGTGTCCACCGCGTCGACGGCGGCCCCGGCGGGACGGGTGGGAAGCGTGGTCGGGTGGAGGTGCTGTACCGCCGGATCGACGAGGACGAGCTGTTCGGCGCGGCCGGCGCGGACGGGGCGCCGCTCGGTCCGGCGCTGCTGCGGGCGATCCGCGCGGGGCTCGTCACCGTCGCGAACGCGCCCGGCAACGGCGTCGGCGACGACAAGGTCGTCTACGCCTACGTGCCGCGGATGGTCACCTACTACCTGGGCGAGCAGCCGGTGCTCGACGACGTCCCGACCTACGTCTGCGGCGACCCGGAGCAGTGCCAGCACGTGCTCGACCATCTCGACGAGCTCGTCGTCAAGCCGGTCGACGGCTTCGGCGGCTCGGGCGTCGTCATCGGCCCGCACGCCGAGCCGTACCAGCTCACCGAGGTCCGCGAGCGGATCCTGGCCGACCCGCGCCACTGGATCGGCCAGGAGGTGGTCGCCCTGTCGACCCATCCCACCTGGCACGACAGCGAGCTCGTGCCCTGCGCGGTGGACCTGCGGGCGTTCGTCTACGCGGGGGCGGAGCCGGTCGTCGTGCCGGCGGCGCTGTCCCGGGTGGCCCCACCCGGCAGCCTGATCGTCAACTCCTCCCAGGGCGGCGGATCCAAGGACACCTGGATCCCACGGCGCTGACACGCGTGTGAAACGTCCGTCATCGAAGGTGGAGCACGCTCGTCCGCCGCCGTGGCGGGGCAGGAACGCCCGAAAGTGGGGATTGCGCCTGATCCAATCCGATCACGCCTGATCGTGACGACCGACGGGAGCGCACATGTGCGGGCTGAGTGGTGAGCTGAGGTTCGACGGCCGGACGGCGGACGTCGACGCGGTGGTCCGGATGACGGCCACAATGGTGCCGCGCGGCCCGGACGGCGTCGGCGTCTTCTCCGCCGGGCCGGTCGCGTTCGGTCACCGCAGGCTCAAGATCATTGACCTGTCGGAGCACGCCGCCCAGCCGATGGTCGACGCCGAGCTCGGCCTGACCACTGTGTTCAACGGCTGCATCTACAACTACCAGCAGCTGCGCGACGAGCTCGTCGCCGACGGCTACCGGTTCTTCTCCACCTCCGACACCGAGGTGATCGCCAAGGCCTACCACCGGTGGGGGACACGCTGCGTCGACCACTTCGCCGGCATGTTCGCCTTCGCCGTCGCCGAGCGCGACACCGGCCGGCTCGTGCTCGCCCGCGACCGCCTCGGCATCAAGCCGCTCTACCTCGCCGCCGACGCCGAGCGCCTGCGCTTCGCCTCCACCCTGCCGGCGCTGCTCGCCGGCGGGGGCATCAGCTCGGACCTCGACCTCGTCGCCCTGCACCATTACCTGTCGTTCCACTCGGTGGTGCCCGCACCGCACACCATCCTCGCCGGGGTGCGCAAGCTGCCCGCCGCGACCGTGCGGGTCGTGGAACCGGACGGCAGCCACACCGACGAGCTGTACTGGAGCCCCACGTTCACCCGCGACCCGGCGCACGATGGCTGGAGCGCCCGCGACTGGCAGGACGCGATCGCCGAGCGGCTGCGCATCGCGGTGCGCCGGCGGATGGTCGCCGACGTGCCGGTCGGTGTGCTGCTCTCCGGCGGGCTGGACTCCAGCCTCATCGTCGCACTGCTCGCCGAGGCCGGGCAGACGGGGCTGGCGACCTTCAGCGTCGGCTTCGAGGCGGCCGGCGGCGAGTCCGGCGACGAGTTCGCCTACTCGGACATCATCGCGCGGCACTTCGGTACCGACCACCACCAGATCCGGGTGCCGGGCTCCCGGCTGCTGCCCGCCGTCGACGCCGCCGTCGCCGCGATGAGCGAGCCGATGGTCAGCCACGACTGCGTCGCCTTCTACCTGCTCTCCCAGGAGGTGTCGCGCAGCGTCAAGGTCGTGCAGTCCGGCCAGGGCGCTGACGAGGTGTTCGCCGGCTACTCCTGGTACCCGCCGCTGGCGGACGTGCCCCGCGCCGGCGCCGTCGACGCCTACCTGCGGGTCTTCGCCGACCGGCCGCACCGCGACCTGCCGGCCATGATCGAGGCGCCCCATCTCGCCGAGGCCGACGCGTCCCGCGCGTTCGTCGCGGCGCACTTCGCCCGCCCCGGCGCCGAGACCTCGGTGGACGCGGCGCTGCGCATCGACTCGGCCGTCATGCTCATCGACGACCCGGTCAAGCGGGTCGACAACATGACAATGGCCGCGGGGCTCGAGGCGCGCACCCCGTTTCTCGACCACGAGCTCGTCGAACTGGCCGCGGCCTGCCCGCCGGAGCTCAAGCTCGCCTCCGGCGGCAAGGGTGTGCTCAAGGACGTCGGCCGCCCGCTCATGCCCGTCGACGTCATCGACCGGCCCAAGGGCTACTTCCCGGTGCCGGCGATCCGTCACCTGCACGGCCCGTTCCTCGACCGGGTCCGCGACGCGCTCACCGACCCGGCGGCGAAGTCCCGCGGACTGTTCCGTCCGGCCTGGATCGAGTCCATGCTGTCGGCACCGAACGACAACCGCACGACCCTCGGCGCGAACTCGCTGTGGCAGGCCGCGCTGCTGGAGATGTGGTTGCAGACCCACGGCGTCACCTGACGTGCGGCCGCCGCCCGACCCGCGGCGCCCGCCCCGGCAACCGATGGGAGCGAGATGTCCCCTTACGCCACCCCCACGGGCGATCGCGGCACCGGCCTCGCCCCCGGCCCCGGCCTTGCCCCCGGCCTGAACCCGGCCCTGCCCGTGGGTGGGGACCTGCCCGAGGAGTGGGTGAGGGCGGTGGGTGTGCGGGGGCCGGCCCTGGCGCCGGACGGGCGGCTTGCCTTCCTCGCCGATGGTCCGGACGGCCCCCGACTGTGGCTGCGCTCGGCTGACGGGAGCGGCCACGTCATCGAGACCGGCCCCGGCCACGTGCGTGCCGCCCTGTGGTCGCCCGACGGTGGGCTGCTCGCCGTCCAGGTCGCTCCCGGCGGCGGCGAACTCACCGAGGTCCGGCTCGTCGCCCCCGGCGTGGCGGCGACGTCCGAGGATGTACGCCTGCTCGCCGGCGGGGATGGATGCGCGGCCATGCTGGCCACCTGGTCGCCGGACGGGCGGGCCCTGTTCGTCACCGAGTCCGACCGGGCCGACCCCACCGGCGCGACGGTCGCGGTCCTCGTCGATCTGGACGGCCGACGGACCGTCCTCGCCGCGGGCACCGCCCTGCAGCTCTGCGACGTCGTGCCGTTCACCGACCCGCGCCCCGCCGGTGACCAGGCCGGTGACCAGGCCGGTGACCAGGCCGGCGAGCCGGGCGTCGGCTACCGGCTGCTGCTGCGGGAAGGGCCGCGCGGCGTGCGCCGGGCCCTCGTCGTCGACGTCCAGCTCGCCGCGCCGTCGCACGGCGCCGCCGTGCATGCCTCGTGGGAGCTGCCCGGCGGTACCGCGACCACGCTGACCGGCCGGTTCACCACCGGCGGGCACCGCGCGCTGCTGGTCGGCGACCTCGGCCGCGAGCGTCCCGCGCTCCTCGACGTCCCCGTGGACGGCGCCGGCGGCGCGATCGTGCTCGCCGAGCGCCCGGACGCCGACGTCGAACGGTTCGTCCTGCTCCGCGGGGACGCCCCCGCCGGGCCGCGCCGCGCCGTCGTCGCGTGGAACGTGGCCGGACGCAGCGAACTCGACCTCGTCGACCTGACCGAAGGCCGATGCCGCGCCTTCCCGGCGCCACCCCGTGCCGTGGTGACCGCCCTGCTGGCCGGCCCGGGCGGCGACGGCGGCGGCCTGGTCGTCGCCGCCGAGGACGCCGACGCCCCCAGCGAGATCTGGACTCTCGACCTGCCCGCGGATCACCCGTCCGCGGTGGGGGAGGCGGCCTGGCGGTGCCTGGTGTCGCACGCGCCGCGGCGGCCGGCGGCGCTCGTCCGGCCGTTGCCGCACGTGGTCACGGCGCACGACGGGCTGCCGCTGACCGGCTGGTGGTACCGGCCGCCGGCCGCCCCGCCCGGCCCGCTGCCGACCCTGCTCTACCTGCACGGCGGCCCGGAGGCGCAGGAGCGCCCGACGTTCAGTCCGCTGATCCAGGCCCTGCTGGCCCGCGGGGTCGCCGTGTTCGCGCCGAACGTGCGCGGCTCGGCCGGCTTCGGCCGGTCCTTCGAGGAGGCCGACCACCTCGACCGGCGGGCCGACGGCATCGAGGACGTCGCGAGCTGTGTGCGTGGCCTGGTCGCCGGCGGGCTCGCCGACCCGGCGCGCATCGGCGTCGCCGGCCGCTCCTACGGCGGCTACCTGACGCTCGCCGCCCTCGTGCGCTTCCCGGAGCTGTTCCGGGTCGGCATGGACATCTGCGGCATGGTCGACCTGGAGACGTTCTACCGGGACACCGAGCCGTGGATCGCCGCGTCCGCCGTCACGAAGTACGGCGACCCGCACACCCGGCCCGACCTGCTGCGTGCGCTGAGCCCGCTGCACCGGATGGACGCGCTCGCCGCGCCGCTGCTCGTCGTGCACGGGGAGAACGACACCAACGTCCCGCTGGGCGAGGCCGAGCAGACCGTCGCCGCCGCCCGCGCCCGGGGCATCGACTGCCGTTACCTGCTCTTCCCGGACGAGGGCCACGAGGTGGCCGGGCTCGGCGGACGGTCGCGCTTCGTCCGCGCCGCCGTCGACTGGCTTGCCGGCCCCCTGCTCGCGCCGCCGCTGCCGCTTCCGCGGGACGCGGCGGGGGAGCCGGCGGCCGTCGCGTGAGCAGCCGGACGGAACATCACGAGATGGTACTGACACAATACGATCCGTGAAGATCGAGGAGTTGGAGGCGGACCGGACCTGGCTGGCGTTCGACCCGATGCGGCAGCTGCGCCCGCACCTGACGTCCACCGGGTTCATCCGTCTGGTGAACGAGGTCCAGCGGCCCGAGGGCTACCGCCTGGTCGCGTCGTGGGACGGGGAACTCGGGCGCGTCGTCGCCGCTCTCGGCTTCCGCCAGCTGACCTCGCTGGCCGAGGGGCGCCATATCGCCATCGACGACCTGACCACCCTCCTCGCGGCTCGCGGCCGCGGCCACGCCACCCGCCTGCTCGCCTGGGCCGAGCGGGAGGCCCGCCGCCTGAACTGCGAGAACATGCACCTCACCGTCGGCACTCACCGCCACGAGGCGCACCGTCTCGCCCTGCGCGCCGGCTACGCCATCTCCTCCTTCCAGCTCAGCCGCCGCCTGTAGGTCGCCGGGCCGGGGCCCGTGCGCGCAGGCGCCGTGGCCCGGCGTTCCCGCGGGAACGTGGGATCTCGGCCCTGCGGTGATCAGGCGCTTCTCTGGTGGCGCACGACGTCGAGGTTGCCCATAGGGACCCGATGGGCCGCTGGTGGCTGGTAGCTTGCGGCCATGTCCCGGGAGTCGGGTGGGCTGCGGGAACGCAGGAAGCAGCGCACGCGGGACGCGCTGTCCGCGGCGGCCATCGCGCTGTTTCTCGAGCGCGGGTTCGACGATGTCTCGGTCGCGGAGATCGCCGCGGCGGCGGAGGTGTCGAAGCCGACGCTGTTCACCTACTTCCCGAGCAAGGAAGACCTCGTCCTGCACCGCGTCGCGGACCATCAGGGAGAGCAGGCCCGGATGGTGCGCCGACGCGCGCCCGGCGAGTCGCCGCTGGCGGCGCTCGAACGTCACTTCGTCGAGGGTCTGGCGCGACGGGATCCGGTGACCGGCCTCAACGACCACCGGGAAGTCCTCGCCTTCCACGGGATGGTGTTCGCCACGCCGAGCCTGACCGGCCGGGTCGCCCAGTACGCCGCCCAGGACGAGGAGAGCCTCGCCGCGGCGCTCGCGGAGTCGGCGCCGGCGGCCGACACGGTCGTGTCGGCGCTCGCGGCGGGCCAGGTGGTGACCGCTCGGCGGATCCTGGCCCGGGAGAACTGGCGGCAGCTGACGGCGGGACGATCGGCGGCGGAGGTGTTCCCGCAGGCCGTTGATGCCGCGCGGCGGTCCTTCCGCTCGCTGCGCCAGGGTTTCGCCGAGTTCGCCTGAGGCGCCGGTCCGCCGCCGTCGGCCCGAGGCATGCGGTCGTGGCGACCAGGGCATGGGTAGTCTTGTCCCGGTCGGAACTTTTACCGGGTAAAGCTTGGAGGTTCGGTGGACGCCGGCGACGACGACACGGAGCTGGGGGCGGAGCGCCGGTACCTGCGGCGCAGCCAGCGCGCCCTGCGCGGCATGCGCGAGCAGGTCGAGCGGACGACGATCGCCGAGGGCGACCCGTTCGCGGACAAGGTGACCAACGCCTACCTGCGACTCGACCGGCAGCGCCGGCTCGCCACCTTCGCCGGCGACGACGGGTCGGCGCCACTGTTCTTCGCCCGCGTCGACCACGATCCGCACGCCGCGTCGCTGCCGGGGCAGCGCGTCTACCTGGGGCGCCGCCACGTCCGTGAGGCGGCAGGTGATGATCCGCTGGTGGTTGACTGGCGGGCCGAGGTAGCCCGCCCCTTCTACCGTGCCCACCCCGGCGACCCGATGGGCCTGGTCAACCGGCGCCGGTTCGGCCACGACGGCGGCGAGCTGACCGCCTTCGAGGACGAGCCGCTGACCCGGCCGGCGGCCGCGGACGCCGAGGCCGGTGGTTCCGGGGACCTGCTGCGGCGGGAGATCGAGCGTCCCCGGTCGGGACCGATGCGGGACATCGTCGCGACCATCCAGCCGGAACAGGACGAGATCGTCCGGGCCGACCTCGGCGTGAGCATCTGCGTCCAGGGCGCGCCGGGCACCGGGAAGACCGCCGTCGGCCTGCACCGTGCCGCCTACCTGCTCTACACCTACCGTGAGCAGCTGAAGCGGTCCGGAGTCCTGGTCGTCGGGCCGAACCGGGCGTTCCTCGGTTACATCGCCGCCGTGCTGCCCTCGCTCGGCGAGTTCACCGTCACCCAGACCAGCGTCGCCGACCTGCCGACGGCGGTCCCGGTGCGCGCGGTCGACCCGGACGAGCTCGCGGCGCTCAAGGGAGACGCGCGTATGGCCGACGTCCTGGCCCGGGCCCTGAGCGGCGGCGTCGGCGTGCCGACCGGCCCGGTGCGCGTCGCCACCCGGATGGGGCTCTGGACGATCGGCACCGACGAGGCCGCGGACATCCTCGCCGCGGTGCGGGGCGGCTCCCTGCGCTACGGCGCCGGGCGGGAGATGCTCGGCCGGCGCTTCGCCGCCGCGATCCGCCTGCGGGCGGAGGCGGGCGGCCACTCGTTCACCGACGGGGCGTTGGAGACGCTGGCCCGCAGCCGACCGATCCGCGACGCGGTGGCGGCGATCTGGCCGAAGAACACGGGCGCGGCCCTGCTGCACCGGCTGTACACCGATCCGGCGTTCCTGGAGGCGGCCGCCGACGGGCTGCTGGACGCGGACGAGCAGCGCCTGCTGCGCCAGCACGCGCCGGCCGGCACCGTGCGCACGGCCCGCTGGTCGCTGGCCGACGCCTACTGCGTCGACGAGGCGCAGGATCTGATCGAGCGGGTGCCCGCGTTCGGCCATGTGATCGTCGACGAGGCCCAGGACCTGTCCGCCCTGCAGTGCCGGGCGCTCGGCCGTCGGTGCGACGGCGGCTCCGTCACCGTCCTCGGTGACCTCGCCCAGGGCACCACCGCGTGGGCGTCGACGTCCTGGGCGCACACGCTGGAGCAGATGGGTAAGCCGACCGCCCACCTGGAGGTGCTGACCCGCGGCTACCGGGTGCCCGCGCAGATCCTGTCGTTCGCGAACCGGCTGCTCCCGCACATCGCGCCGGAGCTGTCCGCGGCGAGCTCCGCGCGCTCGGTGCCGGGGTCGCTGACGCTGGTGCGGGCCGAGCCGGGGCGGTGCGCCGGGCTGGTCCTCGACCACGCCCGCCGAACGCTGGGCGGCGAGGGGGTGACGGCGGTGATCGCCGCCGACGGCGACGTGGCCGCGCTGTCAACGGCCCTGGCCGACGCCGGCCTCCCGTTTGTCGAGCTGGGCGGGACGCAGGCCCCGGGGCGGGCGAGCCTGGTACCGGCCTCGCTCGCCAAGGGGCTGGAGTTCGACCACGTGGTGCTCGTCGAGCCGGCGGCCGTCATCGACGCCGAACACGATCCGACCGCCGGCCTGCGGCGGCTCTACGTCGCTCTCACCCGGGCGGTCACCTCCCTCGCCGTGATCCACACCGGCGAGCTCCCTGTCCACCTGCGGTCGCGGTCGAGCGACCGGACTGTGCCGTAGGTCGAGACTTGAGCCACACCGTGGCTGCTGGGTGGCCTGGGTGCGGGCGGCTCGGCCGGCAGAATCGGGGGAGTGCGCCTCGGCATCGCTCATCACTTCGGCTGGGCCGTGGCCGTCACGGCCTCGGCGGACCACCGAGTCGTCGACCGCCGGCGGATCGAGCTGATCGAGCCCGGTCTGCCCGCCGCGCCCATCCACCACGACGGCGGGCCGCACGCGCTGCATCGGACGGGTGAGCCGCTGACCGACGGCGCACTCGCCGACCTGGTGGCGACGGTTCGCGCGTCGGTGTCACGAACGGCGTCGAGCGCGCTGGAAGAGCTTGCGGCCGTGGTGGCCGCACCGATCGTGTCGATGTCGCTGCGGGCCTGGCCGGCCGACTTCCCCACGGACATCGCCCTCCAGCGGCGGGTGCCGTTCGAGAGCCGCGCCGACTCCGTGATGTACTGCCAGATCCTCGCCGAGCTCGCCGGCAACCGGGGCTGGGCCGTGCATCACTACTCCGCGAAGGACGTGGAACGGGAGGCGACGCGCCTGCTCGGCGACCGGGCGACGGGCGTGCTGCACGGCCCGCGATCCCTGCTGGGGCCTCCCTGGTCCAAGGACCACCGAACAGCCCTCGCGGCCACCGTCGTCGCCGGGTGATCTGCTTTCGGATCGCACGCGGGACCGGGCTGTGCCTTCGTGACCCCGTAGGCCGACGTCACTCCGTAGGCCGACGTCAGTCGCGTCCACTTCATGCCGGGACATGTGTGCGGGCCATGACGGCTGGGCCCGTAAGGGGTCCAGCGGAGAATAGGTCGTGGTGGGTAGGGAGATTCGTTTGACGGCCGTTACGAAAAGAACGGTCCACCCTCTCGCTGGAGTTGGAAACGGCGGCCCGATGGTGCGGTGAAAAAAGGTCTTCCGGTCACGTCGGAAAAGAGTCCGGGACCAAAAACCTGTCGCCGGCCGACCGTGAGCTGCGTGTCGGCCAGGACTCCGGTATCTTTACGCCACGTAAAGCCCGTCTCGCGTTCTCCGGCGCGCGTTCGGCGTTGGTGGCCCGGCTGCTGGTGCTGGCGTGATCAGGAAATCCGGCGGCGTGCCGGTCGGGGAACGTGAGGTGGGGCCCTGTCGTGGTCGGGCTTTCCGTTCCGGAGGTCTCGTGCGTACCCGCCGTCCTGCTTTGCCGGTGATGCTGACCGTGGTCGCGATAACGCTTCTGGGGGCCGCGGCGTGCTCGTCGGGGGAGTCATCCGCCGACACGGGTTCGTGCACGGCTCCCGGCGTCGACCCGAGCCGGATCAACCTCGGCGTGATCTTTCCGGACACCGGAGCGGAGTCGTCGTTCTTCGCCGGGGTGCGGGCCGGGATCGACGCGCGGCTCGGCGCCGCGAACGCCGCCGGTGGCGTGCACGGCAGGAAGATCACCTACGAGTGGCGGGACGACCAGTCCGACCGCCGGCGCAACAGCATCGCCGCCGACTCCCTCGTCGGCGGCCGGAACGTGTTCGGCGTCATCGAGACGACCTTCGGGTCGCCGGGCGGCGCCGACGCCCTCAGCCGGGCGAACATGCCGGTCACCGGCGTCGCGATCGAGCCGGACTGGCTGACACACCGGAACATGTTCTCCTTCGCGTACACGGCCAGCGACCCCGTCGACACCCATGGACGGTTCGTGCGCTCGCGCGGCGGCACGCGTGCGGTGATCGTGCACACCGACCTGTCCGCGGGTGCCTCGTTCACCGCGGGACAGTACGCGCGCAGCCTGCGGGCGGCGGGCGTACAGGTCGTCGACGACCTCTCCTACACGGCGGGCGCCGACACACCGGAGTCGTTCGCCGCGCGGGTCGCCGCCAGCGACCCGGACGCCATCGTCAGCGTCATGAACCAGGCGGACTTCATCCAGATCCTGCGGGCGCTGCGCGCCGCCGGCCATGATCCGAAGGTCATCCTCGCCATCTCCGGGTACGACCAGCAGCTGCTGCGGAAGTCCGGACCGGCGATGGCGGGGGTGTCGGTGCCCCTGTTCTACCGGCCCTTCGAGGCCGGTGGCCCGGCGATCGGCCGCTACCTGGACGCGATGCGTCACTTCGCGCCGCAGGTCCTGGAACCCAGGCAGGACACGGCCATGCTCTCCTACATCTCGGCCGACATGTTCGTCCGCGGACTGGAGCTGGCCGGTCCGTGCCCGAGCGGGCAGCGGGTCATCGACGCCCTGCACGCGGTCACGCGTTACGACGCGGACGGTCTCATCGCGCCGATCAACATCCGCGACGGCTATGCGAAGCCCACGACCTGCTACGACTACGTCCAGGTCAACAGTGCGGGCACGGCCTTCGGCCCGGGCGAGACACGCCTGTGCGGCGCCGCGCTCACGCCCTGACGGCGGTGCCGCCGCGCCACGCGCGCGCCGCGTGCCCCACGGCCGGGGTCCGGCCCGGTCGGGGACGCGTTCGCCCGCCGGGCCGGGCCGGGGCGGCTCAGGAGATGCCGAGCAGTTCCACCTCGAAGAGCAGCTCGGAGTTCGGCGGGATGACGGGCGGGAAGCCGCCGGCGCCGTAGCCGTAGTCCGAGGTGATGGTGAGCACGGCCTTCTGACCGAGGGAGAGCTGGGGAACGCCCTCGTCCCAGCCCCGGATCACCCGGCCGACGCCGATCTCGGTGGTGAACGGGGTTCCCCGGTCCCGCGACGAGTCGAAGACCTTGCCGCTGCGCAGGGTGCCGACGTAGTGGATCGTCACCGTGTCGCCCTTCTTCGGGAAGGTCTTCCCATCACCCGGGGAAAGGGTCTCGATCGATACACCCATGTGCCAAGCCTCTCGTCGTGGACGGCTCCGGACCGGTCCCGGCCGGCGACCCTCGCCGGCCCGACCTCACCCGCTCGGGCGGGCCACCGCCGTTCGTGGCGTATCGGTCTCGATCCGGAGATGCGCCAGCGAGTATGCCAGTTCTCGCCACGCCTCTCCCCGGCCGCCGACCGCGATCGCCCGCGTTGGTCACCGAACGACCGCTGGTGCGGGTAACCCCCGAGCGGACTGGCCAGGCAGCTCCGTCGTCGGCGCGTGGCCGCCGATCTACCGTCTGATCAGACGCGTCGCAGGGCGCGCGGAGAGCCGTCGCCGCCCGGGGGAGGGCGCGGCGGCGTGAGCGAGGACGTGAGGAAGCGGGCCGTGAGGAAGCGGGCGATGGTGAGCACGGTGCATCGGGGCGGTGGCCTGGCCGCGGCCGGCGGGTCACCCGGCGGGGTGTGGGGCGTACTGCGGGCGACCTACGCGGGGCCGGCGTGGACGAGCACGGCGTTCACGGCGCTGACCGCCGTCCTGGCCGTGCCGGCCTTCCTGACGGTGCTCATCCTCACCGTGGTGGGGGTGCCGCTGCTGCTGGTGGCGCTGGCCGGGGTGCCGCTGATCTGGGCGGGGCTGCTCACGGCGCGCCTGTCCACCCGGGTCGACGCGTGGCGGTTCGAGACGATGCTGGGCTGGCAGCTGCCGCTGCGGCCCACGCCGACCCGGGGCCCGGACGGCAGGTACGGCCGGTTCGGCCGGTTCGGTGGGGAGCTGCGCCGGCTCAGCGTCGGCGGGAGCTGGCTGAACGTCGTCTACACGCTGGTCGTGGCGCCGGTGTTCGGCTGGCTCGGCGGCTGGCTGCTGTTCGTCGCCTGGGGCGGAGGGCTCGCGTTCCTGCTGTTTCCCGCCTACGGCTTCACGCTCAGCGCCGGCGAGCGGATCTTCGGGAGGGACCTCGGCTACGGCGGATCGGTGGCGCTGCACGTCGGGCTCGGCGTCGCCGCGCTGCTCGCCGCGCCGTGGCTGGCCCGGGGGCTGGCGTTCGCCCACCACCGGGTGGCCCGCTGGCTGCTGTCACCGCGCGGCGAGGAACTGCTGGCCCAGCGGGTCGAGGACCTGGAGTCCAGCCGGGCCGGGATGGTCGCCGCGGCCGCCGCCGAGCGCCGGCGCATCGAACGGGACCTGCACGACGGCGCCCAGCAGCGCCTCGTCGCCGTCGCGATGACCCTCGGCCGGGCGCAGACCCGCTTCGAGCGCGACCCGGACGGTGCCGCCGGCCTGGTCGCCGAGGCGCACGCGGAGACCAAGCGGGCGCTGGCCGAGCTGCGGGATCTGGCCCGCGGCATCCATCCCTCCGTGCTCACCGACCGCGGTCTGGACGCCGCCCTGTCCGGGCTCGCCGCCCGCTGCCCGGTGCCGGTCACCGTCGACGTCGACGATGGGCAGGGGCGCGACCAGGACGCCGACGCCGTCGCCTACTTCTTCGTCGCCGAGGCACTGACCAACATCGCCCGGCACGCGACGGCCACGCGGGCCCGGATCGTCGTGCGCCGCGGCGGCGGCCGGCTCGTCGTCGAGGTCGCCGACGACGGCCGCGGCGGTGCCCGTGAGGACCGCGGCAGCGGGCTGGCCGGCCTGCGTGACCGGGCCCGTGCCGTCGACGGGACCTTCACCCTGTCCAGCCCGGCCGGGCTCGGCACCACCCTGCGTCTGGAGATGCCGTGCGCGTCATGATCGCCGAGGACTCGGTGCTGCTGCGGGAGGGGCTCACCCGACTGCTGGAGGATCTCGGCACGACCGTCACCGCCGCGGTCGGCGACGCCGAGGGCCTGCTGCGCGCGGTCGCCGCCGCGCCGCCGGACGTGTGCGTCGTCGATGTGCGCCTGCCGCCCACCTTCGTCGACGAGGGCGTGCGTGCCGCGCTGGTGCTGCGCCGGCAGTGGCCGGACGTCGGCGTGCTCGTGCTGTCCCAGTACGTCGAGGAGCGCTACGCGGTCGACCTCATCACCGGGCAGGCCAGCCGCGGCGTCGGCTACCTGCTCAAGGACCGGGTCTCCGACGTGGCGGACTTCCACGCCGCGCTCGGCCGGGTCGCCGCCGGCGGCACCGCGCTCGACCCGGAGGTCATCACCCAGCTGCTCGTCCGCTCGCGGCGGCGCGATCCGCTGGAGCGCCTCACCCGGCGGGAGGGCGAGGTGCTGCGGCTGATGGCCGAGGGCCGGTCGAACGCCGCGATCGCCGCCTCACTCGTCGTCACCGAGCGGGCCGTCGAGAAGCACGTCACCAGCATCTTCACCAAGCTTGATCTTCCGGTCGCCGAGGACGACCACCGCCGCGTACTCGCCGTCCTGCGCTTCCTCGACTCGACCGACGCCACCGCTGACCGCCCGGCGGCCGCGCCGGACACCACGAGGGGACCCCACGATGTCTGATTCCCTGCCGCCTGGTTCTCTGGCGCCGGGTCCCACGCCGTCGGACGCCGGCGCCCGCGGTGCCGTCGCCGTCGACCTGCCGCCGGGACTCCCACCGGTCGGCCCGCCGCCGCGCCGTGGGAGGGTGCTCGCCCTGGCCGCGGGTGGCGTGTGCGCCCTCGGGCTCACCGTGTTCGCCGGGCTCGGCGTGATCGACGGCACCACCGGGCGCGAACATGTGGTCCAACACCGCGAGTTCGCGGCCTCGGTGACCCACGTCGTCGTGCGGGCCCCGAGCGGCGATGTCCATCTGCACACGCGGGACCCGGACATGGAACCACCGGGCTCCGCGGCCGGCGCGGGGGTGTCGATGGTCGCCCGGCTGTCCGGTCTGGTGGACCAGCCCCGCCTCGACACCCGCGTCGACGGCGACACGGTCCGCATCGCCGCCGACTGCCACCAGGTCTGGGACTGCTCGGTCGACTACGACCTCACCCTGCCCCCCGGCGCCAGCGCCGACGTCCGCGTCTCCTCCGGCGACCTGATCGCCGACGACCTCACCGGCGACGCCGTGCTGGCCACGTCCTCCGGTGACGTCCTGGTGCACCGTCCCGGCGGACGGCTCGACGCGTCCACGGGCTCGGGCGACATCAGCGTCGGCGACGCACGGTCGCGCCGGCTGCGCGCCTCCACCTCCTCCGGCGACGTCCGGATCCATCAGCTCGTGCCACCGGACGACCTGGACGCGCACACCTCCTCCGGGGATGTGCGGGTGACGCTGCCGCGGGGAAACGAGCTGTACGCCACCGACGCGTCCACAGACTCGGGACGTCGGGAGGTGGAGATCCGCCAGGACCCGGCCGCGAGCCGGCGGATACGGGCGACGACCTCCTCCGGTGATGTTGTCATCACCTACCGGGACGACTCCTGAGTGGCCGTGCCGGCCAGCGCGTCCCTCAGCGGAACCAGCCGCGGCGGCGGCCGAGGTGTTCGAGCTGCTGGTTCAGCAGGCCGGCGAGCGATCGGCGGTCGAGGTCGTGGTGGGCGAGTCGGAAGCGGCTGAGTTCGTCGCCGCCGGCGGACAGCAGGCCGCCGCGGCGGTCGGCCTCCAGCACGACGTCGGTGCCGGCGCCGTCGACGAGGAACGTCACCTCGAGCTCGCGGATCCGCCGGGCGTACTCGCCGGACGGCTTCAGCTCGATCTCCTGGTAGAACGGCAGCTCGGAGCCGCCGAGGTGGCCCTTCTCGACGTCGGCGGAGTGGAAGTGGAAGCCGAGGTCGCCGAGCGCGGCCAGGACCGCCTCCTGGATCGGCAGCGGGTGCACGGCCACCGGGTCGAGGTCGCCCGGGTCGACCGCCCCGGGGATCGCGAGCTTCGTGCGCACCCCGATCTTCATCCCGCGCAGGTGCCAGCCGCCGACGTCGGTGATCGGCGTCTGCCAGGGCACCGCCAGCCCGAAACGATCACTGATCTGCTGCCCGGCGCGGATGGTGAATCCACCGCCGATCTGCTGGCTGCCGAAGGTGACCTGTTCGTACCAGGTCTCGTCACCCCGCTCGACCTCCACGGTCGCCTCCAGCGCGACGAGCACCTTCTCGATCTGCTGGTCGACCTTGCCGCCGGTGATCGTCGTCGTGCCGGTGACGACGGCGCCCGGCTGTGTCTCCGGCCGGTCGAGCACGGTCTCGACCTCGGCGCCGCCTACGCCGAGGCGCGACATGAAGCGCTTCATCCCCATCGGGCGTTTGTTCCTTCCCCGGTTGTCTGGTCAGCCGTCTGTGCAGGTCCCGGGGCGTGCGCCCCAGGGTGGCGACCGCGTGGGCGGGATGTCCCGCCGGCAGCGGGATGTCCCGTCCCGCCGCGGTCGTCCCGACCACGCTCGCACACCGCCGCGGCGGCCGTCCGGCCACCCGGCCCGACGGCCGGCGCGCCGGCGACACGCCCTCGGTCCGGACGGACGGGACGGTCCGTGACGAAGGCGGCGGACAGCGACGGGGTGGGGCATTCGCCTGCGGGGCGAACCGGTACCATTCCGCATCGTGACCTGCATCGTCGGGGTACAGCAGGACGGCCGGGTCGTGATCGGTGGGGACAGCGCCGGTGTAGCCGGTTGGTCCATCACTGTGCGTGCGGATACCAAGGTTTTCCGCAACGGTGAGTTCATCATGGGGTTCACCGACTCGTTCCGGATGGGCCAGCTGCTCCGCTACAGCCTCGTACCACCCGTTCCGCAGGACTGGGACCTCGATCGCTTCATGGCGACCGAGTTCATCGCCGTGGTCCGCGACTGCCTGCGCGACGGGGGCTTCGCCCGCAACGAGTCCGGCAACGAGAGCGGCGGGCTGTTCCTGGTCGGCATCCGCGGCCATCTGTACCGGATCGACTCGGACTACCAGATCGGGCGCAGCGTCGACGAGTACTACGCGGTCGGCAGTGGCGACGAGTACGCCTGCGGCTCGCTGTACAGCACCCGCGGCCTCGATCCGCAACACCGGGTGCGGCAGGCCCTGGAAGCGGCGTCGCACCACTCGACGGGGGTGTGCGCGCCGTTCCACATCATCTCCTCCGACGAGGTCTACGCCCCCGACGGCACGGTGCGCGCCCCCTGATCCCACGCCGAGCCACGCGGGACGTCCCGCGAGGCTCGGCGTGGGCTCGGCATGGGATCGGTGTGGCGTCAGGCCTTCCGGCCCGTCTTCCAGGGGATCCCGGCGCCGCGCAGGGTCTCGCCGGCCACGGCGGTGAAGGCGGCCCTGCCCGCCACGGGGGTGAACCGGTCCGACGCGGTGGTCAGCGCGGCGTACTCGTCGTTGGTCAGCGCGATCTCGGCGGCCGCCGCGTTGCTCTCGACCTGGGCGACGCCCGAGGCCCCCGGAATCGCCACCACCTGCGGATGGTGGATGGCCCAGGCCAGGGCGATCTGTGCGGGCGTGGCGCCGTGCCCGGCCGCGACGTCGCGCAGCACGTCGAGCAGCGGCGTGGCGCGGACGAGGTTGTCCGGCAGGAACAGCGGGTTGACGGAGCGCACACGGCCGCTGGGCCGATGGGTGGCGTCGTAGCGCCCGGACAGCAGGCCCTGCCCCAGCGGGCTGTAGGCGATGACGATCCGGGACTCCCGCGCGGCGAAGTCGAGCAGCGCGGCGCCGCGGCGCGGCCGGGCCAGGCTGTACTCCACCTGGTTGGACAGCACCGGCGCGCCCAGCGCCGCGTCCGCCGCCTGCCAGCGGGCCAGCGGGTAGTTGCTCACCCCGACGTCGCCGACGAGCCCGACCGCCCGTAGCGCCCGCATGCCGGGCATCGTCGCGCCGTCACGGATCGCCGGGTTCGGCTGGTGGACCTGGTAGAGATCCAGATGGCGCAGGCCGAGGCGGTGGGCGCTGGCGACCGCGCGCTGCTCGACGACCGGGCCGACGGGCAGCACCGGCATGATCTTCGTCGCGACGTACGCGTCCCGGGCCGCGTCCGGGTCGGCGGCGAGCGCCGCGCCGAGGATCCGCTCGCTGCGACCCAGGCCGTAGACCTCGGCGGTGTCGAACAGGGTGATCCCCAGCTCCAGGGCGCGGCGGACGACGAGCGCGGCGCCCGTGCCGGCGTAGTCGTTGCCGTATCCCCACTCCCGGGAGCCGAACTGCCAGGTACCCAGCCCGATCTTGGAGATCCGCTTGGTGCTTGTGGTGACACTGTGGTCGACGTAGCGCATTGGTCCAGTCAACGACACATTGCCCGCCGGCCGCGAGAGGAGATGTCACGCTGGTGGGCGTGTGCGGGTGACGGTGCCGTACATGTCCCAGGTCCGACAGCGTCCAGGGAGCGGCGCGTGCGGCCGGACCGGTGGGTAGCTGCTAGTTTGCCCGCAGCCCGGTTCGCGGGGCGAGTTGAGGGGAGTGCCTTGGCCACCCAGTTCAGTCGTGGGCAGAAGGCGCAGCTGTCCGCGCTCACGCAGGGGACCGACCTCTACGTCGGCATCCAGATCAGCGCGCCCGGCGAGTGGGACATCTCCTGCTTCGGCCTCGACGGCGACGACCGTCTCTCCGACGACCGCTACTTCGTCTTCTTCAACCAGCCGGCCTCCCCGGAGCAGTCGATCCGGATCGTCGGCCCGCAGGGCGGGGACACCCAGGGCTTCCAGGTCGCGCTCGACCGGGTGCCGACCACGATCGGCCGGTTGTCGTTCTGCGCCGCGCTCGACGGCGCCGGCAGCGCGTCGGCGATCAGCGGGGGCTACCTGCGGATCGTGGTCGGTGGTGCGGAGGTGCTGCGGTACGCCTTCACCGGCGCCGACTTCACCAGCGAGCGCGCGGTCATGATCGCTGACGTCTACCGCAAGGGCGTGTGGCGGGTCGCCGCGGTCGGCCAGGGGTTCCAGGGCGGCCTCGCCGAGCTGATCCGCTCCTACGGCGGCGAGGTCGCCGCCGAGGAGCCCCCGCCGCCCGCGCCCGCCCCGGCGCAGCCGTTCCACGACCAGCGCAAGGCCGCTCCGCCGGCCACCCCACCGGCCGCTCCGCCCCCGGGAAG
>NZ_FZMO01000089.1 GCF_900197875.1 Frankia canadensis | reverse complement strand
GTTGGAGGTGGCGCGGGAGGAGTGGGAGGCGACGCGGCGGCGGATGGTGGCGTTGCAGGAGGAGTTGGATTGGCAGGTGTATCGGCAGTACGGGTTGATGGCCGAGGAGCTGACGCTGCCGATGGGGGAGGTGCCGGAGGTTCGGCTGGGGGAACGGGCGTTCGAGATCGTGCTGGCACGGAAGATCGCGGCGGGGGAGGAGACGTCCGAGTGGTTCAAGCGGCATGGGTCGACGCCGATCACGGAACTCCCGGAGCACTGGTCTCCGGAGTACCGGGCGTTGGTGGAGAAGCGGATCGCGGTCATGGAGGCGGATCGGAACATCGGGCTGATCGAGCGGCCCGAGTACAAGCGGCGGTGGGCCACCGAGGGGTGGGACAAGCTGCAGGACACGGCGTTGCGCGACTGGCTGCTCGATCGGCTGGAAGCGCGGGAGTTCTGGTTCGCCGACGTCGACGGGATGATGCAGCCGCGGCTGTGGACCACCGGGCGGCTCGCCGACGAACTGGCGGGTGACGCGGACTTCGTCTCCGTCGCCGAGATCTACCGGCCGGGGGAGGACCTCGCGAAGGTCGTCGCCGGGCTCGTCGAGAATGAGCACGTCCCGTTCCTCGCCGCGCTGCGGTACAAGGACTCCGGCCTGGCGAAGCGGGCCGACTGGGAAGACGTCTGGGACCAGCAGCGGGCCGAGGACGCCGAGACCGACCCGGAGGCGGCGAAGCGGATCCGCGACGCGATCCCCGTCCCGCCGAAGTATGCACAGGCCGATTTCCGGAAGCCGTCCTACTGGCGGGCCCGCGGGAAGCTCGACGTCCCGAAGGAACGGTTCATCTCCTACCCGCCGGCCGGGCCCGACAACGATCCGACGCTGCTCATCGGCTGGGCCGGCTGGGATCACCGCGAGCAGGCCCAGGCGCTGGCCACGCTGATCGTCGAGCGGCAGGACAACGACGGCTGGGACGCCGAACGGCTCACCCCGATTCTCGCCGGACTGCGCGAGGTGATGCCGTGGGTCCGACAGTGGCACAACGACGTCGATCCCCTGTACGACGGTTCACCGGCCGAGGTCTACGACGCCTTCCTCGCCGAGACGATGGGCCGGCACGCCCTCACCGCCGACACCCTCACCGGCTGGCGGCCACCGGCGGCCACCCGAGGCAGAGCGGCGCGACCACGGCGGTAGGGCGCACGGCGGTAGCGGACACGGCGATCACGCAAGGGGGAATGCGATGGCAATCGAGGACAACGAGCCAGGAGACAGCGGGCAGGAAGGGGACGTGCCGCCCCAGGCCATCGCCTGGATGATCGGTCCGGACATCGCACTGGTGCTGGGCGATGAGGCTACTGCCGAATCGGTGGGCGAGCCGCTGTCCGCGTTCTCGCCGCAGATGGCGCGGGCTGTGCTGGCTGGCAACGCCGCTCTGCAGGGGCTGGTCGGCGCCGGGAAGGCGTCGGGGCAGCTCGTGCGGCTCACCGCGGATTCGGCGAAGATGCTTCGAGCCTACGGAGAAACCCTCGACCGGGCCGGTTCGATCTACGCGGTGACGCGCAATGGATCGGGGCAGATCACGAAGCATCTGTCGTTTACGAGAATGCGGACGCTGCCCGCTGCGGCCGCGGCCGGGTCGGCGTTGGGTGCGCTTGCCCTGCAGCTGCAGTTGGAGCACCTCACCCGGCAGTTGACCGAGGTCCAGCAGGCTGTCGGCGGCATTCAGGACCATCTCGTCGACGAGCTCGTCTCCGCCATCGAGAACGATCTCTCTGGGCTCACCGGCGCCTATCAGGCCCTGCACGACACCGGCACCGTCTCGGACGTGGACTGGCCGGGCATCACGCACTACCTCACCGACGCCCAGCAACGGGTCCGCCAGGTGGAGCGGAAGCTGCTGCGCGGCATCGGGGCGATACAGCGCGTCGGGCCGGACAAGGACGAGGACCGCTCCTCGTCCGCCCGGCTCAAGGAGGTCGAGCGGGCCGAGGCCGAGCATCGTCCGCTGCTGTGGCTCGGGCTTTTCCTGAAGGCACAGCAGGCCGTCATGGTGGGCGAAGCCCTGCGCGTCTACCGGCTCGTCGCCGCGGGCGACCCCAACGTGGACGTCCTGACGCAGAGCAGCGAGCAGCGCCTGCGGGAGACGCTCACCGCGATGAGCGATCTGTGCGACCAGGTGGAGAACGCGATCGCCTACGCGGGCACCCAGGATCTCTCGGAGGCGAACCGCCGGCTGCCACCGCAGCTGTCCCGCAGGCTCGACCCGCTGTGGCAGGGCCTGCCCGCGTCGGTACGCCGGGACAGAAGCTCCGAGCTGGCACAAAGAGTCGGCGACCTCCGCGCCCGCATCGCTCCGGTGATCGAGCGGATCCGCACCGTGGTGGCTGCCAGCGGCCGCGCGGTGACGTCGTCGGACGGACGGCCGTCAGCACCCTGACCGGCCACCACTCCGAGCCGCCACCCCGCTGAGTGGCCGCCACTCTGAGCCGCTCAGCCCTCGCCCCACTACTCTCCACCGGGCATAGTCGAATACGTACGATCCGACCACGGATTGCCGTCGGATGATCCGTTTCCGCACCCGTCTCCGCACACGCGCCCGCACGACCTGACCCGAGGTGCCGCCGCATGACCAGTCCGTCGTCCTCCCAGCCGCTGCTGCGCGAGGTCATCGACATTCCGACCCGGACGTCCGACGGCGACTTCGTCCTCAAGCTCACCGAGGGCGTCGCCGACGCCGCGGCGACGATGCGCGACTACGTCCTGACTCCCCGGCTCGTCGGCAACTTCGACGAGGCGCTCGGCCTGATCGCCCAGGCGGTGACCGCCAGCCAGTCGAAGGGCATCTACCTGCACGGATCGTTCGGCTCCGGCAAGTCGCACTTCATGGCGGTGCTGCACGCGCTGCTGCGCGGTGAACCCGCGGCCCGCGGCATCGACGATCTGGCGGCCGTGCTCGGCAAGCACGACGCGGAGCTGGCCGGCAAGAAGTTCCTGCTCGTTCCGTTCCACCTGCTGGGGGCGAAGTCGATCGAGCAGCGGGTCCTCGGCGGCTACGCCGACCACCTGCGCGCCCTGCACCCGGGCGCGCCCGTCCCGGCCGTGCACCGGGCCGAGGCGCTGCTCGACGAGGCGCGCAACATCCGGGCCCGTGTCGGCGACGCCACCTTCCTCGCCGAGCTGAACGGCGCCGGCGCCGGCGCGGGCAGCGGCGCGCCGCTCGGACAGCACGGCGACGATGACGGCGCTGACGGCGGCGAGGACGAGTGGGGCGACGCCTCGTGGACGCCGGCCGTGCTCGACGGGGCGCTCGACCCGAGCGCCCCGGACGCGGACTCCCGCCGCCGGCTCGTCTCCGACCTGCTGACCACCTGGTTCGCGAACACCTACCGCGACCTGCGCGAGGACGCCGAGGGTTTCATCTCGCTGGACGCCGGCCTCACCGAGATCGCCCGGCACGCCAGGGAACTCGGCTACGACGCCGTCATCCTCTTCCTCGACGAACTGATCCTCTGGCTCGCGAA
Organism: Frankia canadensis; assembly: GCF_900197875.1. Classification (GTDB taxonomy): domain Bacteria; phylum Actinomycetota; class Actinomycetes; order Frankiales; family Frankiaceae; genus Frankia; species Frankia canadensis. The sequence goes on along the minus strand of NZ_FZMO01000089.1, from coordinate 10,510 downwards.
CAACATGGGTGACATGGCCTTCGTGTCCCGCGAGGTGCAGAAGGTCACGAACTTCGTCGAGGGCGGGCTCGGCGCCCGGCCGGTCCCGGTCGTCAGCTTCATCGCCCGGCAACGGGACCTGCGCGAACTCGTCGGCGAGCAGGTCGCGGGCGACGTGCGGCTGTCGTTCCTCGACGTTCTCACCCTCGCCGACGGCCGGTACGACAAGATCGTGCTGGAGGATCGCAACCTGCCGCTCATCGCCAACCGGCGGCTGCTGCGGCCGCGCGACGCGAACGCCGAGGCCGCGATCGCCCGGGCGTTCGAGACGACGGCGAAGGTCCGTGCCGAGGTGTGGGACACGATGCTCGGCGGCAGCGAGCAGCTCGGCGCCGACCGGGACGCGTTCCGGCTGTCCTACCCGTTCAGCCCGGCGTTCATGGACACCCTGGTGCACGTCTCGTCCGCCCTGCAGCGCAACCGGACGGCGCTCAAGCTCATGCGCCAGCTCCTCGTCGACCACCGCGACGACCTGCGCCTCGGTCAGGTCGTCCCGCTCGGTGACCTGTGGGACGTCATCACCCGCGGCGCCGACACGCCGTTCACCGACGTCCTCAAAGCCGAGTTCGACGCGGCGCAGAAGCTGTACTCCCGCAAGCTGCGCCCCTACCTGCTCGACGCCGAAGGACTCGACGAGGACATCCTCGCCGCGGTTCGCCGTGCCCGGACGACGTCCGACGCCATCGACGCGGCGCTCGCGACGAAGGTCCGGCGGTTCACGGCCGACGACCGGCTGGTCAAGACACTGCTGTTGTCCGCGCTCGCGCCGAGCGTTCCGGCGCTGCGCAACCTGACTCCGCGGCGCCTGTCCGCGCTCAACCACGGCAGCATCAGCAGCCCCATCCCCGGCGGCGAGGCGGGGCTCGTCGGCAAGAAGGTCGAACGTTGGGCCGGTCAGTTCGGCGAGATCAAGTACCTGCCGGTCAAGGGCGGTGATCCGGGCGTCGGCCTGGAGCTCGTCGACGTGGAGGTCGACAGCATCCTCAACTCCGCCGTCGCCTACGACAGCGTCGGCAACCGGCGTGCGCTGGTCCGCCGGCTGCTCGTCGACGAGCTCGGCGTGACCGTCACCGACGACGTCTACGGCGACCGGCTCGACCTGGTCTGGAAGGGCAGCAAGCGCTCCGCGGAGGTCATCTTCGGCTCGGCTCGCGGCCGCGACCTGCGCGACGATCAGCTTGCCCCGCTGGACCCGCAGTCCTGGCGACTCGTCGTCGACTACCCGTTCGACGACCACGACGAGGGTCCGGCCTACGCCCGGGCGCGCGTCGAACGGCTGCGCGGCGCGGGCGTGCAGCATCGGACGGTCTGCTGGATCCCCGCGGACCTGACCGGCGCGCGCCTCGCCGACCTCGGCATGCTGGTCCGCCTGGACCATCTGCTCGCCGGGGGTGCGCACCGGTTCGACAGCCACGCCCAGCACCTGAGCGCCGACGACCGCCAGCGCGCCCGCGGTGTCCTGAAAAGCCGTCACGACGCGCTGCTGACCAAGACCCGAACCGTGCTGCGCTCGGCCTACGGGCTGATCTCCAAGGACGAACAGGACGTCACCGCCGACTACACCGACCACCTGCGGACCCTGTGGCCGGGGCTGAACCCGGCGCTGCCCGGCGGCGCGTCCTTCCGCGAGGCGGGCCAGCGCCTCGTCGGCGACCTGCTCGCCGACCAGTTCCCCGGCCATCCCGACCTCGACCCGGACCGGACCGGCGTCTCCGTCCGACCGGCCGACCTGCGGACCGTCCTCGGGTACGTGACGAAGGCGGCGGAGGCCGACGGCGGATCCGTCGAGGTCGCCAAGACCGACCGGGTCGCGGTCCGGCGGATCGCACCGGCGCTGGGGCTCGGCGTCATGCACGAGGTCCGCTTCGAGCTGGGACGAGACTGGGTCGACCACTTCACCCGCCGCGCCGCCCAGACGGCGGCCGACGGCGGCGCCGAGGAGGAGCTGCGGGTCAGCGACCTGCTGGGCTGGATCGACGAGCCCAGGCCACGCGGGCTCGACCCGGCGGTGGCGCACCTCGTCGTCGCCGCGTTCGCCGAGCAGACCGACCGGGCGTGGTACCGCCACGGCGGCCTGCTCTCGCCGCCCCCGGAGCTGCAGGCGATCACCCGGGACATGACACTGCGCGAGCAGCCGCTACCCGCCGCCGCCGACTGGGCCGCCGCGGGCGAGCGGTCCCAGCTCATCTTCGGGGTGCGCCCGCCCGCCCTGCTGCGCGGCAGGCTGCTACGCACCTTCGCGGAGGAGCTCGTCGGGAAGGCGCGGTCGACCCGGCCGGCGTGCGAGGAGCTGGTCAGCGCCCTGGAACGGCGGGCCGACGGACTCGGGCTCGACCGGAGCACCGGCCTTGCCGCGTCCACCGAGTCGGCCGCGGACGGCGTCACAGCAGGGCGCTTGCGCACCGCGTGGGCCGCCCGCGACCTGGTCCAGGCACTGACCGACGCCAGGTCCGGGGCGGAGCTGGTCCGCCGCCTCGCCCGCGCCGACCTCGCCGGACCGGCCAAGCGGCTGAACGTGAGCATCGGCCGCGCCCACGACGTGGCCGCTGCCATCAGGGCGGCACCCTGGGACGAGACCTTCGTCCTCATCGACGGCCTGCCCGAGCCCCACCAGGCCAGAGCCCAGGAGATCCTCGGGCAGATCCGGGCCGCCGGCTCCGCCGACGAGCTGACCACCCCGCTCGCCGCGGTGCTCGCCACCGCCCGCGCCGAGGCCACCGCACTGCTGCGTCGCGCCACACGAACGCCGACCCCACCCCCCACGCCGCTCGGCGCCGGCGGTGACGCCGGCACCACCACGGGTCCCCGGCGGCCGGTCGGGCTCCCGCCGTCCGGCACCACCACCGTCGTTGGCGCCCCACACGTTCTTGGCACCCCTCCCGTCGGCGGCACCACGCACGTCATCGATCCCCCGACCGTCGGCGTCGGTGTCGGCGGTGTCGGCGGTGTCGGCGTCGGTGTCGGCGGGGAAGCGGGCGCGGGGGCTGGTCGAGGTGCCGTGCGGCAGTGGCGGGTCCGGATCGCGGACCTCGACCGGGCGCTCGCCGAGGTGCGCGAGCACGCGGGCGACCAGCCGGGCGAGGTCGAGATCGTCTGGAGGCCGGCACCGTGAACCTGCTGTCGTCCCCGCCCGACGGCGGCCTGGCGGGCGGGCCCGGTCCGACGGGCGTTGGAGCTCCGCGGGTGACCCCCGCGATCCTGTTGAACCGTGTCAGCCGGCTACGGCGCGGCGCGCAGAACGGCGACGGCGACCAGCCCCGGGTCCTGCTCGTCCGGGCCCAACCCGAGTGGCCGGCGCCGCGGGAACTCGACGTCGCCGGCCGGCACGTCCGGGTGGTGCCCTGCGTGTCGGCGCTCGCCGTCCTCGAACAGGTCACCTGCTGGGCGCGGGATCCGGTCGAGGACGGCTGGCTGGTGCTGCTGACCGACGCCGACGAGGACGATCTCGGCGACTCCGTCCTGGCCCAGGTCCACCGGCAGCGGGTCGACATCCTCGAGCCCTGGATCGCCGTCCTCGAGGATTTCGGTGCCAACCAGGCCGACCCGCGGCTGCGAGCCCCCGAGCATCGCTGGGTGGCGCAGGCCCTGCTGGAGGCCCGCCCGCCGGCCGGCTGGCCGCGTCGACCCGGCGGCCAGCTCACCCGGGAGGACGCGCTCGCGGAACTGGCGGCCGTCCGCCTCGGCCTGACCGGACTGGGCCTGGGCGCCGCCGACCTGGACATCGCCACGTTGCTGCGCTGGAGTGCGTCCCCCGGCGCGGTCGACGCGCTGCGCCGCCTCGGCGACGAGGAACGCGCCGGCCTCACCGGCTACCTGGCCGAGCGGACCGGCCGCGCGGGGCGCGCCCTGGTCACTCTGCTCGCCGCGGGCAACGGCGACCGGGCCCTCGCCCTCGGGCTGGTCTGTGACTGCCTGTGGCCCGCCCGCGAGCGCGACGCGGCCGGCCCCCCGGCGCCGGCCGGGACGGGCCCCGCAGCGCGCGGCGCGGCGGTCGGCGGTGCGGCCGGGGACATCGCCGCCCTCGAGCGGGCCAGGGCACGGGTCGAGAGGTTCTTCGGCGACGTGCGCCTGGACGACGCGATCATGCGCGCGTTCGCCGACGCGGTCCGCGAGGTGGTGACGACGGCGCTGGCGTCGGCCCGGCCGGGTGCCGGCCGGCTCGGCCTCGTGCCGCCGGACTCCGCGTCGTCCACGCTGCACCCGCAGGACGAGATCCCGGCGCTGCTCGACGTGGCGGAGCGGCTGCTCGACACCATCGACGCCCGCGCGGCCGGTGCCGCGAGCGACATCCTGCGGGCCGGGTTCGACCACCGGCTGGCCGGTGTCGCCACCACCATCCGTGACGTTCTCACCGCCGCCGAGGCCGGCGTCGACCGCGCCCTGCTCGCCCGGGCGGCCCACGACGTCGTCACCGCGGTCGGTTCGCTGCGCGCGCACCTGCTGTCCGCCGTCGAGCGTCCCGAGGTGGAACGGGCCGTGATGGCCGCCCGGCTCGTCGGCTGGCTCGTCCGCCAGCCCACGGGCTCGCTCGCCGCCACACCCCCCTCGACCCGGCAGCGAACCGACCGGGAGCGTGCGGGTGTGCCGACGACGCTGCCCGACGCCCTGGACGCCCATCTCGACGACGGCGCCTGGGCCGACATCGCCCTCGGCCACCTGGCGGCCGGGGCTCCCGCCCCCGCGATCGGCACGGTGTACGGCGACCTCTACCGGGTGGCGGCCCGGCGTCGCCGCACCCTCGACGAGGCCTTCGCACGGCTGCTCGCCGTGTGGACGACGACGGCCGGGCTCACCGCGGCGAGGCCCAAGCGGCCACTGACCGTCGAGGACATCCTCGACCGGGTGGTGGCGCCGGTGGTGACCAGCCACGGGGGCCGGGCGCTGCTGGTCGTGCTCGACGGGATGAACGCCGCGCTCGCCGCCCAGCTCGCGGCCGAGCTGCGCCGCGAGCGGTGGGAGGAGTGCGACCCGCTCGGCCCCCACCTCGAGGAGCCTCACCCCGGCGAAGCACCCGCCCCCGCCCGGCGGCGGGCGGCCGTCGCCGTGCTTCCGACCGTCACCGCCGCCTCGCGGACCTCACTGCTCGCCGGGCGTCTCATCACCGGCGACAAGGCCAAGGAAACCCTCGAGTTCGAAGGCCATCCCCGCTGGGGCCGGCGGGCCGCCCGGCTGTTCCACCACGCCGACCTGGCCGGAGCACCCGGGGCCGCGCTCGACGGAGAACTCACCGAGGCGCTAACCTCGAACACTCCCCTGGTCGCGGTCGTGATCAACACGATCGACGACATGCTGGACCGCGGCCGTCAGCGAGACGACGGCGGCTGGGGCCTCACCGACGTCGGTCGGCTGCAGGCGGTGCTGGGCTACGCCCGTACCGCCGGCCGGGCCGTCATCCTCACCAGCGACCATGGCCACGTTCTCGATCACGGCGCCGAGGCGCTGTCCGCCGTCGACGCCGTCTCGGCCCGACACCGCGTTGCCGACAAGGTCGACGAGCAGCCCCGGGGCGACGGCGAGCCGCGGGATGGTGAGGTGGAACTGGCCGGGCCGCGGGTGCTCGCGCCTGGCGGGCGGATCATCGCCCTCTGGGATCCGGCGCGGCACTACCTGGGCCGCCACGGCGGCTATCACGGCGGCGCGTCGCCGGCTGAGGTGACCGTGCCCGTCCTGGCGTTCCTGCCGTTCCACCCGACCCCGGCGTCGGGGAGCCGAGGTCTGCCGCCCGGCTGGCGTCCGCTGCCCGACCAGCGTCCCGACTGGTGGTCGCTGGAAACCGCGGACCCGCTGCGCAGACTCGGCGGTGACACGCTGCTGATCGGCCCCCGCTCCGCCTCGGGGTCGGCGTCCGCCTCGGGGCGACGGCCGGCATCGGACGAGGGGACGATGCTGGTCCCGACGCGCAGGCGCCGCAGGTCCGCCGAGGAACAGACCGGCCCGGCGCTGTTCGAGCTCCCTCAATCCGCCCCCAGCGTGGCCGGCGACGAGCCATCAGGCGCGAGGCCGGCAGGCGGGAAGCCGCCGAACGGGGAGCCGTCGAGCGGGGAGCCGTCGAGCGGGGAGCCCTCCGTCGCGGAGCGCGCCCTGACGCGGTCGCCGTCAGCCCCGGTGTCCGCCTCGCCTGCCGCCCCCCGGCAGGACTCGCTCGATGCTCTGGTCGCGGCCCTTCTCGCCGCCGAGCTGTTCCAGTCGCAGCTCGACGGGCTGGCCCGCAAGGTGCCGGTGGCGAAGGTGGAGGCGGCGGTGCGGGCGCTGCTCGACGCGAACGGCACCCTTGCCACCAGCGTCGTCGCCGAACGCGCCGGTGAACGCCCAGCGCGGGCCGGCGGTTTCGCGGTGACCCTGCAGCGCCTGTTCAACATCGACAACTACCCGGTGCTGGAGCCGATCGACGACGGACACACCCTGCGCCTCAACATCGACCTCCTCCGGGCCCAGTTCGGCCTGCCCGGGTGAGGTGCCCTCGCGGCGCGACACTCGGCCGTACGCGATGTCATCGTGGGCGGGGCCCACAGGCGGGCGATCCCCTACCTGCCGGGCTCGCCCAGCTCGACCGCTACCTCGACCGCCTCGGCCTGACCACCGGCACCCTCGTCATCTTCGACCGCCGTCCGAACGCCCCCGACATCACCGACCGCACCGCCCTCCACACCGCCACCACCCCGGCCGGACACGCCGTCACCCTTCTCCGGGCGTGACGCGCGGCCGGGGCGTCCGGCTGTCAGATCGGAAGCACCTGGCTCCGTGATGTCCGGGCCTTGAGCACGGCGGAAAGCGAATCCGGGAGAATGGCGGGATTCGGGCGCTGGCGACGGATTCGGGGGCGGGCGTGAGCGGCGAGACCGGGCAGGTCAGCGCGGCGCGGCGGCGTGACGTGCTGGACGCGCTGCGGCGCGGGGCGGTGCCGTCGGCCGGGCTGGACCTGCTCGCGGTCGGGCTGGAGCGGTTCGAGCGGGTCGCCGGTGAGGACCTCGCCGCCGTCACCGCCGGCGGGTCGGTGTTCAAGGCGGTCCGCGGCGAGTACGGCTCCGGCAAGACGTTCTTCTCCCGCTGGCTCGCCGATCGGGCGCGCAGGGCCGGGCTCGCCACCGCCGAGGTGCAGATCTCGGAGAACGAGACGCCGCTGCACCGGCTGGAGACGGTCTATCGCCGTCTCATCGAGCGGCTGACGACCTCGACGTTCCCGCCGAGCGCCCTGCGCCAGGTCGTCGACGGCTGGTTCTACGCGCTGGAGGAGGACGTCCTGGCCGCGGACGAGGCGGCGGGCGTCAGCGCCGAGGCGCTCGACCGGGCCGTCGGCGACCTGCTCGACCGGCGCCTGGCGGAGGTCGGCCGGACCGCGCCGGCCTTCGCGGCGGCGCTGCGCGGCTACCGGGCGGCGCTGGGCGCCGCAGACGAGGCGACCGCGGCGGCGGTGCTCAGCTGGCTCGGTGGTCAGCCGCACGTCGCGGCGGCCGCCCGACGGGCCGCCGGGGTGCGCGGCGACCTCGACCACTTCGGGGCCCTCGGGTTCCTGCAGGGCCTGCTGGTCGTGCTGCGCGACAGCGGGTTCCGGGGGCTGCTCCTCGTCCTCGACGAGGTCGAAACCCTCCAACGGGTCCGGTCCGACGCCCGCGACAAGGCCCTCAACGCGCTGCGCCAGCTGATCGACGAGGTCCACAGCGGCCGCTTTCCCGGCTTGTTCCTCGTCATCACCGGGACGCCCGCCTTCTACGACGGCCCGCAGGGGGTGGCGCGGCTCGCCCCCCTCGCGCAGCGCCTGGCGACCGACTTCACCGCCGACCCCCGCTTCGACAATCCGCGGGCCGCGCAGCTGCGCCTGGCCGGCTTCACCGAGGCGTCGCTGGTCGAACTCGGCGGGCGGGTCCGGCACCTGTACGCCGACGGCTCGTCGGGGGAGGCGGCGGGACGGATCGAGACGCTGGTCGACGACGCCTATCTCGCGGAGCTGGCCGCCGCGGTCGCCGGGCGGCTCGGTGGGAAGGTGGGCGTCGCGCCCCGGCTCTTCCTGAAGAAGCTCGTCGGGGACGTGCTCGACCGCGTCGACCAGTTCGACGACTTCGACCCCCGCCGCGACTACCCGCTCACCATCGCGTCGGCCGAGCTGACCGATCTGGAACGCAACGCCGCCCGCGGGGCGACCCGTGCCGACGACATCGATCTCGATCTCGAGACGGGTGCCGACGCCGACCACGGCGCGGGCGCCGAGCTGGACCGGGCGTGACGATCGACCGGTCCGTACCCGCGTCGACGCCGGCTTCCGCGTCGACGCCGGCTTCCGCGTCCACGCCGGCGGCCGAGCCGGTGGATCTGCTGCACCCGGTGGTGGTGCACCACATCGTGAACAGCCTCGGGTGGCCGGGGCTGCGGCCGTTGCAGGAGGCGGCGGTCGCGCCGCTGCTGGCCGGGGCGGACGCGCTACTGCTCGCGCCGACCGCCGGCGGCAAGACGGAGGCGGCGGCGTTCCCGATACTGTCGCGGATGGCCGTCGAGAACTGGCAGCGGACGTCGGTGCTGTACCTGTGCCCCCTCAAGGCGCTGCTGAACAACCTGGCCCCCCGGCTCGAGACCTACACCGGCTGGCTCGGCCGTCGGGCCGCCGTCTGGCATGGCGACGTGGCGCAGTCCCGACGCGACCGGATCCGCCGCGACCAACCCGACGTCCTGCTCACCACGCCGGAGTCGCTCGAGGCGATGCTCGTCAGCGTCCGCACCGACCATCGTCGCTTCTTCGCCGGCGTGCGTGCCGTGATCGTCGACGAGGTCCACGCCTTCGCCGGCGACGACCGGGGCTGGCACCTGCTGGCGGTCCTGGAGCGGCTGCGCCGGACCATCGCCGGCGCATCGCTGGTTGACCGGCAGGCTGACGCTGCCGACGCGCCCGCCGGTCCGGTCGTCGCATCACAGCAGGATCTGCAGGTCATCGGCCTTTCGGCGACCGTCGGGAATCCGGCCGAGCTGTTGAGCTGGCTGCAGGGCTCGGGCGCGGGCCACCGCCCGGCCCGAGTGGTCGCTCCCGACCTGGCGTCCTGGCCCGCGCCGTCGACCCCAGGCGTTGCGCGGAACGCGTCCGACGCGCGCGGCGCCTCCGATTCGTCTCCGGCGCCGATCCTGCCGGCGCCCGCGGGGGACGTCGAGCTGGACCATGTCGGGTCGGTGGTGAACGCGGCGAAGGTGATCGCGGCGTTGCACCGGGGCGAGAAACGGCTCGTGTTCGCCGACTCGAAGAAGACCGTCGAGGAGCTCGGCCAGGCGCTGCGGGCCCTCGGCGTGACGACGTACCTCTCCCACGCGTCGCTGTCCGCCGAGGAACGGCGTCGGTCCGAGGAGGCGTTCACCGAAGCCCGGGACTGTGTGATCGTCGCGACCAGCACCCTGGAACTCGGCATCGACGTCGGTGATCTCGACCGCGTCATCCAGATCAACGCGCCGACGACCGTCGCGTCGTTCCTGCAGCGCCTCGGCCGCACCGGCCGCCGGCCGGGCACGACCCGCAACTGCCTGTTCCTCGCCCTCGGCGACACCGGTCTCGTGCACGCCGCGGGGCTGCTGACGCTGTGGGGACGCGGCTTCGTCGAACCGGTGGTCGCGCCACCGGAGCCGCGGCACATCATCGCCCAGCAGCTGCTCGCCTACTGCCTGCAGGAGCATCGCGTCGGCGACCGGACGTGGGCGGATGAGTGGAACGGCCTCGCGCCCTTCGACCACACCGCCGAACCGATCGTGCGCCACCTCGTCCGGGCCGGCTACCTGGATGCGGACGGCGGCATGCTGTTCGTCGGCCCCGAGGCGGAACGACGCTTCGGCCACCGGCACTTCTCCGAGCTCACCGCCGTGTTCACCGCCGCGCCCGAGTTCACCGTGCTGCACGGCCGCGACGAGGTCGGCCGCACCGACCCGGTGCTGCTCACCGAGGTCGTCGAGGGCCCGCGTCTGCTGCTGCTCGCCGGTCGCAACTGGCGGGTCACCCACATCGACTGGAAACGTCGCCGCTGCTTCGTCGAACCCGCCGATCGCGGCGGTCGCGCCCGCTGGTTGGCCTCCGGCGACGCCGCGACGTCGTTCGCGCTGGCCAGGGCGATGCGCGACGTCCTGCTCGGCGCGGACCCGCCGGTCGCGCTCACCCGCCGAGCCACGCGGCGGCTCGCCGCCGTCCGCGACGAGCACCTCGACGTCGTCCACCCCGGCGGAACGATGATCGCCCGCACCGACGACCTGACCGATGTCCACTGGTGGACCTGGGCCGGACAGCGCGCCAACCGCACGCTGGTCGCGAGCCTCGGCGACCTCGCCGACCCCCTCCAGCACGCCAACGCCGCCTACCTGCGCCTGCGATCCGACCTGACCCCCGCCACCTGGAAGGCCGCGACCGCCGACCTCGACACCCGGCTGTGCCTGCCCCACGTCACCGCCGAGGCGATGGCCGGCCTCAGGTTCTCCGCCGCCCTGCCACCCCGCCTCGCCGAAGCCACCC
>NZ_FZMO01000084.1 GCF_900197875.1 Frankia canadensis | reverse complement strand
GGGATCCGGTGCCGTCGGCGGGCGTCATGGAGATGACAAGGAGGGGGCCGCTGGGCGAGGCGGGCATGGCCGCGGGCTCGGGCCGCGTCGGGCTGGCGACCGGGGAGCGGGGCGTCGTCGTCGGCGAGGCGGGGGACTCGCCGCGCCCGGTCTGGTGCGGACGGTCCGGCGACCGGTTCGGACTGGGCGGCGCAGGGGTGCCGGGCGGTGCCGGGGAACCGGATGACGTCTCGGTCGGTGCGACGTCGTCTTCCGGAGTGCGGTCTCCGTTGGCGCCAGCCGGCGCAGGGCCGGTGGGGGACGGCGTGGCGCGGGCGGGCGGTCCGGCCGGCGGCCGGGTCGCGGCGGTGATCGTCATGGGGCCGGGAACGACGCCGGTGACGGTGTAGCCGGCCGTCCAGGCGAGGACCGCGCGCAGGTAGCTCGCGGACGGGTTGTAGCTGTAGATCGCGGCGTGCAGGTCCGCGGTGACGGTGAGGTCCCGGCCGCCGAGGCAGAGGTAGGTGGCGGCGGTGAGGGCGGCGTCGTCGACGTTGTTCGGGTCGGCGCGGCCGTCGCCGGAGCCGTCGCGGCCGAGCGCGGCCCAGGTGGTGGGGATGAACTGCATGGGTCCGACGGCCCGGTCGAGCTGGGTGTCGGTGTCGAGCCGCCCGTCGTCGGTGTCGCGGATCAGGGCGCGACCGTCGCGGCCGTCGAGGACGGGTCCCAGGATCCGGCTGGTCAGCGTGCCGTCGGCGGTGACGGCCCGGCCGTGGGCGTGGCCGGACTCGACCCGGCCGATGCCGGCGAGCAGCTCCCAGCGCAGGTGGCAGGCGGGCCGCTCGGCGGCGAGGCGGGCCTGGGCGCGGTGGTACGCGGTCAGCATCCGGTCGGGGATCCGCCGGTCCGCCGCGCGCAGCACCACCGTCGGTGACCCCGTCGAGGGGGAGGGGCTGGCCGGCGACGCCGCCGGGGTGGGTGTGCCTGCCGGCGTCTCGGGCGGCGTCGGCTGGACGGCGGGCTGCAGCGGGGGCAGGTCGAGGTCGTAGTCGCGCGTGGGCGGATGTGCCTGCGTCCCCGGGGGAGTGCCCGTCTCTGACACCCCGGCCGCCGTCGCGGTCGTGGTCGCCGTGTGGGCCACGGCGCCGGGCGTCAGGCACAGGACCGCGAGCAGGCCGATCATCGGTAGGGCGGCGAGGACGCCGGTGGAGCGCGGTGCCCGGACCACGGGGCGATGACGACCCCCGGGGTCCGGATCCGCACGGTGGCGTGCGCGACGAGTGGGGGCTCGCCGATGCCGGCTCATGCCGAATGCCTCCCTCAATACCCTCGCGTGGATACGGACTGCCGTTCGCGCGGCGCCGAAGTGGGCGCGCGAAGAACGCCGCCCGATGAATGACCAGGCCATTCATCGACGACGGTCGTCACAGAAGCGGTGGCCGAGACGACCGCACATCGCCGTGCGATCCAGATGGTGTCCCGGGGAAGCACTGTGGCATGACCGAGAGCGGCCTGTCATCCCATTCGACAAAGAAGTTCCCTACTGCCCATAACGATCAATGACGGGCTTCCTACAGGACGTGATCGATTTGGCGTCGCTATACGTGTCCGACGTTGGGCTGATGGTGAAGAAATCAACGCCCAGGGGCCGCCATGTTGCGTCACGGTAACACCCCACTGAGTGTCCCAGATCACAATCGGTACTGTTAGTTACAGGTGTGCTGTACATCTGCGCGGGTTTCTTCACGCACCGCTTCGATGTGCCGGTCAGACTGCCGGTCTTCCTGCGGAGAGTAGTCGTCGCGGGGGATCTGGATCGGTGTCCCGTCACGCTGCGCAGCTCTACAGCAAAGCAATTGCTGGCATCGACGCTGTACCGCGATCCACACCGCTGTCATTTTCGGTGCTCGGCGCGGTCTGCCGTTCCCCTCGGCGGCCGCGCCCATTACCGCGTGCGGAACCCTTCGTTTCCGGTGGATCGGAGTTGGTGTGATGCGGGCTTCTCCCGTGCGTTCTGGCTGGTCATTCACCCGTCTACTCACGCTCCTGCTGGTTGCGGCGCTGGCCGTGACAATCGTCCAGTTCGTCCCGGCCGGGCGAAGTCCGGCCCAGGCCGCTCCGGCGGGCGCCGGCGGCCAGGACCCCCCGGCCGCCACCGGGCCGGCCGAGCGTCCTGATCTGGTCTCCGCGCAGCTCGCGGCGCACGCGGAGAAGCGGCGGATCGAGGTGACGGACGCCCGTTCCGAATCGACGTCGACGTTCGTCAACCCGGACGGGACGATCACCGTCGACTCCTACTCCGGGATCCGGCGGGTGCGCCGCGGGGACGGCTGGGCGGACGTCGATCCGACCCTGGTCCTCGCCGATGGCAAGGTCACGCCCAAGGTGGCCAAGGCGGGCATCGTGCTGTCCGCGGGTGGGAAGTCGGCCGGGGACGTGGCGACCCTGGTCGACGGCACCCGCGAGGTCGCCTTCGGCTGGCCGACCGCTCTGCCGGCCCCCGAGCTCAAGGGCGACACGGCGACCTACCACGATGTGTCAGCCGACACGGACCTGGTCGTGAAGGTCGTCGCGACCGGTTACGACGTGCGGATCGTGGCCCGCACCCCGGCCGCCGCGCAGGCGGCGCTGCGTCTGCCGATGCGCCTCAAGGGCCTCACCGCGGCCCGCGAGGCGTCGGGCGAGCTGCGCCTGTCTGCCGGCGGGAAGGTGACGGCGCGTTCGCCGGCTCCGTTGATGTGGGATTCCCACGTCGACCCGAAGGCCAAGCTGCCCGATCACACCCACGGCGTCGACGCAGCCCTGGAGGGCACCTCCGCGGCGCCGACTCTGGCGCTGAAGCCGGACAAGGGCTGGCTGACCGACCCGGCCCGCCGGTACCCGGTGACGATCGACCCAGCCGCGACCCTCGCCGACAACCTCGACACCGACGTCAACAACGCCAACCCGACGACGAACTACGACACGAGCGACCAGCTCCGGGTCGGGAACTACCTCGGCGCGGCGGTCAACCGGTCGTTCCTCAGCTTCGACGACTCGGCGATCAAGGGCCGGCACGTCACCTCGGCCGTGCTGAACCTGTGGCAGGAGGGCTCGGCGACCTGCACCGTCGAGCCGACGATCGTCCAGGGCGCGGGCGGCATGGGTGCCGGCACCACCTGGAATACCCAGCCGAGCAGCGACGGGATCACCTGGGGCACCGCCACCTTCAACAACGGCGGCTCGTGCACCGGCTCGGGTGGCACGAACATCGACATCACCGGTCTCGTCGACGCCTGGGCGCACAACGGCTTCCCCGCGCCGGAGACGCTGACCATCCGCGCCCCGAGCGAGACGGACGCCAACCAGTTCAAGTACTTCTACTCCGGCGACACGCCCCTCGCCCCCCACATCTCCACCACCTACAACTCGTACCCGACGACGATCGCCGGCCGCTTCACCAGCCCCTGCTCGGCCCAGTGCGGCGGCACCCCGCCGACGGTGATCACGAACGCGACGTCTCCGACGCTCAGCGGCTACACCACGGACGACGACGGCGGCACCGTCCGGATGGACTTCGAGGTCTGGGATTCCGCCGGCACCACCAAGATCACCGGGGGTTCCACCGACTTCATCGTCCAGAACACCCAGGGCTCCTGGACGGTCCCGGCCGGGCTGCTCACGAACGGCACCAGCTACGAGTGGCGGTCCCGGGCCTTCGACGGCACGGACTACTCGACGGCCTGGTCGTCGTGGATCCCGTTCACCATCGACACCACGGCGCCGTCCGCACCCACTGCGCTGACCTCGACGGCCTGGCCGTCCGGTGGCTGGTCGGGCACGACGTCCGGCACGGTGTCGTGGACATCGCCCGGTGGGGACACGGCGAGCTTCCTCTACGGCCTCGACGAACCGTCCCCGTCCACGTCGACGACCGGGACCGCGAGCGCGACGCTCACCCCGACCGCCGGCCTGCACACCTTCTACCTCCGCACGGTGGACAAGGCCGGCAACCTCTCGCCGGTCGTCACGTACAAGTTCGGCGTCGGCACCGGCGCGCTCGCCTCGCCCGAACCGCAGTCGCGCGCCCAGCGATTCGTCACCCTTCGTGGTGAGGCGCCGAGCAGCCAGGTCTCGGTCGCCTACCACTACCGCAAGGGCACCGACCCCAGCCTGCCCTGGCTGGACGTGCCGACAGGCGCGGTGACCATCCAGGGAACGACCTCGCACCCGACCTGGCCGGTGTCCCGCAACAGCTCCGGGCTGTTCGACAACCAGGTCTGGAGCCTGCCGACGACCTTCGGTGGCAACGACGGCCCGGTCCAGGTCCAGGCGTGTTTCGCCACCTCCGGCGGCACGATCACCTGCACCGCGGCGACGACCTTCCAATACACGATCAACGCCTTCAGCGACACGAACGCCACCACGAAGGTCGGCCCCGGCACGCTGGCCCCGCTGACCGGCGACTTCGCCGTCTCCGCGACGGATGTGTCGTTGCCGACCTACATCGGCACCCTGGCCGTCGGCCGAACCCTGACGACCCTGACGCCGCCGGGCGCGACGTCGACCCCGGCGGGCGTGTTCGGCCCGGGGTGGACGTCGAACATTCCCGGCCCGTCGTCGGGCTCGGCGAACCGCACGCTGACCGACAACACCGACTCCGGCGGCTACGTCACGCTGACCTCCGCCGAGGGCGCCCCGGCCGTCTACACCCGGGTCGGCTCCGGCAGCTACCCGTACCACTACGCCGGCGTCGCCGACACCGCCGCCGACGGCTCGACCCTGACCAAGGACTCCGCCACCCAGTTCACCCTCACCGAGGTCGACGGCACCCGGACGACCTGGAACACGGCGACCGTCGGCGGCACCACGATCTGGGTCGACGACCGGGTGATGGAACCCGGCAACGCCAACACCTCCACCTTCACGGTCGACGCCCAGGGTCGCACCACCCGCATCCTCGCCCCCGTCCCCGCCGGCGTGACCTGCACCGGCACCCTCGGCGCCGGCTGCCGGGCGCTGACGATCAGCTACGCGACGTCGACCACGGCGACCGCCGATGGCGGCGATCCGGCGACCTGGGGTGACTACACCGGGCGGATCAGCTCGATCTCGATGTCGCTCAACGGCGCCGCCCCGGTCGAGGTGGCCCGCTACAAATTCGACACCACCGGACGGCTGCGTGAGGAGTACGACCCGCGCCTCGACACGGCTGGTGGCGGCCATCTGGCGACGCTCTACTGGTACAGCGCCGAGAACCGGGTCCAGGGCTACATCCCGCCCGGCCAGGAGACCTGGAACTTCAACTACGACAGCTACGGCCGGCTGATCAGCCTGACCCGGGCCCGGCCCGGCGGCGCCGGCAACGCCACGCAGAGCATCGTCTACGACATCCCGCTGACCGGCGGCTCCGCGCCTGTCGACATGTCGCCGGCGGCGGTGGGCACCTGGGGCCAGCAGGACCTGCCGTTCTTCGTGACGGCCGTGTTCCCCGCGAGCCACGTGCCATCCTCGCCGCCGGGCGCGTCCGACTGGCCCTACGCCGACCTGACCTACATGGACGCGAACGGCCGCGAGGTCAACGCCGCGTCCTACGGCGCCGGCGCCTGGCAGGTCACGACCACCGAACATGACGCCCGCGGCAACGTCATCCGCACGCTGTCCGCCGAGAACCGCGACCAGGCATTGTCGCCGACCGCGGACACGGACCCGACGGTGGCCGCGCTCACCGACTCCGCTGCCCGCGCCCAGCTCCTGGACACCGACATCAGCTGGTCGTCGGACGGGGTGGTGCCCGTCGACTCGTACGGGCCGAAGCACCGGTACGTCACCAACGGCGGAACCCGCACCTCGGCGCGGCTGCACACCCACACCGACTACGACCAGGGCGCGCCGGGCGGCGGTGCCATTTACCACCTGCCGACGACGGTGACGACGTCCGCCTACGACGGCAGCGCCGACACTGACACCCGCAAGGTCATCAGCGGCTACGAGGCGAAGACCGGCGGGGACGCGGCGACGTCCGGCTGGACGCTGCGCAAGCCGACGGTTGTGACGACCTGGATGGGTGGCTCGGATCCGGACGTCGTCCGTACGAGCTACTACAACCTGGCCGGGCAGCCGGTGGAGGTCCACCAGCCGAAGGCGAACGCCGCCGGCACCGACGCCTTCACCACGGTCACCTCCTACTTCACCCCGACCGGCACGGGGAGCTGCGTCAACGCCTCGTGGGCGGGCCTGGCCTGCCGCGAAGCCCCCGCGGCGCAGCCGACCTCGGGGAACCCGCTACCAGCAACGACCTATACCTACAACAACCTCAACGAGCCGCTGACCGCGGTCGAGACGGTCAACTCCACGACCAGGACGACGACCACCGCCTACGACACGGCCGGTCGCAAGACATCGGCGGGTGTCGCCGTGAGCCCCGCGGCCGACGGTGGCGCCACGGTGCCGACGGCGACCTACGGCTACAGCCCCGACAACGGCCAGCCGACGACGACCACCGCCGGCGGGATCACCCTGACCACCGGCTACGACACGTGGGGCCTGGTCACCTCCCAGACCGACGCCGACGGCAACACCACATCGACCGGCTACGACATCGACGGCCAGACGTCGACCGTCAACGACGGCAAGGGCGTCTACACCTACACCTACGACGGCAGCACCGAACACCGCGGCGTCGTCACCTCGCTGAACGTCGGTGCCGGCTCGGCACCGTCCACGTTCACCGCGACCTACAACGGTGACGGCAAGGTCGCGACCGAGACGTATCCGAACGGCCTGGTCGCGACCAGCCAGTACGACAACACGGCCAGCCCCACCGCGCTGACCTACGCCAAGTCCGGGACGATCTGGCTCGGCTACAGCGAGATCGACAACATCAACGGCCAGGGCCGCATCGTCGGCACCCCGAACCAGGGCATCGAGTACCTCTACGACCCCTCCGGCCGCCTCACCCTCGCCCGCGACGTCCGCGCCGCGAGCGGCGCCCAGACCTGCACCTCTCGGCGCTACGCCTACGACCTCGACTCCAACCGCACCGCCGAGACCTCCTACCCCGACGCCGGTACCAACGCCCCCGGGGCGACCTGCAGCACCTCGACCACCCCCACCTACACCCTCACCCACAGCTACGACCAGGCCGACCGGCAGACCGACTCCGGCTACACCTACGACCTGTTCGGCCGCACAACCACCGTCTCCGCCGCCGACGCCGGCGGGACCGCGCTCACCGTCGGCTACGCCGCCGATGACATGGTCGCCTCCGAAACCGCCGGATCGACCACCCGCACCTACACCCTCGACCCCGCCCGCCGCGTCCGCTCCTGGACCCAGGGCTCGACCACGTCGACGAACCACTACACCGGCGACACCGCTGACAGCCCCGCCTGGATCGCCGACAGCTCCACCACCTGGACCCGCAACATCCACGGCATCGGCGGCGGCCTCGCCGCCCTCCAGGACAACACCGGCACCGTCACCATCCAGCTCGCCAACATCCACGGCGACATCGTCGCCACCGCCCCCGACACCACCACCGCCAGCTCCACCAGCTCGTTCCAGGAATCCAACGAGTTCGGCAAGCCCTACACCCCCGCCACCGCCTATCCCCGCTATGGCTGGCTCGGTAGCCAGCAACGCTCCCACGACACCCTCTCCGGTGTCATCCTCATGGGAGCCCGCCTCTACAACCCCACCACCGGCCGCTTCCTCCAGACCGACCCCATCCCCGGCGGCTCCGACAACCCCTACGACTACGCCCACCAGGACCCCTACAACTCGTTCGACCTCGACGGCCGCTTCGCACTGGTTGCAGGGCTAGTTGGATTCGCCGTCGCTGACTGGTGGAACCCTGCGGGCTGGGCCGTAGTCGGCGTGGTCGGCGCCTACGTGGTGTACCGAGTAGGCAAGCAAATTGTCTTCGCGAAGAAATCCGATAATGGTAGAGTCGAGGCAGCGCCTCCGGCCAGCTCTCCTTTCTGGAAGAGCTTGAAAGTATACAAGAACTCCGTACGATACAATGGAAAGAACGGAAAAGCTAGACGGTACTATCAGTGGGACAATCTTCATGGGGATGTCGAAGTGTGGGATTCTAAGGGAAACCACCTCGGAAGCGCAGACCCGGAGACCGGAGAAATATACAAGCCCGGCAAAGGGCACAAAATCAGATGGTAGGGCTGTCGAGAGATAGCCCGTTTTCCATCAGTAGGCCGTACGGGTTTACGAAGATGACTTCCTGAAGTACACATTTTACCGCCAAGGGCGTGGGGGTCTGTTTCGTCGATATTTCGAAGAAGAAAGGTCGCCAATCAGGTCGCCCGCGCCCTGTGGTAGCTGAGTTCGCACCATAACTGGGATTGATCAACTTTTGGCTCAGGGTGGGAGGGGGCTGGCGAGCTTTGCCTTGACAAGGCGCTCTCCAGCTTCCTCCCGGTCCGGCATCCAATCCAGGTCTGGGAGCGAACGAGGCTGTCAAGGGTTCGCGTAGATGGGTACGCTGTCGGAGGATTAGAGATCTGCGCCTGGCTCGACGTGGCGCGCCCGACCGCACCGCGCGCGTTGTTGGAGCGCCGGATGCGTTGAAAGGCTCAGGTCAGTGTGGGGCGGCCCGAGGGAACATGTTGGATGCAAGCCCAGCACTGCGCCTCCGGTCGAGCTCACCCCAGGCCCAGTCTGGGGCAGACCTGGGTGATATGTCTGCTCGGTGTACCCTGGCCACAGGAGCGTGATCGGAGATTTTTGTGTGCATGGAGCCAGAGCCGCAGGCGGGTTCGGCCGGGTCCTCCGCGCCGCGCCGCGGGTTCAGCAGTGCGGAGCAGCAGCGGATCATCGCGGAGTACGAGAACTCGTCGCGCGAGGAGAGAGACTCGATCCTGCGTCGGGAGGGTTTGGCGCAGCACGCGGCACGTATCGCGACGCTGGACCTCCGTCGCCTCGGCTATAGCAGTCCAATACCGATCGCTCTGCTTGCGGACACCGCCGCCGCTCTGCTGGCCGACGAGTTTCAGGTCGGCGACGACCATGAGTTGATCAAGGCTGTTTCCAGGGCGGTGTGCGAGCGTGCGGATCAGCAGCCAGACGGCCAGTTCCCGCCGTCGGTTCCCGCACCCTCAAGCACCAGTTACCACCCGGGCGACTGTCCCGATGAAGATATCCTCCGCGCTCGTTGCTACTATGTTCCACCCGCTGGGTTCTGGGAAGCGGTCAGCCGTCACGCTCAGACCGCCGAAGATCTGCGTGCCATGGGTCGATCCGCTGCGAGCCGCCTGAGGCTACGGTACGCTGATCAGCTTTACCGGCGGGCTGGGAATGCCGGCAGTGCCGAGGCGTGGTGGGACCTGGCGCGGCTTCGTGAGGAGGCCGGGGACGTCGACGGTGCGAAGAACCTCTACCTCCAGGCCGCGGCGGCGGGGAGCCCCCAGGCGTTGAGCCACCTTGCCGAACTTCGCGAGAAGGCCGGCGACGTCGACGGTGCGAAAAACCTCTACCTCCAGGCGGCGGACGCCGGTGACGAGGACGCGCTCGGCGAGGTGACGCGTCTATACGAAGAAGCCGGGGATCCCGATGGAGCCGAACAGGTCGCTCAGCGGGCCGCCGATTCCGGCGATGCCGGACCGTTGATCTCACTGGCGTTGATGCGGGAAAGAGCCGGGGATGGCGAGAGCGCCGAGCGACTATATCGGCGGGCTCTGGACACCGGCGACACGTACGCTCTCTGGGACCTCGCACGCCTACGCGAAGAGGCCGGCGATCGCGCTGGCGCCGAACAGTTCGCCCGTCAGGCGCTACGTTCCGGTAAATCGGCTGTCATGCGGAAGCTGGCCATCTTCCGAGAGGATGCCGATGATCTCGATGGGGCGGAATCTCTGTACCGGGAGGTCGGAGCTGCGGGAGACCCCAACACTTCCTATGATCTTTCGCGGATACGAGAGAAAGTCGGAGACCCCGACGGAGCTGAAGAAATCGCCCGCCAGGCCGTCGAATCCGGAGATTCCGATCCATTGTGGCACCTGGGCCGGATGCGCGCAAACGACGACAACTATGCCAGCGGCAAGGAACTTTATCTCCTGGCATGCGACGCCGGAAATTCTGAGGCGATGAGAAGCCTCGGCTGGATGCTCGAAAGGGAGGGAGACCTGGCTGGCGCGGAACAGTACTACCGTCAGGCCAAAGACGCCGGAAACTCCGACGGCTTCTGGGATCTTGCGCGCCTACGAGAGGAAGCCGGAGACCCCGACGAAGCCGAGGATATCGCCCGCCAGGCCGCCGAATCCGGCGACACCAGAATTCTATGGCATCTTGCATTGTTTCGAGGGAAAGGGGAGGACCCCGACGGAGGGGAGCGACTCGCATTGCTAGTCACAGACGCGGGCGACACGAGGGCGCTCCGGGAGCTCGCTGAGGGCCACAAGGATCCACGCTGGGAGAACTTGCTGCGGTTCGGACTCGACCCAGACGGACGATTCTCAGATCCCTGGTGGTGAGGGGCCCCTTCAGGGTGCCACTCCCGTCCCGCCTGAGTGAAGCGCCCGACCAGCTCCTTCTTCTTCGTGTCGACACTGATCACCGGGTCGCCGGCAGCCAGGAACCCGGCCGCGGTGGCGTTCAGGTGACGGAACTGGGCATCACGGTCGGGACCGGCCCCTGGTTCCCACCCGCCGCACACCCGGCCTGAACAGCACACTCAGCCACGACCTCAGCTGAATCGTCGAGTTCGTTCCCGCCGCCGGCGGCGGTGTGGCGCGGGCTCTGAGGGGGGCTGGCAGCTGGCCCTGGCGGCCGTGATGTCGGCGGGTTCGGATGTGGGAATGGAGCGGCATCGTCGACGCCAGCCTGTAGCGCGGCCCACCGCGGTCGACTACTACGGC
Source organism: Frankia canadensis (assembly GCF_900197875.1). Lineage (GTDB taxonomy): Bacteria > Actinomycetota > Actinomycetes > Frankiales > Frankiaceae > Frankia > Frankia canadensis. The sequence goes on along the minus strand of NZ_FZMO01000084.1, from coordinate 3,556 downwards.
GAGGCCGGCCGCCGCCTCATGCCCGGTGCCACGAATGACGGTAACGTCGGCATGAATAGCAGCAGCAGTGAGGAGCAGCCGTTGCCTGAGGCTGAGCGTCAGGAGTGACGTGAGTGATCGGGCGATCATTGATGATCGGGATGCTGGTGGATGACAACAGCTGTCGCTCGGGGCGATGTGATCAGAGTGTTTCGCGGGAAAATGCGTCGGGTCGGCGGGGAGTGGGACCGATTGGTCGATCCGGGCCGCACTGTTGTCGCCGTCTGCATGAGCAGGTGACGTTCGCCTGCGGCGATGGGCATGAGGATCCTGCGGACTGCCCGGATTTGTTGATCGGCTTTTCCCCGAAGTATCAGGAGTACGGGATCCGGATCCATGACGGGGAGGGTCCTGGATTGAGATCAGGCATTGCCCCTGGTGTGGGGCCAGGCTGCCGAAGTCCAGGCGTGGCGAGTGGCACAGGGCCCTGGTGCGACGTGGGATCGACCTGGGCGAGGACGGGGTGCCCGTCGAGTTCGAGGACGAAAGCTGGCTGCGCGGAAGAAAACCGTAGGCAGGTGCTCCATGAGGCCCGCCCCGGCGGTCACGGGGGAGGGCCGTCGAGGAGGGAGGCCGCGACGGTGCGCAGGGCGGCGGCGAGGCGGTCCTGTGCACCCTCGCGGAGCAGGCGCAGGATGGGCTCGCTCTGCAGTGCGCCGAGGAGGATGTGCGCGAGAAGGTCGGCGTCGAGGTCGGGGCGGCCAGCGGCGAGCAGCTCGCTGGTGTGGCTGTGCCAGAAGTCGTAGACCGGCCGCTCGCCCGGCGGGGTGTCCGGGTGGCAGGCACCCGAGGGCGTCGAGGCCGGGGCGGCCGAGGTTGAGGTGATGGCGATGCCGAGGGCGGCCATCAGGCCCTTGTTGCGGCCGACGACGGTGGCGATGGCGGTCACGAAGGCGAGCAGACGCTCGCGGGGAGGCGCGCCGGGGCCGAGCGGCGGTGGCGCGGTGCGCACCGCGTCCTCCAGCGCGTAGGCGCGCTCCTGCATCAGGGCCAGGAACAGGCCGTTGCGGCTGCCGAAACGGTGGAACACCGTCCCCTTGCCCACCCCGGCCGCGGCCGCGATCCGCTCCATCGAGACCTGCTCGGGCCCCAGCGTGGCCAGCAGCTCCTCGGTGGCGGCCAGAATGGCGCGTCGGTTGCGCGCCGCGTCCGCCCGCTCGCCCCGTTCCGGCGTCATCGCCCTCCTTCCGCACGGCGCCGCGGGTCGACCCGCACAGGTCGATGGACACACCACACCGTGGACAACTGGACCAGCGGTCCAGTACGGTCAACCTGACCGGTAGTCCAGTTCCGTCGACCCTACCCGGAGAGCGACATGCGTCGAGTCCGCTACCACGCCTACGGCGAACCCGAGGTCCTGACGATCGAGGAGACCGATCCGCCCGAGCCCGGCCCGGGCCAGGTGCGCCTGCGTGCGGAGGTGATCGGGGCGAACTTCGTGGACACCAAGCTGCGCCGCGGTCCGGCGGCGGGTTCGCTGTTCACCAGGCCGCTGCCCGGTACGATCACCGGCGAGGTCGTCGGCACCGTGGATGCCGTCGGCCCGGACGCCGACCCGGGCCTGCTCGGGCGGCGGGTGGCCGCGCTCACCGAGGACGCGTTCGCCGACCAGGTCCTGGCGGACGCCGCCTGGCTCGCCCCCGTGCCGGACGGCCTCGACGACGGCGCCGCCAGCATGCTCCCGATGGGCGCCCCGATCGCCCTGCGCCTGCTGCGCCTCGGCCGGCTTGGCCCCGGCGACACCGTGCTCGTCCACGCCGCCGCCGGTGGCATCGGGCACCTCGCGGTGCAGGCCGCGAAGCTTCTCGGCGCCGGCACGGTGATCGCGGCCGCCAGCTCGGCCGCCAAACTCGACTTCGCCCGTTCCCTCGGCGCCGATGTCGGCGTCCTCTACACCGAGGACGACTGGCCGCAGCGGGTGCGCGCCGCCGCGCCGGGCGGTGTCGACCTGATCCTCGACTCGGTCGGCGGGCAGACGCTGCGGCGCGGCGTCGACCTGCTCGCCCCGCTGGGCCGGACGGTCGTCTACGGCCTCGCCGGCGGAGTCGACGCGGATCTGCAGGTTACGAGCCTGTTCCGGCTCGTCTCGGTGACCGGTTTCTCGCTGCTCGCCTGGCGCGCCGCCCGCCCGGAGCAGGCCCGCCAGGACATCACCGAGGCCACCGAACTCTTGATGGACGGCCGGCTGCGTACCACCGTGCACGCCCGGTTCCCCCTGACGGACGCGGTCGCCGCGCATCACCTGCTCGAAGCACGCGCCAACCTCGGCCGCGTCCTGATCGACCCCTGATCTGATCAGCACGGCCCACGGACCACGGGTCGATGGCCGCAGACAGCAGGCGGGCCGCCGGTCCGCGGGGGCTGCGAGGTCAGTGGTGCGCGAGGCGGTAGCCGGCGAGGACGATCTCGTCCAGATCGGGGTCGTCGTCCTCGACGTAGCCCTCGTAGATGAAGCCGAACAACGCGCGCAGGGCGTCCTCGGCCATCTCCAGCGGGTGGAACGGCAGCGGGTAGGACGGGTCGGGGTCGTCCTCGTCGATCTCCACGGGGCGCCGGCCGGCCCAGTAGTCGGCCTCGAAGGGCAGCGGCGTGCCGGTGTTCTCGAGGATTCCCGAGTCCGGGTCCACGCTGAGCGCGCGGCGCAGGGTGCCGTCGGCGTCCCAGATGGCGTAGGCGAACCAGTCCACGGTGCTCAGCATGGTGTGCAGGTAGAGGGTGCGCCCGCGGGCCTCGGCGCGGAACGTGCCACCGAGGCGTGAGGGCCGGTCGTCGACTGTGAGGTCCTGGGTGCAGATCACCGTCAGGCCTGGGAAACAGGCGGCGTAGAGGTAGCCCTCGGGCGGGTAGGCGTGGTCGAGCAGCGTGCCGTCGCCGATCTCGACGACGCGCCGGCCGGGGTGCAGACGCTCCACCAGCGCCTGGGTGGCGTCGCGATCGATGGCGGGGGCGGATCGCAGGATCTGCCGAACATCGCCGCCGTCGGCGTAGAACAGCATCGAGTCTTTGGCGCCCACCAAGGCCCCTTTCCGTGTTGGACAGCAGGTTTCGGACACCGTACCGGCAGCCTCCGACATTTCACGCCCGGTGAGATCAGCCGAGCAGCTGGTCGAGGTGGTGGAGGAGCGCGGGTATCGGGGTGCTCGCGATCGGGGATCCGGGCTTCGCGGGCCCGGCGTCCCGCGGGGCGGGGCCGGTGCGGCGCAGGAGGTCGATTGCCCGTTTCAGCTGGCTGTTCTCGCGGGCGAGGCGGCGGATCTCCGCATCCTGACGGCGGACGTCGGCCCGGCCGCGCTCGGCTGGCGGTTCGGCCTGTCGCAGCCAGAGGCGCAGCGTCTCGGCGCTGACGGCGAGGGCGGCGGCGACGGTCTGGATCGTCGCCCATTCCGAGGGGTACTGCGGCCGGATGCGACGGACCTCGGCCACAGCGTGCGTGCGGAAGGCGGGGGAGTAGCGGGTGGGGCGTCCCATGATGTCTCGATTCGCTGCGGGTCGCCGGGCGGCGGGGTGCCATCCGGTC
>NZ_FZMO01000008.1 GCF_900197875.1 Frankia canadensis | reverse complement strand
GAGTGGCGGTGTCCAACGGAGTGGCGGTGTCCAACGGAGTGGCGGTGTCCAACGGAGTGGCGGTGTCCAACGGAGTGGCGGTGTCCAACGGCGTGGCGGTGTCCAACGGCGTGGCGGTGGCACCCGGGCTGGCGGGGTCGAACGGCGTGGCGGGCGGTGAGGCGGCCACGGGTGGCTTCGCCGCGCTGACCGCGAAGGCGAAGGCCTACGTCGCCCTGATGAAGCTGCGTGTGGTCGAGCTGCTGCTCGTCACGACCGTGCCGGCAATGATGCTCGCCCGCGACGGGATGCCTTCGCTCTGGCTGATCGCGGTGACCCTCGTCGCCGGGACGCTGGCCGCCGGCAGCGCCAACACGATCAACTGCTACGTCGACCGGGACATCGACCAGGTCATGGGCCGCACCCGGCGCCGCCCGCTGGTGCGCGCGACGGTCACCCCGACCGAGGCGCTCGTGTTCGGCATCCTCACCGGCATCGCCTCGACGCTGCTGTTCGGCCTGTTGGTCAACTGGCCGTCGGCGCTGCTGGCCGACGGTGCCATCGCGTTCTACGTATTCGTCTACACCCTCGGCCTCAAGCGCCGAACCCCGTCGAACATCGTCATCGGCGGTGCGGCCGGCTGCTTCCCGGTGCTGATTGGCTGGTCCGCGGTCACCGGCACGCTCAGCTGGTCGGCGGTGCTGCTGTTCGCCATCGTGTTCTTCTGGACGCCGCCGCACTTCTGGGCACTGGCGATGAAGTTCCGCGACGACTACGCGGCCGCCGGAATCCCAATGCTGCCGGTCGTCGCCTCCGCCGAGACCGTCACCCGGCGCATCCTCGGCTACTCGTACGTGATGGTCGCCACCTCGCTCGCGCTGGTGCCGGTCGCGCACACCGGCCCGCTGTACCTCGTCGTCGCGCTCCTCGTCGGCGTCTGGTTCATCACCGAGGCGCACCGCATCGTCCGCCGGGTCCGCGCCGGCGACGACCCGCGTGCCATGCACCTGTTCCACATGTCGATCACCTATCTGACGCTGCTGTTCGCCGCGATCGCCGTCACCGCCCTGATCTGACGGATCGCCTCCACATTCGCCTACCCTCCCCGTCCATGCCGTCGATGAGCTGATCCCGGATGGCTTTCCACAGCATCGGCAGCAACGCGTTCCAGATCACCGCCCCCGGATAGTCAAAGCAGTCCGGGCACAACGGCCGTCCGAGCAGCCGGTCACCGTCGCCATGCCGGGCGTGGCAGCCTGCCGGACGTCCGTGCTGGCAGGTTCCACAACGGGAACGGCACGCCCGCGCCTGCCCGTGCTCCGCCGGGAGTGCACCGGCCCGAACGACGGTGCGGTCAAGGTGACGAACGGCGCCGGATGACCACCGACCGTCGCCGGAAGCCCGTCACCGCCGGCAAGACCGGCCAGGACCACCTCGGTGTGGGTGGCGACCGGAACGCCGAGGAGGCGGGGGACTTCCCGTGGAGGGGAAGTGGCCGCTGGGGAAGGCGGCGTGATGCCAGTTTCCTGGTGTGTCGTGTCCGGTTTGTCCCTAGGTTTCTGGCAGAGAACGCCGTGACGGTGTCAGAACGCTGTCACGGACCGCCGGCCGCGAACGGCCTCGGACCGTTGGCGCGACAGGCCGACGCAAAGATCGCAACCCGACGCACGGCCTAGCTCCCACGAGACGCGTGGCCGCGTGTGTCGTTCCCGCGGGACCGCGGGGAGTCAGCCGACCGTCAGCTCGGGGCCGGACGGAGGTGACTGATCGCCGGCTCTGCCCGGCAATGAGCAGTGGACGGCGATGCGGGAGGGGCGGGACCGGTCGAATCCGGGGGCGGCCGGCGCGCGGCGGTGGGGCCGCGTGGCCGCGTGGCTGTGGCGCGGGCTGGGAAGGGGGCGGCGAGGTTACCGGCTGGTGGCGGCTGAGGCGGACGCGGCGGCGCCTGGCAGCGGGGTCGCGGCCGGGCTGGCTGGGCTGGCTGGGCTGGCCAGGTTGGGCGGGGTGTTCGCGGTGGCCGGGATGTTCGCGGTGGCGGGCGAGGGCTCGGGGTCGGGGGCTGGGCGTTCGACCATCGCGAGCCACAGCTGCAGTGCGACCACCCACATCACGGTGGCGCCGGTCATGTGCAGGGCGACGAGACCGGACGGGACGCCGAGGAAGTACTGTGCGAAGCCGATCGCGGCCTGGGCGACGATCACGGCGATCAGCGCGAGCGCGCCGCGCCGGGCCGCCGAGGGTGCCGCGGTGATTCGCACCGCGAAGGCCATCGCCGCCGCGAGGCCGGTCAGCAGCATCGCTCCGTCGGCGTGCAGCTGCGCGACGTTGACGAGGTCGAACCCGAAACGGGCGGGGTCCGAGGCGTCGCCGCTGTGCGGGCCCGTGCCGGTCACCACCGTGCCGAGGACGAGCACCCCGGCGGAGACGACCACCACCAGCCGGGCCAGCCACAGCAGCGCGGGGGCCACGGCAGGGGTTACGGCGCCCGCCCCCTGACGGGCCCGGCGGTCGAGCACGACCGCGTTCCACAGCAGGACCATCGACAGCAGGAAGTGGGCGGCGACGGTCGCCGGGTTCAGCTTCGTCAGCACGGTGATCCCGCCGAGCACCGCCTGGCCCAGGTAGCCCAGCCACAGGCCGAACGACAGGCGGGTCAGGTCGCGGCGCCGGCCGCTGCGCAGCCGCAGCGCCAGCAGCGGGGTGATGAGTACCACCACACCGACGACCAGGCCGACGACCCGGTTGCCGAACTCGATCGCCCCGTGCAGGGCGTACTCCGAGTGCGGGGTGAAGGAGCCGTCGCCGCACTGCGGCCAGGTCGGGCAGCCGAGGCCCGAGCCGCTGAGCCGGACGACCCCGCCGCTGATCACGATCAGGGACAGCAGCACCACGTTGAGCGCGGTGACGAAGGTGAACACGCGCCGGCTCACGAGCGGCAATCTCCGACGCGTTGTAGAAGTTGGCACAGACGCCATAGTAACGGCCGGTGCTACTCCCAGCGGAACGTCCGGGCGGCCAGGCCCAGGCTCGCCACCGCCCACACGGCGAGCACGATCAGTGGACGCGCGCCCGGCCCGGAGCCGTCGGCGAGGACATGACGCAGCCCGTCGGACAGCGCCGCCGTCGGCAGCCCTTCGGCGATTGTCCGCAGCCAGCCGGGCAGCTTCGACAGCGGGAACACCACCCCACCGATGAGCAGCAGCAGCAGGTAGACGCCGTTGGCGGCGGCGAGCGTCGCCTCGGCGCGCAGGGTGCCCGCCATCAGCAGGCCGAGCCCGGAGAACGCCGCGGTGCCGAGCACGAGCAGCGCCAGCACCGAGGGCACGGCCGCCGGGCCGCCGTCCGGATCCCAGCCGAGCGCGAAACCGACGGCCACCAGCAGTACGAGCTGCAGCACCTCGACGGCGAGCACCGCCGCGGTCTTGCCGGCGAGCAGGACCGAGCGGGGCAGTGGCGTCGCGCCGAGCCGTTTGAGCACCCCATAGGACCGCTCGAAGCCGGTCGCGATCGCCTGGCCGGTGAACGCCGTCGACATCACCGCGAGCGCCAGCACCCCGGGCACGAGGAAGTCGACCGAGCTCTCGGTGCCGCTCGGCAGCACGTCCACCGCGGCGAAGAACGCCAGCAGCCCCACCGGGATGATCATGGTGAGCAGGACGGACTCGCCGCGGCGCAGGGTGAGGACGAGCTCCAGGCGAGTCTGGGCGGCGAACATCCGCGCGCGGCTGGCAGCGCCGGGGGCCGGGCGCAGGTCCAGCAGCGGCATGTCGGGCACTGGCATGGCGGGCACAGGAGTGCTCACGGCCGCAGCTCCGATCCGGTCAGCTCCACGAACACATCCTCCAGGGTGCGCTGCTCGACGCGAAGGTCCTCGGCGAGCACGCCGTTGCCCGCGCACCAGGCGGTGACGGCGGCGAGCAGCTGCGGATCGACGGTGCCCTCGACCAGGTAGTGGCCGGCCGGACCCTCTGTCGCCGTGGTGCCGTCGGGCAGCGCGAGCAGCAGTCTGCCGAGTTCGAGGCCGACCGGCGCCCGGAAGCGCAGTTGACCCTCGGCGCCGCCGCGGGTGAGTTCCGCGGGGGAGCCGGCCGCCACCACCCGGCCGTGGTTGATGATGACGACCTGGTCGGACAGGCGCTCCGCCTCGTCCATCGCGTGGGTGGTGAGCACCACGGTGACGCCCGCGGCGCGCAGCTCCTCGATCAGCTCCCAGGTGGTGCGCCGGCCGGCGACGTCCAGCCCGGCGGTCGGCTCGTCGAGGAACACCAGTTCCGGGCGGCCGACGATGGCCATCGCGAGGGACAGCCGCTGCTGCTGGCCGCCGGACAGGCGGCGAAACGGCGTCCCTGCGGCGTCGGTGAGGCCGAGCCGGTCGAGCAGCGCGGCGGGATCGAGCGGCTGGCGGTGGTGGGCGGCGACCAGGCGCAGCATCTCCCCGGCGCGGGCGCCCGGGTACATCCCGCCGGCCTGCAGCATCACGCCGACGCGGGGGCGCAGGGCGGCCGCGTCGGCGATCGGGTCGAGGCCGAGGACGTGCACCTCGCCCGCGTCGGCGCGGCGGAAGCCCTCACAGATCTCCACGGTCGTCGTCTTGCCGGCGCCGTTCGGGCCGAGCAGCGCCGTGACGGAGCCCACCGGGACGCTCAGGGAGAGGCCGTCGACGGCGCGGATCCGCCCGTCTGGTGACGGGCCCCGGGCTGGGGCCGGCGCCACCACCGGCGCCGCCGCTCGGCGCCGTGACCCGGACCGGGCCGCCGGGGCGGAACGCGAGGAGTAGCTCTTCATGAGGCCAGCGACGCTGACTGCCAGGATCTCGGCCACCTGGCGATCCTACGGATCCCGCGGCGGGTACGGGGATTTGATCCGTGCCACCTTTGGCGGAAGGGTTCGGGTGGGCCCTCAGGTCCGCTGGCGGGGTGGACGGGCGGGCAGCGAGCGGCGGCGCGCGCCGACGCCGACCGGCTCGCCGATCTCGACCAGCGCACCCCAGGCGCCGAGACGCTCGTAGAGCATCGACGGCGTGGTGCTGTAGAGGCGGGACAGCGACTGCAGGTCGGAGCGGCGCAGCCGGAGCACATCCCGCGAACTGTCCGAGCGCAGGACCTGCACGATCGCGATCCAGCGCCGCAGTGGGCCGGTCCGGGTCGGCGGCAGCTTGCGCAGCCGGCGCAGGTCGATGATCAGCGGAGGGAGGTTGTCGACCTCCCGGCGGTCGGCTGCCGGCGGGACCAGCAGCGTCGCGGGCACGTCGTACAGCTCGGCGAGTTCGACGAGCCGGTGCACCCGCAGAGTTCGGGAGCCCCGTTCATAGGCCCCGAGCGTCCCCGCCGTCCACCTGCCATGGGTGCGCTGCTGAACGTCCAACAACGACATGCCACGCCGGTTGCGCGCTGCGCGCAGCCGCCGGCCGAGCTCCAGGGCGTAGTCCCCCTCGGTCACGGTCTCCGTCCGGGTCAGGTCGACAGGAGACGCCAACCGCCCCCTGTGACAGCCTGTCAGGCTGTTGTCCGTCTGGCAGCCGGTTCGAGGAAGTAGCCGCGACGGATTGTGGCCCTGGCGTGGCATTTCCGGCGCGTTCGGCGACGAGATGGGGGATTAGGGTAGCTCGATGGTGGCAATAGGTGATTCGTTCCCATCGTCCTGATCCCTTGCCCATCCCCGGGCACGGTCGACGGCGTCGCACCACCGGCGGTAGTCGCCGTCGTGGCGCCCGCGGGACGTCGCGGGGCGATGGCGGCGGGCGACCCGGCGCAGGTCCGCGAGCGCGGCGGGGTCAGTGAAGAAGCCGGTGGCCAGGCCCGCGAGGTAGGCGGAGCCGAGGGCGGTCGTCTCGATGTTGTCGGGGACGTCGACGTCGACGCCGAGCACGTCCGCCTGGAACTGCATGAGCCACGGGTTGCGGGCGGCGCCGCCGTCGGCCCGCAGCTCGGTCACCGGGTAGCCGGCGGCGGCCATCGCCTCGACGACGTCGCGGGTGCGGTAGGCGATGCCCTCCAGCACCGCGCGGGCCAGGTGCGCGCGGGTCGTGCCGCGGGTGATGCCGAGCAGGGTGCCGCGGGCGCGCGGATCCCAGTGCGGCGCGCCGAGCCCGGTCAGCGCCGGGACGAAGTACACCCCGTCGTTGCCCGGCAGGCTGGCGGCCAGCTCGGCCGTCTCGGCGGCGTCGCGGATGACGCCGAGGCCGTCGCGCAGCCAGGCGACCGCCGCGCCCGTCGACAGGATCGCCCCCTCCAGGGCGTAGCGGACCGGTTCGCCGTCGAGCTGGTAGGCGACGGTGCGCAGCAACGAGCGCTGCGGGCCGGGCACCGCCGCCCCGGTGTTGACCAGGACGAACGAGCCGGTGCCGTAGGTGTTCTTGGCCTGGCCGGCGCGGTGGCAGCCCTGGGCGAACAGGGCGGCCTGCTGGTCGCCGACGGCGGCGGCCACCGGCACGCGCACGCCGAGGAAGGCGTCCGGGTCCGTGTGCGCGTAGACCCGCGAGCTCGGGACGACCGTGGGCAGCAGCTCGGCGGGCACGCCGAACAGGTCGAGCATGTCGGGCGCCCAGCTCGCCGTCGCGAGGTCGAGCAGGGACGTGCGGGACGCGTTTGTCACGTCGGTGACGTGCGCGGCGCCGCCGGTGAGCTTCCACACCAGCCAGGAGTCGACGGTGCCGAAGGCGAGCTCGCCGCGGCCCGCCCGCCGGCGCAGGGCCGGATCGCGGTCCAGGATCCAGCCGATCTTGGTGGCGGAGAAGTAGGGGTCGAGGACCAGACCGGTGCGCGTGCCGACCGCCTCGCCGTGCCCGTCCGCGGCGAGGCGTTCGCAGGCGGCGGCCGTGCGCCGGTCCTGCCAGACGATCGCCGGGTGGACCGGCGCCGACGTGGCCCGCTCCCACACCAGCGTGGTCTCGCGCTGGTTGGTGATGCCGAGCGCGGCGAGGTCCGCGGGGCGCAGGCCCGCGTCGGCGAGCGCCGCGGCGACGGTGTCGACGACGCTGCGCCACAGCGCCAGCGGGTCGTGCTCGACCCAGCCCGGCCGCGGGAAGACGGGGTCGACCGCCGTGTAGCCGCGGCCGACGACCGCGCCGCCGGGGTCGAGCAGGCAGACGGTGGTGCCTGTCGTGCCCTGGTCCACGGCGGCCACGACGGGGCCGCGCGCCGGTTCGTCCATGCCGACCGACGCTATCGCTGGATCTAGCCGAGGCTGGACAGGTCCACGGCGCCGGCGGGGGCGGTGACGGCGCCAGGCGCGCGGTAGTCACCGAAGCTCAGCTGGCTGGTGCTGCGGCCGGTGACGGTGATCCGCAGCGGGTAGGCCGGGCCGGTGTTGGCGACGAGGAAGGACGTGCCGTCGGGGGAGCTGGCCTGCACCGCGCGGTCGCCATCCACCTTCTGCTGGCGCACTCCGCCGGTCAGCCCCGCGGTGAAGCCGCGCAATGAGTCGCTGTAGCGGTCGAGGGTGAAGTAGCTGTACTTGGCGGCGTCGGCGGCGGCGAGGCGGACCCAGCGGTCGGCGAGCAGGTCCGAGGCGGCCGTGTCGCCGGTCGCGGCGTAGTAGGCACGGGACCGGCGGACGTAGGTGTCCTTCCCGATCTTCACGAGCTGGGTCTGCTGGCCGTACTCCTCGATGGTGCCCTTCGTCGTCGTGGAGGACATCACCAGGTCGTAACGGTTGGGGGCGTCGGCGCTCGCGTCCGCCACCGTGCCGGCGACGTGCGCGCCGGGGGCCGTGCGCAGGGCCGCGAGGGCGCGGGTGCCGACCTCGCCGGCCGACAGCTTCTCCAGGCCGTTGGTCGGTCCGCCACCGTCGCCGCCTCCGCTGCAGGCTGGTACGGCCAGCGCGACGAGCGCCGCCAGCAGCCCGGCGCCCAGGCCGAGCAGGGGGCGCGGCCGCGCGCCGCGCCATGGTCGAGCCCGCATCCGTGCGCCTCCAGGTCCCGAGGTCGTGCTGGCCGGAGCTTCGCGCCGCCGGTGAGGTGGCAGGCTGGCTCCAGCGGCAAGTCTGGCAGCACCTGTCCGGTGGTGGCCGAGCGGGCACCATCCGTGGGGTAGATGTTGTGGCACGCGGATGTCGGGTGGACGACCGGGCCGGGCGCCGCGGCCGGTCTGCGGATGCGGGGACGGCCTGAACTGCGCCACCATGGCGGCGGCGGTTCGGTGTGACGGAGATCAGGCTCCTCGGGGGACCTGATCGGGGGTCCTCGGTTCGACCGCGTCCCGGAAATAGGGCACACTGGTGTTGTGAAAAACGACCACGATGCCTCGGGCGGGACGGCCGACGGCCGCACCCGCGACCGGGTCGTGCGTCAACTGCTCGAAGGCGGATCGGCCACCGCGGCCGACCTGTCGCGCCAGCTCGGCGTCTCGCCCGCCGGGATCCGCCGGCATCTCGACGCCATGGTCGCGGACGGCATCATCACCCCGATCGAGAGCCGTTCCCGCCAGCCCCGCGGTCGCGGCCGCCCGGCCCGGCACTACGCGCTGACCGAGGCCGGCCACCAGGCCGGGCCGTCGGCCTACTCGGATCTCGCCGCGGGCGCGCTACGCTTCCTCGCCGAGGTGGGCGGGCCGTCGGCGGTCAGCCAGTTCGCCGACAGCCGCGCGTCGGACCTGGAGCGCCGGGTGCGCTCGGCGGTCGTCGCCGCGGAGCCCGAGGACCGGCCGGCGGCGCTCGCCGAGGCGATGACGGCGGCCGGCTACACGGCCAGCGTCTCGGAGCTGCCGACCGGCCTGCAGATCTGCCAGCACCACTGCCCGGTCCAGTTCGTCGCGGAGCGCTTCCCGGCGCTGTGCGACGCGGAGACCGCGGCGCTGGCCCGGGTGCTCGACACCCACGTGCAGCGCCTCGCGACGATCGCGCACGGCGACGGCGTCTGCACGACCCACATCCCCGCGACCGCGGACCAGGATCCGGCCTCCGAGGCCGCGTCACCGAGCTGTCCACCATCCCCGTCTTCGGAGGGTTCCGCCCCATGACAACCTCTGCCGAGACCGCCCTCGAGGGCCTTGGCTCCTATCGGTTCGGATGGGCTGACACCGACGCCTATGCCGCCGACGTGGAGCGTGGCCTGTCCGAGGCGGTCGTCCGCGGCATCTCGGCGAAGAAGTCCGAGCCGTCGTGGATGACTGACCTGCGCCTGAAGGGTCTGCGCCTGTTCGAGCGCAAGCCCATGCCGACCTGGGGCGCGGACCTCTCCGGCATCGACTTCGACAACATCAAGTACTTCGTCCGCTCCACCGAGAAGCAGGCCGCCGAGTGGGAGGACCTGCCCGACGACATCCGGGCGACCTACGACCGGCTCGGCATCCCGGAGGCGGAGAAGCAGCGGCTGATCTCCGGCGTCGCGGCGCAGTACGAGTCCGAGGTCGTCTACCACAAGATCCGTGAGGATCTCGAGGAGCAGGGCGTCATCTTCCTGGACACCGACTCCGGCCTGCGCGAGCACCCGGAGCTGTTCCAGGAGTACTTCGGCTCGGTCATCCCGGTCGGGGACAACAAGTTCGCCGCGCTGAACACCTCCGTGTGGTCGGGCGGCTCGTTCATCTACGTGCCGCCGGGCGTGCAGGTGGAGATCCCGCTGCAGGCCTACTTCCGGATCAACACCGAGAACATGGGCCAGTTCGAGCGGACGCTGATCATCGTCGACGAGGGTGCGTACGTGCACTACGTCGAGGGCTGCACGGCGCCGGTCTACTCGTCGGACTCGCTGCACTCGGCCGTCGTCGAGATCGTGGTGAAGAAGAACGCCCGCTGCCGGTACACGACCATCCAGAACTGGTCGAACAACGTCTACAACCTGGTCACCAAGCGGGCCGCCTGCCACGAGGGCGCCACGATGGAGTGGGTCGACGGCAACATCGGCTCCAAGGTGACGATGAAGTACCCGGCCGTGTGGATGCTCGGCGAGCACGCCAAGGGCGAGGTCCTCTCGATCGCCTTCGCCGGTGCCGGCCAGCACCAGGACGCCGGCGCCAAGATGGTGCACGCGGCGCCGCGCACCTCCTCGACGATCATCTCCAAGTCGGTGGCCCGCGGCGGCGGCCGCACCTCCTACCGCGGCCTCGTGCAGATCAACGAGGGCGCCGAGGCGTCGAGGTCGACCGTCAAGTGCGACGCGCTGCTCGTCGACACCATCAGCCGCTCGGACACCTACCCCTACGTCGACGTCCGTGAGGACGACGCGTCCATCGGCCACGAGGCCAGCGTCTCCAAGGTCGGCGCGGACCAGCTCTTCTACCTGATGAGCCGCGGTCTGTCCGAGGAGGAGGCGATGGCGATGGTCGTGCGCGGCTTCGTCGAGCCCATCGCCCGCGAGCTGCCGATGGAGTACGCGCTCGAGCTCAACCGGCTCATCGAGCTCCAGATGGAAGGCGCGGTCGGCTGATGGCCGTCATCGACGCCACCGGGCGACCCCCGGCGGCCTCCGGAGCCGTGCCCCGCCCGGTGCGTTCGCGTGACCCGCTCGACCACGAGGTGCCCACCGGCCGCGAGGAGGCGTGGCGGTTCACCCCGCTGCGCCGGCTTCGCGGCCTGCTGACCGGCCCGGACGCCGACGGCAAGGTGTCCGTCACGGTGGACGCGCCGGTCGGGGTCGCCGTCGAGCAGCTCGACGCCGGTGATGCCCGCATCGGCCGCGTGCTCGTCCCGGCCGACCGGGTCGCCGCGTTCGCGATGGCCCGCTCCGGCGGGGCCACGGCCGTCACCGTGCCGGCCGAGGCGTCGCTCACCGAGCCGGTCACCGTGCGGCTGCACGGCGAGGGCGGGGTCGCCTACGGTCACCTGATCGTCGAGGTCGGGCCGTTCGCGTCGGCCACCGTCGTGCTCGACCACACCGGCAGCGCCACCTACGCCAGCGACGTCGAGGTGCACGTCGGCCACGGCGCGTCGCTCACGTTCGTCACGCTGCAGGACTGGGACGCCGACGCCGTCCACCTCGGCGCGCACGCCTACTCGGTGGGCCGGGATGCCACGCTGCGCTCGTTCACCGTCACCCTCGGCGGGGAGCTCGTCCGGCTCAACCCGACCGTCGACTACCGCGGTCCCGGCGGCGACGCCGAGCTCAACGGCGTGTTCTTCACCGACGCCGGCCAGCACCAGGAGCACCGCCTGCTCGTCACGCACGAGCCGCGATCGTGCCGCAGCCGGGTGACGTACAAGGGCGCGCTGCGCGGCCAGTCGGCGCACGCCGTCTGGATCGGCGACGTGCTCATCGGCGCCGAAGCGGTCGACACCGACACCTACGAGCTCAACCGCAACCTGGTGCTCACCGACGGCGCCCGCGCCGACTCGGTGCCGAACCTCGAGATCCTCACCGGCGAGGTCGTCGGCGCTGGGCACGCCAGCGCCACCGGCCGCTTCGACGACGAGGCGCTGTTCTACCTGCAGTCGCGCGGCATCCCGCCGGAGGAGGCCCGCCGGCTCGTCGTGCACGGCTTCTTCGCCGAGGTCATCGACCGCATCGACGTGCCCGAGCTGCGTGAACGGATCATGACCTCCGTGTCCGCCCGGCTCGGGGAGCTGCCCGCATGACCGGGCAGCGGGTGTGCGCGCTGACCGACCTCAAGGAGGACGCGGCGCTCGCCACCGAGATCGAGGGCACGCCGGTGTGCGTCGTGCGCGTCGGGGAGCGGGTGTTCGCCGTGCGCGACGAGTGTTCGCACGCCGACGTGATGCTCTCCCAGGGCGAGGTCGAGGGCGGCCGGATCGAGTGCTGGCTGCACGGATCCCAGTTCGACCTGGCGACCGGCGCCGCGCTGACCCTGCCGGCCATCGACCCGGTGCCCACCTACGCAGTGACCATTGAGGGCGACGACGTGCTCGTCGACGTCGCCCAGCCGAACCGGGAACGAGGGTGACGACAGCGGTGTCGACCTTGGAGATTCGCAACCTGCACGTCTCGGTGGAGACCGAGGAGGGGCCGCGGCAGATCCTGCGCGGCGTCGACCTCACGGTCCGCAAGGGCGAGACCCACGCGATCATGGGGCCGAACGGGTCGGGCAAGTCGACCCTGTCCTACTCGATCGCCGGCCACCCCAAGTACACCGTGACCGAGGGCAGCATCACGCTCGACGGCGAGGACGTCCTCGCGATGAGTGTCGACGCCCGCGCCCGCGCCGGCATCTTCCTGGCCATGCAGTACCCGGTGGAGATTCCCGGGGTGTCGGTGTCGAACTTCCTGCGCTCCTCGGCCACGGCCGTGCGCGGTGAGGCGCCGAAGCTGCGCACCTGGGTCAAGGAAGTGAAGGCCGCGATGGCCGGGCTCGAGATGGACCCGGCGTTCGCCGAGCGCGGCGTCAACGAGGGCTTCTCCGGCGGTGAGAAGAAGCGCCACGAGATCCTGCAGATGGCCCTGCTCAAGCCGAAGATCGCCGTGCTGGACGAGACCGACTCCGGCCTCGACGTCGACGCGCTGCGCATCGTCTCCGCCGGCATCGAGGCGGTGCGGGCCCAGGGCGAGACCGGCATCCTGCTCATCACGCATTACACGCGGATCCTGCGCTACATCAAGCCCGAGTTCGTCCACGTGATGGCCGGCGGGCGGATCGTCGACGAGGGTGGGCCGGAGCTCGCCGCGGTGCTGGAGGACTCCGGCTACGACCGCTATGTCAAGGGCGGCGCCGCCGCGGCGCCCGCGGAAGCGGGGGCGGTGTCGTGACGCCCACGGAGTTCGATGTCGAGCGGGTGCGCAAGGACTTTCCGATCCTCGCTCGCACCGTGCACGACGGGCTGCCGCTGGTCTACCTCGACAGCGCCGCCACCTCGCAGAAGCCGCTGGCCGTCCTCGACGCCGAGCGCGCCTACTACGAGCAGCACAACGCCAACGTGCACCGCGGCATCCACGTGCTCGCCGAGGAGGCGACCGCGCTCTACGAGGCGACGCGGGACAAGGTCGCCGCGTTCATCGGCGCGACCGACCGGCGCGAGGTCGTCTTCACCAAGAACTCGACGGAGGCGCTGAACCTCGTCGCCTACGCGATGAGCAACGCCGAGACGACAGGGCCCGAGGCCGAGCGCTTCCGGATCGGCCCCGGTGACGAGATCGTCGTCACCGAGATGGAGCACCACTCCAACCTGGTGCCCTGGCAGATGCTCGCCCGGCGCACCGGCGCCACCCTGCGCTGGATCGGCCTGACCGACGACGGCCGGCTTGACCTGACCAACCTCGATGCGGTGATCACCGAGCGGGCGAAGGTCGTCTCGATGGTGCACCAGTCGAACATCCTCGGCACGGTCAACCCGGTCGAGCGGATCGTCGCGCGGGCGCGTGAGGTCGGCGCTCTGGTCGTGCTCGACGGCTCGCAGTCGGTGCCGCACCTGCCGGTCGACGTGGTCGCGCTCGGCGTCGACTTCCTCGCCTTCACCGGCCACAAGATGTGCGCGCCGACCGGCGTCGGGGTGCTGTGGGGCCGCCACGAACTGCTCGAGGTCATGCCTCCGTTCCTCGGCGGCGGCGAGATGATCGAGGTCGTCACGATGGAGGCGTCCACCTACGCGCCCCCGCCGCACCGCTTCGAGGCCGGCACCCCGATGATCAGCCAGGTCGTCGGCCTCGGCGCCGCCATCGACTACCTCACCGAGCTCGGCATGCCGGCGATCGCCGCCCACGAGCATGCCGTGACGGCCTACGCGCTCGACGCGCTCGCGACCGTGCCGGGTCTGCGCGTCATCGGCCCGCCGACCGCCGAGGACCGTGGCGGAGCGATCTCGTTCCTCCTTACCGACGACGCCGGCCGGCCGATTCATCCCCACGACGTGGGGCAGATCCTCGACGAGCGCGGCATCGCCGTGCGCGTCGGCCACCACTGCGCGCGCCCCGTCTGCCTGCGCTTCGGCGTCCCGGCGACGACGCGGGCGTCGTTCCACCTGTACACGACGACCGCCGAGGTCGACGCGCTGGTGGAAGGTCTGCACGAGGTTCGGAGGTTCTTCTCGAGGTGAAACTCGACTCCATGTACCAGGAGATCATCCTGGACCACTACCGCAACCCGCAGCACCGCGGGCTGCGCGACCCGTTCGACGCCGAGGTGCACCACGTCAACCCGACGTGCGGCGACGAGGTGACCCTGCGGGTGAAGGTCACGGACGGTGTCGTCGAGGACGTCTCGTACGAGAGCGAGGGCTGCTCGATCAGCCAGGCCTCCGCGAGCGTCATGAGCGACCTGGTGATCGGCAAGAAGGTCGACGAGGCGCTGGACCTCGAACGCGAGTTCCTGGCGCTCATGCAGTCCCGGGGCACCGCCGAGGGCGACGAGGACAAGCTGGAGGACGCGGTCGCGTTCGCCGGTGTGTCCAAGTACCCGGCCCGGGTGAAGTGCGCCCTGCTGTCCTGGATGGCCTGGAAGGACGCCACCGCCAAGGCCATCGACGCCCCTCTCGACCTTCCCGCCCAGGAGAAGCCATGACGGAAGCGCCCGACCAGAACGCCGAGGGCACGCCCACGGGCGGCGTCGCCACCGCGACCGCCCAGGCCGCGCCTGCCGACGCCACCGCCGAGTCCGGTTCGGCGGCCGCGCACACCACGGTCGCCGAGCGTGCGGCGGGCCTGGAACTCGCCGCGTTCGACGACATCGAGGAGGCGATGCGCGACGTCGTCGACCCCGAGCTCGGCATCAACGTCGTCGACCTCGGCCTCGTCTACGGCATCCACGTCGCCGACGACAACACGGTCACCCTCGACATGACGCTCACCTCGGCGGCCTGCCCGCTGACCGACGTCATCGAGGATCAGACCCGCTCGGCCCTCGTCGACGGCCCCGACGGCCTCGCCGCCGACGTGACCATCAACTGGGTCTGGATGCCCCCGTGGGGCCCCGACAAGATCACCGACGAGGGTCGCGAACAACTCCGCGCCCTCGGCTTCAACGTCTGACCCCGCCCCGCAGGCCGCCGGCCTGGCCGGGATCCCCTCCTGGCCAGGCACGTAGGGTGGCGTGCGCGGCAGGTGCGGAGTGCCGGGTGGGGAGGGCTGGGTGATGGTCCGCCGGTTCAATACGGCTGGTCCGTGTCTGCCGGCGAATCACTACATGATTCCGGCGCTGTCCCGCCTGCCGGAGGCCCCCCGGTTGGTGGACCTCGAGTCGTACTTCGTCGTCCATGCCCCCCGCCAGACCGGCAAGACGACCGCGCTGCGGGCGCTCGCGCGTGATCTGACGGCCCAGGGCCGCTATGCGGCGGTGATGTTCTCGTGTGAGGCGGCCCGGGTCGCGGGCGACGACTACGGTGCGGCGTCGCGCATCCTGTTGGACCGGATCCGCGCGAGCGCGCAGGACTGCCTGCCGGCCGAGCTGGGGCCGCCGCCCTGGCCGGAAACGCCGGACGGTACCGGGATCGTCGAGGCGCTGCGAGCCTGGGCTCAGTCCTGCCCACGCCCGCTGGTGCTGTTCTTCGATGAGATCGACGCGCTGCGGGGCCAGAGCCTGCTGAGCGTGCTCGGGCAGCTGCGTGACGGCTACAACAGCCGGCCGGCCCCGTTTCCCTGGTCGGTCGCGCTGTGCGGCCTGCGGGACGTCCGCGAGTACAAGACAGCCTCCGGCGGTGATTCATCTCGACTGGGAACGGCCAGTCCGTTCAACGTGAAGGTCGAATCGCTCCGGCTGGGGGACTTCACCGCCGGCGAGGTGGCGGAGCTCTACGGACAGCACACCGCTGGTACCGGTCAACGGTTCTCGATCGACGCGCTCGAATACGCCTACGAGCTCACGGTCGGGCAGCCGTGGCTGGTCAACGCCCTCGCTCGCGAGATCGTCGAGAAGATCCGTGTGCCGGTGGCGGAACCCGTGACGGTGGCGCATCTGGACCAGGCGAAGGAACAGCTCATCCTCACACGGGCGACCCATCTGGACTCCCTCGCCGCGAGGCTTGCGGAGCCGAGGGTCCGCAGCGTCATCGGTCCGCTCCTCGCCGGCGATCCGCTCGTCCTCGATCCGTACGATGACGACCTCAGCTACGTTCGTGACCTCGGCCTCATCGCTCCCACCGCGCCGGTCCGCGCCGCCAATCCGATCTACCGGGAGGTCATCGCGCGGGTGCTCTCCTCGAGCATCCAGGAGAGCGTCACCGCTGATCCGCGGTCGTTCGTTCGTCCGGACGGCACGTTCGACCTTTCCCGAATGCTCGACGAGTTCGCCGACTGGTGGATCGAGAACGGCGAGTTTCTCACCAGCACCGGCTACTACAGCGAGGCTGCGCCGCAGCTCATCCTGATGGGTTACCTACAACGCGTGGTGAACGGCGGCGGCCAGATCGAACGCGAGTACGCCGTCGGCTCCGGCCGCGTCGACCTGCACCTGCGCTGGCCTTACCGCACCCCCGACGGGGAACAGCATGTCCAGCGCGAAGCCATCGAGATAAAGACCTGGCGCACCGGCCGGTCCAATCCCCTGCCTGCTGGCCTGCGGCAGCTTGACCGTTACCTCGATCGCCTCCGCCTCGACACCGGCACCCTCGTTCTGTTCGACCAGCGCGCCGACGCCTCCGCCATCGACACACGCACAAGGCTCACCACCACTACAAGCCCCGCGGGGCGCACCATCACCCTCCTCAACGGCTGACGCGCCTCGTCGCGGGGACGCGCCCAGGTCGATGCGGTGCGCACGCGCCCGCGCTGACCGGCCTGGGCTGGCGGCTTCGCGATCACCGTCGGTGGTGCCGAGGGAAGCCAGTCCTCGCGCAGCAGATCGACTAGGGCGTCGACCTGGAGGTGCCTGCTGTCCAGGTGCCGGCCCAGCACGGCCTCCGCGTGCGTGACCTGGATTCGTGGCGCGCTAGCCCCGCTTCAGCGAGTTCGAGCCGTCGCTCCTCCTCGTCGTCCCGCCAGCCGGCCTCGGCGTGCACGACCGCCAGCATCCTTCTCAGGAGCGAAGGGTCCACGTGCTCCCAGCGGAACTGCATTCTCGTTGACTGCCGCACGCACGACCTCCCAGCACCGGCGGCCGCTTCCCGCGGGCTCGGGAAGCGGCGCGACTGAGCTCAAGCGTGATCTATCCGCAGGGGAGGGCGTCGGGCGGGTTCCGGTTGAGAAAGACGCCGAAACCGCTGATCGGACTCTGGCCGGCGTGGACCCGGCGCTCGTTCGGCGAGGGCGAGGGCGCGGTGGGACATCGGTAGTGCTTCCCTGGCCCGGTCCAGGGCGTGCGGTGAGGGTCAGCGGCCCGGAGTGCGGCGTAGGAGGAAGTTCAGCAGGGTCGCCCTGAAGACGGGTTCGCCCGCCGGGTCAAGCAGTTCCGCGAGAGTGCCGACGAGCCCGCGGTCGGGTTTGGAGATCGAGGCCCTGGCTTCCAGCACGGTCACACGCAAGGCCAGCACGTCGCCAGGGCGGACGGGGCGCAGCCAGCGCAGCTCGTCGACTCCAGGGCTCCCAAGGCTCGCCACGCTGGACAGATAGTGCTGGGAAAACAATCGCATCATCAGTGCCGCGGTCTGCCAGCCGCTCGCAATCAGGCCGCCGAACGGGCCGTCGGCAGCGGCGACCGGATCGATGTGGAAGAGCTGTGGGTCGTATTCCTTCGCGAACTCGACGATCTGCGTCTCATTGACTGTCGCAGCGCCGAACACATAGGTCGAACCTGGTATGTAGTCTTCGAAGTACCGCTCGTCGATCGGGGTGGCGAACACGTGCTCTCCAGTGGCTTGGACCACGCCTAAGTGTCTCCTTATGCCAGCTGCCATCACGGCTGTTCTAGCAGGTTTCCTCCGGAGCGTCTCGATCTCGGCCTGCGGTAAGGAAGTCCGCGGTAGCGCAAGCATCATCGTCACGGCTATGGCCTCCACCGGTCTGGGGTGGCGTCGGGCGCGCGATGTAGGCTGATCGGCCATGTCGGCGCAATCACTGCGGGACCTTGTCGAACCGGGCTGGGCGCAGGCCCTCGAGCCGGTGGCGGAGCGGATCACGGCCATGGGGGACTTCCTGCGGGCCGAGATCGCAGCGGGCCGGACCTACCTGCCGGCAGGGCCGAACGTGCTGCGGGCGTTTCAGCAGCCGTTCGATGAGGTGCGGGTGCTGATCGTCGGGCAGGATCCGTATCCGACGCCGGGGATGGCTATCGGGTACAGCTTCGCGGTGTCCCCGGAGGTGCGCCGGCTGCCGGGCAGTCTGCAGAACATCTTCACCGAGCTGTGCGCGGACGTCGGTGTGCCCCGGCCCCCCACCGGTGACCTGACGCCCTGGACCAATCAGGGCGTGCTGCTGCTGAACAGGGCGTTGACGACGGCGCCGCGCCAGCCCGGCGCCCATCGGAACAAGGGCTGGGAGCAGGTCACCGACCAGGCGATCCGGGCGCTCGCCGCGCGGGGCAAGCCGCTGGTGGCCATCCTGTGGGGCGCCGACGCGCGCAGCCTGCGGCCCTTCCTGGACGGCGCCGCGACGATCGAGTCCGCCCACCCGTCGCCGCGTTCGGCGGACCGGGGCTTCTTCGGCTCCCGCCCGTTCAGCCGGGCCAACGACCTGCTGCTCCGCCAGGGCGCCCAGCCCGTCGACTGGACTCTTTCCTAGATCCGCACCACGGTGATGGCTCGGCCGGTGGGGCTGGTGGCGACGTGGGTGCCCGCCTCGGCGCTGACGCGTTTGCGTTCGGCGGGGCGCTGATCGAAGATCACGAGATTGCCGGCGGGAAGGCCGAGACGCATCAGGTATCCGTCGAGCTGGCGGATGCCGGCCTGCGTCGGGTCGACGGCGCCTGGGCGGTGGGTCTTGATCTCCAGGGCCTCCCGCTGGACGGCGGGTCTGCCGTCGGGGCCGGTATGGCTCCAGCGGATGAGTAGATCCATGGCGCCGCGGCCTACGCCGTATTCGCGGTCGACGAAGCCGCTGCCGTTTATGGCGCGGTCGAGGTATCCGAGCAGCGTGACGTGTGGGGTGACCTCGCGGTAGGGCTCGTCGGCCTCGAGGACGTCCTCGGTCCGGTGCCAGAACTCGGTGAAGTGGGCGAGAAGCCCGGGAAGGTCCAGGCGGCCGTCAGCAAGTACGAACGACCGAGGTCGCGGCGCGCCGGTGATGCCGTCGAACAGCCCGTCGGCGAGAACCCGCGTGATCATGTTGCGGTAGATCGGGTTGGCGATCTCCACCGTCGAGGCGGTCCGCCTGACCAGGCCGAGGTCGGTAGTGTAGGCGAGGTCGTCAGAAAACGGATCGAACCTGACCTCGGCACCGGCGAGTATCGGTTCGATGATCCGCCGGACGCGGGGGTCGCGAAGCCGGTCGAGCAGCGAGTCCAGGTGGGTTTCCCGCGCGACGATGAGACGTTCGTCGGCCTCGTCGACGTGGTCGGCGGTGATCGTCGTCGTAGGGGAGACCTTCATCCGGTCGACGATCTCGTGGGCGAGGGCGTTGACGAGCCAGGGCTGGCCCATCGTCAGGGCGAAGGCGTGCTCCACGGCCTGGGACGTGAACGCCTGGCCGGTCTCGGCGGTGTGCTGCCCGTAGAGCGCGCGGACCTCGTCGAGGGTGAAGTCGTTCAGCCGGAGCGACGCGACCTTGATGTTGAACGGGCTGGGGGATGCGAGCCTCGTCGGATCACCGCCCGAGGCTGTCTTGTACTCCCGAACGTCGCGTAGGCCGCAGAGGGCTATCGAGGACGGGAAGCCAGCGGGCCGCCGGCGGTAGCCGTCGCGTATCTGGCCGAGGATGCTGAGGAGCGTGCGGCCGGTCAGCGCGTCGATCTCGTCGAGGAACAGCACCAGGGGGCGCGGGCAGGCTCGCGCCCACGCGCCGAAAGCGGCCGCGAGCAACCCCTCGCCCCAGGCATCGGGCCAGGCTGGCGGGCGCAGGTCGGCCGGCAGGTAGTCCTGCGCCGCCTCCCTGGCGAGGCTGAGGATGGCTCTGGTGGCTGCGCCGACGTCGTCCGGCCAGGAGCGTCCGGCCTCCATGGACAGTACGACCGCCGCATGGCGGCCACCGGCGGTCAGGTCGGCGGCAAGCGCCTGCAGTGCCGTGGTCTTGCCGGTCTGCCGCGGGGCGTGCAGGACGAAGTAGTTCTCCCGCGCGACCAGGCCGGGCACCTCCGGGAGGCGGGCGGAAGCCGGAATCATGAAGTGTTTGCCGGGCACGCACGGTCCAGCCGTGCCAAACGTGCGAACCACCACCCAACACCCCTCCCCGCCGCGGGCCACTGATCGCCACTCTACGGACTCCGCGGCGAGCGCCGGCTCGGGCCAATGGAGTCGCCGGGATGAATAGGGCGACGGGCGGATGGCTACACTTTGTGGCCTGTCAGCCATCCTGCTACGGGGGTGCGGATGCCAGCTGCGTTGGTTGTACGGCTCGAGGAGTCGATGGCGGCGGTGACGCCGCGGCAGGTGCATGGGGCGGCATCGGGTATCTGCGAGGTGGCGGGCTCCGATCATCACGCGCCGGTGAAGGCTTTCGCGGCAGGTCCACTGCTGCCGGACGAGTCCGGAGGCGGATGCCTGTGGCGCCTGGGCTGGCTGGGGGACAGCGCACTGCCGCCGGGCTGGCCGCCGTCCGCGGTCCGTTTAGGGCCGCACACCCGGCAGGTCACCGGCTTCGAGGGGCATGGCCGCAGCTACGGTGAGCTGGCCCGGTCCGGACCGACACGCCGGGTCCGGTTGACGATGACCTCGCCGACCTTCTTCTCGCGCAACGGGCGCGACCTGCCGATGCCCGAGCCCGTCCTGGTGGTGCGCAACCTGCTGACCCGCTGGAACGCATTGGCTCCGGCGCCGTTGCAGGTCGGGGAGGACGACAGTAAGGCGCTCGTCGGCGGCGTCTTCCTCGAGTCGATGTCGGGGGCGACACGAAAGGTCGAGCTCGGTTCGGGGCTACGGCAGGTCGGCTTCGAGGGCAGCGCCGAGCTGCGCCTGCTCAAGACCGTTCCCGACCAGGCTGCCTCGGTGTTCGGGGCGCTCGCTCGTTTCGCCGAATTCGCCGGTCTCGGCGCCCAGACCGCCTTCGGCTTCGGCGCCGTTGACGTCGAACTCCCCGGCCTGACTCGCAGCCCCCGATCGCCCCGGCGTGAGGCCTACCCGCCAGGGGTATGAGCCGTCAGGCATGGATCTTGTGGGACGCCACCAAACTGTCTATGGTGCGTGCCAAGGCGAAAACGCAGGCCACAGCGCGTGTTGATCATTCTGTACCCGTGGCGGTAGGGTGCTGCCGCGGGCCCGCCGAAGAGGCTCGTTCTCGATACCCCCAACACCCCAGCCCAGCGCCCTACTTCCCGAACTCCCCTCGCTACCCCCAGCCCGATCATGAGGGCATAGAAACAACGCAGCGATCCCCGTGTCCGTGGGCAGGCGGACCTCGCTACCCCCAGCCCGATCATGAGGGCATAGAAATCACGGCACCCAAGGCTTTCCATTGTCGCTGTCGTGACCTCGCTGACCTACGATCGCTTGGGTGAACAATAGTAGAGGGGGAAAAGATGCTTGGGTGTTCGTGGATAATCAGTTTTCGGGATGATCGTGGGGAAATGAAAGCGGCGGCGCGCCTTTGTTTCGGTCCGCCGCGGAATTCGTTCGGGGGGAATTGATGGGGCACTTGTATGCGCGGGCATTCGGCTCGCAAGCACTTTTGGATGCATGGGCGCAGGTGCGAGAGGCGGCTCTCGCGGACGGTCTTCCCGATGAGAAGGTGACTGTCTTCGAGGAGGACGCGGCCGCGCGGCTCGCTGAGATCGGGAATGAGCTGGCCCAAGGGCAGTGGCAGCCGGCGCCAGTTCGGCGAGTAGAGCTCCGGAAGCCGACCGGTGGTCTTCGAGTGCTCGGTGTGCCGCCGCTGGCGGATCGGATTGTGGAACGGGCGCTGCTGCGTGTTCTCGACCCTGTGATTGATCCACGGCTGCTGCCTTGGTCGTTCGCCTACCGGCGGGGACTCGGCGTGCGGGACGCCCTCGCGGCACTGGCCGAGGCTCGGGACACGGGAGCCACCTGGGTTGCGCGAGCGGACATCACGGACTGCTTCGCCCGCATTCCTCAATGGGAGGTACTGCGTCGACTGCGTGAGGTTATTGATGATCTACAGGTGATTCATCTGGTCGGCCTGCTGCTGGACCGACCGGCAGTCGGGGCCCGGATAAATCCCACGGAGCGTGGGCTGGGCCTACATCAGGGCAGCCCGATCTCGCCGCTGCTGTGCAATCTCTACCTCGACATCTTTGATCGAGCGATGCTCGCTGCGGGGTTCCGGGTTCTGCGTTATGGAGACGATCTTGCCATTCCTGCGGACAGTCGGGCCGATGCGGAGCGGGCATTGGTGACGACCAGTACCGAGCTCGCTGATCTGCGGCTGGAGCTCAACCACGGCAAGAGCCACGTCGTGTCGTTCGACGAGGGAGTTCCTTTTCTCGGAGAGATGACCACCGCGTCTACGCTCCATCGTGGAGAGCTGCTGTCTCATCCGTTGGAGACTTCGGTCTATGTTGACCGGGAGGGCGCGGTTGTGCGGGTGCGCGGTGATCGGCTTGTCGTCACCGTCAAGGGGGACGACGGGGAGGAGACACTGAGCATTTTCAATGTTATTTTACGTGAATTGCGGGAATGTTCCGTCGCGCGCGTT
>NZ_FZMO01000037.1 GCF_900197875.1 Frankia canadensis | reverse complement strand
GGGGTGGGGCACGCGCTGGCGCAGTCGTGGGAGCGGATGGGGCCGGGCCGGGCGGTGCGGACGCTGCGGCTGGTCAACCAGGACCACGGGTTCGACTGTCCGGGGTGTGCGTGGCCGGAGCCGCCGCCGGGGGAGCGGTCCGTCGCCGAGTTCTGCGAGAACGGCGCG
The DNA here is from genome assembly GCF_900197875.1 of Frankia canadensis. Taxonomy (GTDB): domain Bacteria; phylum Actinomycetota; class Actinomycetes; order Frankiales; family Frankiaceae; genus Frankia; species Frankia canadensis. The sequence goes on along the minus strand of NZ_FZMO01000037.1, from coordinate 18,885 downwards.
AAGGCGGTGGCGGAGGAGGCGACCCGTAGCCGGGTGACGCGGCAGTTCTTCGCGGCGCATCCGGTGTCCGACCTCGCCGGTCGCTCCGGCCACTGGTTGGGCAGCCGCGGTCGGATCGTGGAGCCGGTGTACAGGGCGCCGGGCGCGGATCATTACGTCCCGGTCGGCTGGGACGAGGCGTTCCGAATCGTCGCCGCCGAACTGGGGGCTCTCGACAGCCCGGACGAGGCCGCGTTCTACACCTCCGGGCGCACCAGCAACGAGGCGGCGTTCGTGTGGCAGTTGTTCGCGCGGATGTTCGGGACGAACAACCTGCCGGACTGTTCGAACATGTGTCACGAGTCGTCGGGGGCGGCGTTGACCTCGACGATCGGAGTGGGTAAGGGGTCGGTGACACTGGCCGATCTGGAGTCCGCGGATCTGGTGCTGGTGGTGGGGCAGAATCCGGGGACGAATCATCCGCGGATGCTTAGTTCGTTGGAGCGGGTGAAGCGGGCGGGCGGCAGTATAGTCGCGGTGAATCCATTGCCGGAGGCGGGGTTGCTGCGTTTTCGTAATCCGCAGCACGCCCGGGGGATGGTGGGGCGTGGCACGGCGTTGGCCGACCAGTTCCTGCAGATCCGGCTGAACGGGGACATGGCGCTGTTTCAGGGGTTGTCGCGCCGGCTGCTCGACGCGGAGGACGCGGCCCCCGGCACGGTGCTCGACCACGCCTTCCTCGCCGAGCACACCAGCGGATTCACCGAGTTCGTCCACCATGTTCGTGCGCACCTGACCGACGCCGACATCGCCGTGGCGACGGGGCTCGCCGCCACCGAGATCGACGAGCTGGCCCGCCGGGTGCTGGCCGCCGACCGGGTGGTGGTGTGCTGGGCGATGGGCCTGACCCAGCACGCGAACGCGGTCGCGACGATTCAGGAGGTCGTGAACTTCCTGCTGCTGCGGGGGAACATCGGCCGGCCGGGGGCGGGGGTGTGCCCGGTGCGCGGGCATTCCAACGTCCAGGGTGACCGCACGATGGGAATCTGGGAGAAGATGCCCGACGCATTCCTTGACGCGTTGGGTGCCGAGTTCACCTTCACTCCGCCGCGGGCGCACGGCCATGACGTGGTGGAGACGATCCGGGCGATGCGTGACGGTCGGGTGCGAGTGTTCCTCGGCCTGGGTGGGAACTTCGTTGCGGCCGGGCCGGATTCGGCGGTGACCGAGGCGGCGATGCGGGCGTGTCGGCTGACGGTGCAGGTGTCGACGACGTTGAACCGTTCCCATGCGGTGACGGGGCGGGCGGCGTTGATCCTGCCGACGTTGGGGCGCACCGAGGTCGATGTGCGGGCGGGTGGGGCGCAGCAGGTCAGCGTCGAGGATTCGATGGGCATGGTGCACGCCTCCCGGGGCACGCTGCCGCCGGCCGGGCCGGACCTGCGCTCGGAGGTCGCGATCGTCTGCGGGCTGGCGGAGGCCACCCTCGCCCGCCGGGCGGACGATTCGGTGGACTGGTCGGGGTTGGCCGGGGACTACCGGCGGATCCGCGGTCACATCGCCCGGGTGGTGCCGGGATTCGAGGACTTCGATGCCCGGCTCGCCGCGCCGGGTGGCTTCCAGCTTCCGCATCCGCCGCGGGACAGCCGCACCTTCCCGACGCCGGACGGGCGCGCGGCGTTCACCGTGAACGCGGTGGAGATCCTGCGCGTGCCGCCCGGGCATCTGCTGCTGCAGACGGTGCGCTCGCATGACCAGTACAACACCACCGTCTACGGCCTCGACGACCGTTACCGCGGGGTGCGCGGCGGACGGCGGGTGGTGTTCGTCCACCCCGACGACCTCGCCGCGCTCGGCATCGCAGACGGCGACCATGTCGACCTGGTCAGTGTCTGGACTGACGGCGCGGACCGTCGCGCGGAGAACTTCCGGGCCGTGGCGTTCCCGACCGCCCGCGGTTGCGCCGCCGCCTACTTCCCGGAGACGAACGTCCTCGTCCCGCTGGACTCCACCGCCGCGCGCAGCAACACGCCCACGTCGAAATCCCTGGTCGTCCGCCTGGAGCCGGTCGTCCGTGCGGAGCCGGGCGCCCGTGCGGCGCAGGAGTAGACCGGATGGGACGGGCCAGTGACCGGCGGCGGGTGATCCGGGTGCGGGCGGGCGCGCAGGCCGCGGTCCGGCCGGACACGATCGCCGGCGAGGAGCCGCTGGAGATCCGGGTCGGCGGGCGGGCGCTCGCCGTCACCATGCGCACCCCCGGCGACGACATGGACCTCGCGCTCGGCTTCCTGCTCGGCGAGGGTGTGATCGGCGACGGGCGCGACGTCACCGCCATGCGCTACTGCGTGGGCCAGGACGGCGCCGTCGACGAGGCTGGGCGGCCCACCTACAACGTCCTCGACGTGACGCTCGCTGACGGTGTGCCGGCGCCCGAGGTCGACGTCGCCCGCGCCTTCTACACCACCAGTTCCTGCGGCCTGTGCGGCAAGGCGAGCATCGACGCGGTCCGGCTGCGCGGCCGCTTCCCCGTCGCCGACGACCCGCTGCGGGTCAGGCCCGAGATCGTCACCGGCCTGCCCGAGGCGCTGCGCGCCGCCCAGCGGCTGTTCGCCACGACCGGCGGCCTGCACGCGGCAGGCCTCGCCGGGCCGGACGGTGTGCCCTGGATCGTCCGGGAGGACGTCGGCCGCCACAACGCCGTCGACAAGGTGATCGGTGCCGCCGCGCGCGCCGGCCGGGTGCCGCTGACCGGCCAGATCCTGGTGGTCAGCGGCCGGGTGTCCTTCGAGCTGGTGCAGAAGGCGATGATGGCCGGCATCCCGATGCTCGCCGCCGTCTCCGCTCCCTCCACCCTCGCCATCGACCTCGCCGAGGAGACGGGCATGACCCTCGCCGGCTTCGTCCGCGGCGACACGATGAACATCTACACCGCCCCCCACCGCGTCACCCTCACCTGACCGGGGGCGAGACCAGGTCAGCTGGGGCATTCCAGGCCGAGCTCGGTCCTGACGGCGGCGGGGACGCCGACGCCGCAGCCGACCTCGGAGGAACCGAGGTCCACGACCTTCCAGGTGCCGCGGGTCCGGTGCAGCACCGCCTGGGCGCCGCCGGCGGTGGGTGAGGAAGCGGCGGCGACGGCCCAGGTGGGGTCGATCGAGGAGACCGTGACCTTCTCGACGACCGCGTCCTGGGCGACGTCTGGATCACGCTTCACCGCGTCGGCGATCGCGGCGACGGGTGACGGGGACGCGGTGGCGACGGACGCCTGGGACGCGGACGCCTGGGACGCGGACGTCGGGGACGCGGACGTCGGGGATGTGAACGTCGGGGATGCGGTGACAGCCAGCGTCGGGGATGCCGTGGCGGTGGGTGTCTCGGACCTCGCGGTGTCCACGACAGTGGAGGTGGGGACGGCCGCCTGCTGCTGGCCGCTGTTGCATGCGCCCAGGGCCATGGTCAGTCCGAACACCGCCGATACCATCGCCAGGACCCTGGTACTCCCGATGCGCCTGCGTGTCACGTATCCCCCAGAACAGTGCGGTTGACGGCGGTTGGCATCGATCACAGTAAGGGCAGTCGGGGCGCGCCGCCGGTGAAGGCCCAGGCGTTCAGGACATAGGCGGCGCCGAGGAAGACGCCCTGGGGCGCATACGCCCAGCTCCCCGAGACGAGGCCGAGGGCTACCCCACCGGCCGTGGCGCCGAGCAGCCCCCAGGCCAGCGCGGGCACCGCCCGACCGTGCTTGAAGGCCCGGCCCTCGGCGGCGGGCCTGCAGGCGAGTTCCCACCGCCAGAGCGGCCGCCGGCGGCGCAGACGGCCGATGGACAGCAGCCGGGTGCCGTCGTCCCTCCCGGTGGCCATCCATCTTGGTGACGCCTTGCACCGAAATGCAACCACGACCGAGCTACCGGTGGCGCCAGACGGGGGACGGGCCCGTCCGGCGTCCCCGGTGGTCCCCGGTGAGGGCCATCGGAGCCGGGCGGCCGACTCGCGTGGAGCTTCAGGGTTTCAGGGTTGAGGGTGGGGAACGGGTGCGAGACAGCGCACTGGCGTGGGGAGGCCCGATCATGACCGTCGTCCATGAGGTGGAGCACACGTTCGCCGTGAACGAGGCGTTCCGGGTGCCTCCGTTCGACGGCGTCCCGGGCGTAGATTCGATCGCGGATCGTGGTGAGAAGCGGCTGGATGCCGTTTACTTCGACACCGACGATCTGCGCCTGGCCCGCAACCGGATGACGCTGCGCCGCCGGGAGGGCGGCGACGACGCCGGCTGGCACCTCAAGATCCCCACCGCGGACGGCGCCCGCGACGAGATCGGCCGCCCGCTCGGCGAGGCGGGTCACGTCCCGGACGACCTGGTTGATCTGGTCGCCGTCCGGATTCGGGGCGCCGAGCTGCATCCGGTGGCGCGGGTGACGACCGTGCGGCGGGTGCGGCGGCTGCGCGACGCGGCCGGGCACGATCTGCTCGAGGTCGCCGACGACGAGGTCAACGCTCGCACGATGGGGCGGCGGACGATCGTCTCCCGGTGGCGCGAGATCGAGATCGAGGCGCTCGACCCGGCCGCCGTCGCGCTGCTGCCCGCCGCCGGGGAAATACTGCGGGAGGCCGGGGCTCGGCCCGCGGTGCTGCCGTCGAAGCTGCGCCGGGCCCTCGCCGTCGACGTCGGCCGGCCCGATCTCGAGGCCGAGCGGCCGCGCCCCACCGCCTCCGCGACCGCCGGCGAGGTCATCCACGCCTACCTGGTCGAGCACACCGCGGCGCTGCTCGACAACGATCCGGGAGTACGGATCGACGCGCCCGAGTCCGTGCACGACATGCGGGTCGCCGCGCGGCGGTTGCGCAGCACCGTCCAGACCTTCCGGCCGCTGTTCGACGCCGGGCGGGCCGGGCCGATCGAGGCCGGGCTGCGGGAGATCGGCGAGGTGCTCGGCGAGCCGCGCGACGCCGAGGTGCTGCTCGCCGGCTTCACCCGGGCACTCGCTGAGCAGCCCGTCGACATGCTGCTCGGCCCGGTGCGGGCCCGCGTGCAGGAGACGTTTCTGGGGGAGCGGCTGCGGGCTCGGGAGGCGGCACTCGACTACCTGCGCGGGTCGCGGTACCTCACTTTCGTCGAGGAGCTGCTCGCCTTCGTCGGGGACGCGGAGCAGACCGACCTGGCGCGCAGGCGGGCCCGGGCGGTGCTGCCGAAGCTGGTCGCCAAGGCCGATCGGCGGCTCACCCGGCGGGTGGACCGTGCCCGCGCGATCACGGTGGCCGGCGCGGAGCGTGACATCGCCTACCACGGTGCCCGCAAGGCGGCGAAGCGGCTGCGCTATGCCTGCGAGCTGATGGAGCCGGTGGCGGGCAGGGACGCCGTCCGCCTGGCGAAGCGGGCCCGGCGGGTGCAGAACGAGCTCGGCGAGCATCATGACAGCGTGGTGGCGCTGGCCCGGCTGCGCCGCCTCGCGGTCTCGGCGAACCTCGCCGGCGAGTCGTCGTTCACCTATGGCCTGCTCGCCGGGCAGGAACGCGCCCGCGCCGGCACGCTGCTGACCTCCTTCGAGACCACTTGGGCCGACGCCGGCCGCCCCCGCCTGCGCCGCTGGCTGCGCCGCTCCCGCAGGCACGCTTAGCGCCCTATCTCCTGCCGCAGCGGGTCCGGATGTCCCCCGCGGCGCCGACGTTCGGCGGCTGGTGTGGGCCGCGCCACGGATGTCCACTGAGTTACGAGCGTGCGACGGATGTGTGCCGTCCATGCCGGGACGAACCGGACGGCGCGGGTGGAGGCTGCGGTGACGCGAGCTCTGGTGGTGTACGGGACGACGTACGGGGGGGCCGGCCGGGTGGCCGCGGCGCTCGGCGCCGCGCTGCTGGCCCGAGGGCTGGACACCGAGGTCAGCCCGGTGCGGCAGGTGGGCGGCGTGGCCCCCTTCGACGCGGTGGTCGTGGCCGGCGCGCTGCGCGGCGGCCGCTGGGCGCGCGATGCCCGCCGCCTGGTGCATCAGGGACGTGACCTGCTGGCCCGGATGCCGGTCTGGCTCGTCGCCGCCGATCCGGAGGTGTCGGCCGCCACAGCCCACCGACTGGCGCCGGTGGCCCAGCTGGCAGAGATGGCCGCCCTGGTCGACGCCCGCGGGGTGGTGACCGTCGGCGTCCCGTTTCCCGCGGGCCCCGGCGCGTTCGGTTCCCTCGCCGACGCCGTCGTGGCCGCGGTGCCGCTGGGGAAGCTGCGGGCGGTGCCGGCCTGGGGGAGCGGTGGAGCGTCGGCCGGGCGGGAGCGGGCGCGGTTGCGTCTTGTCCGAACGGCGTCGGACGCTCCGGCGACGAACGTTGCCATGTGACCTGCATCACGTAGAGATGGGAGCTTTCGGGAGTGCGTGGGCGCCCCCCGGCTGGCGTGGCAATATTTAGACCAACCCCGTCCGCGCCAGGAGCGCCGTGATTCCGCACGGCTCCGCCTGTCCGCGCGCGTGGGCTCACCTCCTTCGCCTCCACTGCTGTTGTGCCTTCACTTCCCCGGGACGTTGTCGATGGCTGCCGCAAAAAACGTTGAAGCCGTTGTCATAAACTGGAAGAGGCCGCAAAACGTCGGCCGGATTGTTCGTGCACTGCGTAACCAATCGACAGCATGTACGGTGACGATTTGCGATACTCACCCCGAGCCCCGGTTCGCGCTGCCGGCGGAGGTCCTGGGCGCGGCCGACCGGGTCTACCGCTGGCAGCACAACACCGGGCCGTACTCCCGGTTCGTGCCGCTGGCCGCGTACGACCACGAGTTCACGTTCTTCGTCGACGACGACATGGTGCCCGGCCGGCGGTGCGTCGAGCACTTCGTTGAAACGGCCGGATCGCTGCCGGATCTGGGCGTGATCGGGCAGCTTGGCCGAGTCATTCCCGAATCCGGCGTCTACAGCCCCCGTGACGTGCCGCGGCTGCCTCGGGCGCGGGAGGTGGACGTTCTTGTCCGGGGATTCTTCGTGCGCACCAGAAATCTGCACCACGTCGCCCAGCTCCGTTGGCTGATGAACTATGTCGACGAGACGGTGCCCGAGGACGACATGGTGCTCTGCGTGGCGATGCGGCTGTGCGGCGGACTGCGCAACTATCTGACCCCGTCCGATCCCGATCCGGCGACGCTCATGAACGAGGCCGAACTACCTGATCCACACGCGCTGCACCGGCGCCCCGACCACCTGCGGCGCCGGGTGGACTTCATGCGGGCCGCCCTCGACCTCGGCTGGCCGGCGCTGCGCCCGGCAGGCCCTGCCCACGCCCCTGCTCCCCGCCTGCCCCGGCAACCTGACCGCGACCAGGTCGACCGCGACCGGGTCGACGTCGTTCCCGCGGCCGCCCGTCCGGGAACGAACGGGGCGCGGCGACCGCGCCGGTCGCCGTCGAAGGGGGTGCTGTACCTGGCGCTGGGCGAGGAGTACGGGCGGCTGGCGACGGACAGCGCCCGCACGCTGCGGCTGCACGGCTACGACGGCCCGGTCCGGGTCGTCACCGACCGGCCGAGCCGAGACCTCGCCGACCTCGAATGCGAGGCTCACGTCGTCGGGGAGCTGTCCCGCGGCTTCGCCAGCCGCTTCCACAAGACCCAGCTGTACCGATGGTCGTTCGAGCGGACCCTGTTCCTCGACGCCGACACGGTGGTGATCTCCTCGATCGGCGAGATCTGGGAGCAGCTGGCCGGGCACGACATGGCGATGGCCCCGGACATGCACGCGTCGGTCGGGCACGTGCTGGCACACAGCGTCAACGACCCGGCCCGCCGCGCCCCGGAATACCAGCTCATGCGTGACCTGGGCCTGACCGGGCGCCGCTACTACAACAGCGGTGTCATGCTGTTCGGGCAGGGGAGGCGCACCGCGGACGCCTTCGACCGCTGGCACCGGGAGTGGAACCGGTTCCGCGGCGAGGACCAGCTCGCCCTGGTCCGCGCGATCGCCGCCAGCGGCCTGCGGGTGCGCACCCTCGACTCGAGCTGGAACCGCCGCCCCAGGGCGTTCGCCTCCGTCGACGAGGCCCGGGCGTCCGGCGTGCGCATTCTGCACTTCCTGTCGCGCCAGCGAACCCTGCTGACCGACACCTACCTCGGCGTCGTCGCCGAATACCTGGGGTAGCTCCCTGCCTCGGCCTGGATCACGACGGGCGCGCGGCCCGCCGGACCACCGGCGCGCCCCGCCCCGTGCCGCGGGCCCAGCCAGGTCCGTCATCGGTACCGGCGTCGGCGCCGGCGGAGGTTGTCTGCTCGTGGTATTCCTGGTCGACGTTGACGGACCAGACGTCGTGGTCGGTGCCGTCCAGGATGTTCTCCACGGTCAGCATGGCCGTCAGCATCGAGTGGTCCGCGTTGTTGTAACGGTGCATGCCGTTGCGGCCGACCGGGTGTACCTGAGGGAGGTTGGCAGCCAGCCATGCACGGATCACCTCGACATTGCGCCGGTAGTACTGGTCGTAGGTCGGGTACGCCTTGGGGACGCGCACGACATGGCCGGCCTCGACGGCGCCCGGCCGCACCAGGCCCAGCGTCTCCAGCTCCGCGATCGCCAAGGTGACGAGGTCGTCGTCCGACCGGGACCACATGTCGTCTCCCTCGAAGACGAAGTACTCGAGCCCGAGACAGGTCCGCCCGTCCTTCACCATGAACGGCGACCAGGATCCGTAGTTCTGGATCCGGCCGACCCGCACCCCGGGGTCGTGGATATAGATCCAGTTGTCGGGAAAGCCGAACTCCTGCGGTACGACCAGCGCGACAGTCAGATAGTCCCGGTACCGCAGGTCGCGGGCCGCGTCGAGGACCGGCGGCGGAGGCGGTGGGTCGATGCTCGCCACCAGGGTGGACAGCGGCGTCGACGAGATCACGTGGTCGGCCGCCACCTGGTACGGCTCACCGGACGTGGGGGTGACCGTGACGGCGCCGACCTGGCCGCCCGACCGGTGCACCGCGGTGACGGCCGCGTTCAGGGTGAGCGATCCGCCCATCTTCACGACCTGACGTGCGGCCGCCTCCCACATCATTCCCGGGCCGAGCCGCGGATAGTGAAACCGCTCGATCAGGCTGGTGATGTCGGAACGCCCGCGGCCCGGCCGGACCGCGTCCAGGACGGCGGCGGCGAGTGACATGTTCTTCACCCGTTGGGCCGCCCAGTCGGCGGGCATCTCGCTCACCGGCATTCCCCAGACCTTCTCGGTGTACGTCTTGAAGAAGGTCCGGTAGAGACGCCAGCCGAAGCGGGAGACGAGCCACGCCTCATAGTCGGCATCTGGATCCCGGGGTGGCCGGAGCCTCGCCCAGCCATACGACGCGAGCGCGAGGGCGGAGTCGCGCGGGCCGAGGTTGCGCAGCGCGTTCAGGGGGCGGAGCGGATAGTCGTAGAGATTTCCGCGGTAGTAGATCCGGCTCATGCGAGGACGAATCAGAAAATCCTCGTCACCGAGGATCCGATGCCACAGCTGTTCGACGCGGGCGACCTTGGTGAAGAACCGGTGACCACCGATGTCGAAGCGCCAGCCGTCCCGCACCACGGTGCGGCTGATGCCGCCCACGACGTCGTCGGCCTCGAAGACGGACACCGGCAGTCCGCGCTCGGCGAGCTGGTGCGCGGCCGTCAGGCCGGCGGGGCCGGCGCCGATGACGACCGTGCGGGAAAGGTCATCCGCCGGGCTGTTCAGAGGCATCGGACTGCTCCTCAATAGTCGATCATGTCCAGAGAGTTGGACATGAATGTCCAAGACTAGCCTGGCGGGGTGGAAGGTCCGACCGACAGGCCCCGGCGTCCGGCTCCGCGGGGGCTTCCGGCGAAGAGACAGGCGATCATCGATGCCGCCCTGCGGCTGTTCGTCCGGCACGGCTTCGCGGCCGCCAGGCTCGAGGACGTGGCGCGGGAGGCGGGCGTGTCCCGGCAGACCGTCTACAGCCACTTCGGCGACAAGGACTCCCTGTTCCAGGCGGTCGTCGAGGCCCACCTGGCCATGGCCCTCGAGGCGTTGGACGAGGTCAGGGCGGATCCGCTGGACGCGGCGCCCGATCCCGCAGCCCAGCTCGACGAGCTGGCCAGGCGGCTCGCCGGTATCGCCCGTGACCCGCGCAGCGTGGCGCTGCGCCAGCTGCTGCGGACCGAGGGGTCGCGCCGCCCCGAGCTGTTCGAGATCTGGCGCACCCGGGTGGCCCGGCCGGTCTTCGCCGAGGTGGGCGCCCACCTCACCCGGCTCGCGCACGGCGGCCTGCTGCGCATCGACGATCCGGTCCGCGCGTCGGGCCAGTTCATCGCGCTGGTGTGGGGGACGGGCTGGCAGCTGTCCGCGCTGCGCGACGTGGCGGGGGCGGCGGCGGACGGTCCGGACGAGGCCGCGCTCGCCGCCGCGCGCACGGCCAGCGTCGCACTCTTCGTCCGCGGTTACCGTCCATAGCCCTGGCCGGCGGACGGGCCGGTAGCACCGATTCGGCACATGGCTCACCCAGCTGAACAACCAGGGCGCGCGGATTACCCTTCGCTGATACGAGCTGCCCGCCGCGGGCGCCTGAGCCGGCTCAAGGTCTGGTCCGGCTCAGCGTCTGGTCCGGCTCAGCGTCTGGTCCGGCTCAGCCGCCGACGCGGCTGGCTTCGCTGTCGTGTGTGCGGTGGCGGTGGTGATGATGGTGGTCGCGGTGGTGATGGCGGCGGGGCTGGTCGACGCCGTGGCGGTGATGGTGGGCCTTGGCGACGAAGAGGCCGACGAGGAGCAGCGGCCAGGGGAACCAGCCGGTCCCGCGGGAGACCAGCACCAGCAACGCGATGTAGGACGCGACCGCCACCGGAACCAGGTAAGGACGCAGCCGCGCCGCGCCGCGCTCGCGTAGCCACGCGGCCGGAGCCGACGGGCGGGGAGCGGGCTGCTCGGTGCGCGGCCGGGGCTGCAGGTCCGCGGTGAGCGGGGCGAGCTCGTCGAGGGTGCGGGCGGCGTAGGCGCGGGCGAGCCGGTCGTCCGCCTCCTCCAGGGACAGCTGGCCGGTGCCGGTGGCCCAGCACACCCAGTCGGCGGCCGCCGCGCGGTCCGCGTCACTGGCCCGCAGCCCGCCACGAGGAGCCGCCCGCCCCTTGCTGAGATTCACCGGGGTGAGACCCACAGAACCGTCCGCCATCCCGCTCCTCCTTCGGCGGCCACGCCATACCGTGCCCTCAACGATATATCGGATTAGTCGCCGCGTCTCTGCGACAGCTCCGGCCGACCGGGCCCGCAACTCTCGTCGGGCGACCAACTCGGCACGTGGGTCTAACGGTCCGGCCAGCCGGGGCGGGAGAAGGCCTCGCCGGTGAGATGGAGGCGGACGATCTCCCGGGTATACGGCAGGGTGCGGTCGGGCAGGTCGGTCGGCGAACGCCAGCACAGGCCCGCGCACACGTCGGGCTCCCGGATGGTCGGCTCGCCCTGCCAGCGACGCACGGCGAACCCGAAGCCGAGGCGGGCCTCGCTGTCCGGCGGCAGCGCGTGGGTGACGCCGGCGAACGTCACGTCCCGGGCGGCGACCGTGAGGCCGAGCTCCTCGTCGAGTTCGCGCACGGCGGCGCTGACGACGTCCTCGTTCGGTTCGATCCGCCCGCTGGGCAGCGCCCACCAGCCGCTGCCGTAGATGTCGCCGGCGCGCAGGGTGAGCAGGATCCGCTCGTCACGGACCAGCAGCAGGAGGACGTCCACCGGGGTTCGGTGCTCCTCGCGCACGGCGCCAACCTACCGTGCGACGCGTGCGATGCGGCGGCATCCGGTGCGTTCCGGGCACCGGCGTGCGGTCGAATCGCTCCGCGGGTGCGCCGTCCGCACCCGTCACCCGATTGAAACCCGGTGTTAGGACAGCTGGTCCTATCACCCCGGAAGGACGTCGGCGAGACGGCGAGACGGCGAGACGGCGAGACGGCGGGACCAGTGGGGGACAGGTCGGTCCCGCATCGTCCCCGGCGCTGGTCATGTTAAAGGCGTCACGATGGCTTGATAATGTGCTCGTTGGCGTCCCGTTGCTGGTCCGGTAGCCTGCGGGACACTGACGGCAGTGTCCCGGAAAGGCCGTGCGGTGGCCGCTCGGTGAATCCTTGGCAAATTTGAGGCCAAGCTTCACGGGGTCAGCTCCCCCTTTCGGGTGCGGTGGATGGGAAGCGCCACTCGGCCCCCGCGGGGCCGGAATCTCTTGGTAGTGTTCCCTCCGCTGCGCGGGTATTCCCGCAGGGTCTGCCGTATATCGCGGAATTCCGCCGCTCCGCCCCAGGGAGAAACGGTGTTCACTCGACGTCCCGGGTCCCTTCTCCGTCGGCCGCTCGGACGACGGTTCGCGGCCACGGGGGTTGCCGCGGTCCTGCTCGCCGTGGGCGCGGGGCTCGCGGGGTGCTCGTCGTCCGACCCGGCATCCGTGGCGGCCTGCGCGTCGCCCGGGGTGGACGACCATCAGATCAGCCTCGGCGTGCTCTACCCGGACTCCGGGCCGGTCGCGGGGATCTACGCGGCCGCCCGGGCCGGGATCGACGCCCGGCTCGGGGCGGCCAACGCCGCCGGCGGCGTTCACGGCCGGCGGATCACCTACCAGTGGCGTGACGACCAGGGCGTCCCGCTGCCCAACGGCATCGGCGCGCGCGAGCTCGTCGAGCAGCGGGGGGTGTTCGGGCTGATCGAGCTGTCGGTGGCCGCGGCCGGTAGCGCCGCCTACCTCACCCAGCGAGGCGTGCCCGTCACCGGCATGGCCTCGGACGACATCTGGACCCGTGCGCCCAACATGTTCGCCGCGACCACCTCCACCGGCGCCGCGGTCGACACGCAGGGGCAGTTCGTCCAGGAGCGGGGTGGACGCCGCGCGGTGATCCTGCAGACCGCCCTGTCGCCGGCGCAGTCGAGCGCGGCCGAGTCCTACGCGCGCAGCCTGGTGGCCGCCGGGGTGCAGGTGCTGGGCACGGTCACCTACACCTCCGGGGTCGACGACCCGGCGCTGGTGGCGCGGCGGATCGCGGCGACGCGGGCCGACACCGTCGTCGGCGTCATCGAGCCGCACGATCTCGTCGACGTCGTGGACGCGCTGCGTGGGGGCGGCTACAACCCGAAGGTCGTGCTGTCCGCCAATGGCTACGACCACGACCTGCTGCAGACCTACGGCCCACGGATGGCCGGCATCGCCGTGCCGGTGTTCTACCGCCCGTTCGAGCTCGGCGGTCCGGGCATCAATGCCTACGTCACCGCGATGCACCGCTTCGCCCCGCAGGTCACCCAGCCCGAGCAGGACATCGCCGTCGCCGCGTACATCAGCACGGATATCTTCCTGCGCGGACTGGACCTGGCGGGCGCCTGCCCCACCCGGGCGCGGTTCATCGAGGCGCTGCGCGGGGTGAACAGCTATGACGCGGACGGTCTGATCAACACGATCAGTTTCCGGGTCGGCCCGGCTCGTCCGACCACGTGCTACTCGTTCGTGCAGGCGAACACGACCGGCAGCGGATTCGTCGTCGTGGAGCCCAACCTCTGCGGTCACCTGCTGAATCCGTGACCGGCGCGAGCCCCCGCCCCGGACTACGGTGGGGGTCGTGAGCAATGTGGTCGAGTGCGACATCGTCGACGCCATCGCGGACGTCCGGCTGAACCGGCCGGAGAAGCGCAACGCCATCAACGACGCGATGTTCGACGAGCTGCTGGCGGTCGCCACCCGCCTCGCCGGCGACGCGTCGGTGCGGGCCGTCGTCCTGTCCGGGGTGGGGCACGGATTCTGTGCGGGGCTCGACTTCGACCAGTTCCGCGCGTTCGCCGCCGAGGGCGAGGCCGGCGAGAAGCCGTTCGCGGACCCGGGCGACCCGGCCGCCGGCGGCCGGCGCATCCCCGGGCGGGGGCAGCGGATCGTCTCGGCCCTGCGCGCGGCGGACGTGCCCGTCGTCGCCGCCGTGCACGGCGCCGCCATCGGCGGCGGGCTGCAGCTCACGCTCGGCGCGGACCTGCGATTCGTCACCGCGGACGCGAAGCTCGGGCTGCGGGAGATCGAGTTCGGCATCACGCCGGACATGGGCGGCACCCAGCTGCTGCCCCGACTGGTTGGATCGGACGTGGCGATGGACCTGATCCTGTCCGGTCGGCTGCTGTCGGGCACGGAGGCCGTAGCCGCCGGCCTGGCCACCCGGGTGTGCGCGGACCCGCGGGCCGAGGCGTTCGCGTTCGCGCGCATGGTCGCCGGCCGCAACCCTCTGGCCGTGCGTGGGGTCACCTCGTTGCTGCGCACCTCACTGACCGCGACGGTCGAGGAGGGCATGGCTGCCGAGCTGCGCGTCATGGCCGCGAACATCGGGACTCCGGACCAGGCCGAGGCCACCCGCGTCTACTTCGAGCGGCGCGCTCCCGTCTTCCGCGCCTGACGGCCGCATCCAGTCCGGATGTGGCAATCAAGCAGATTCATTACAATGGGGTGACTGATTGAGGTTGGGTGCCTGCCGGTGGCGTGGCCGCGGCGGGCCACGCTGAAGGGCGCGTGATGGACAAGATCTGGGCCAACTCCGGGGACTCCCACTTCCTCGAGCCGGAGGATCTGTTCGCCCAGGCGCTGCCGCCGCGGCTGGCGGAGCGGATGCCGAGGTCGGAGAAGTTCGACGGCTACGAACTGCTGCACGTCGACGGTCAGACGATCAGGCGTCCCATGCCGAAGCCGATCCGTGACGGTGAGTTCAAGGGTCAGACGATCGAGCAGATCAGCCACCGTCCGCCGGGCTCGAAGGACGCGCGGCTGCGCCTCGCCGACCTCGACGAGGAGGGCATCTGGGGCGAGGTCACCTACCCGTCGTTGGGGATGTGGGCCACCCTGATCCGGGATCCGGAACTCGTCCGCGAGGCCGCGAAGGCGCTCAACGACTGGGCCGTCGAGGCGCTGCAGGGTCTCTCGCCCCGCTTCGTCGCCACCGCCAGTCTGCCTCTGCTCGACACCGCCGACGCCGTCGCCGAGCTGCAGCGCTGCGCCGGCCTCGGCTACCACGCCGTGTTCCTGCCGACCGTGCCACCGGCGGGCCGGCCGCACTGGAACGACGAGGCATGGGACCCGCTGTGGGCGGCGGCCGAGGAGGCTGGGCAGGTCATCGCCTTCCACATCGGTACCGACGGCGAGAACGTCGTCTACCGCGGCCGCGGCGGGGCGCTGCTGAACTTCAACGAGACCAGCTACGGCGGGCAGCGCGCCGCCGCCATGATGATCGCCTCCGGGGTCTTCGACCGGCAGCCGACCCTGAAGGTGCTGGTCTCCGAGGGCGGGGCGACCTGGGTGCCCTTCCTCGGTGACCGGCTCAACGAGTCCGCGCGCCAGCAGCCGATGTTCGTCTGGCCCAAGCTCGACCGGCAGCCCAAGGACTACATGAACCGGCACATCTACGCCTCGTTCCAGCACGACGAGACGGCGATCCCGACGTTCACCTCGATGGGTTACCGCAACGTCATGTTCGGTAGCGACTACCCCCACATGGAGGGGACCTACGGGCACACCCAGAAGACGCTGCACAACCTGTTCGACGGCATCGACGACGCCACCCGCGACCGCATCACCATGGGCGCGTTCCTCGAACTGTTCCCGCACGTCGGCCGCCCGCCGGCGAACTGACGGGAGCCCGCCGCC
This sequence comes from Frankia canadensis, assembly GCF_900197875.1. Taxonomy (GTDB): domain Bacteria; phylum Actinomycetota; class Actinomycetes; order Frankiales; family Frankiaceae; genus Frankia; species Frankia canadensis. The sequence continues at coordinate 3,326 of NZ_FZMO01000037.1, read as the reverse complement.
GCGCGAGCGCGGACCTGCTCGCCCCGGACCGGGCGCCGGCCGGGGCGAGCAGGTCCGCACCGCCGGACGTCGACGGATCCGGACATCGGCATGGTTCAGGTACATGGTTTGACGACGGTAGGCGGGAGTGACCGAGGATGATCGAGACGAGGCTGGTCGGCCCCTTCGGGGCGACCATCACCGACCTGGACCTCACCGGCGAGCTGTCGGACGACGCGGTCCGCGCGGTCACCGACGCGCTCTACCGCAACCGAGTCCTGCTCTTACCGGGGCACCAGCTTTCCCGTGAGCAGTACGCCCGCTTCGGTGGTGCCTGGGGCACGCCGATCTCCTTCTTCGTCCCGCGTCACCGGGACAACGACTATCCCGAGATCATCAGGATCACCAACTCGCCGGCGACCTCGCCGGAGTCGCGCGACGGCGCGATGCACTGGCATTCGGACAGCTCCTACGAGGCGGTGCCGGCCGCGGTGACCATGCTCTACACCCGGGAGATGCCGGCGTCCGGCAACTCCACCCGCTTCGCCGACACCGCCGCCGCCTACGAGGCACTGCCCGAGGCGATGCGCAGGCGCGTCGATGACCTCGTGGTCCTGCACGACCCCCGGGGCGGCAAGGTCACCACGGCCGGCGAGGTGCGCGGCCGCGGTTCCACCACCGACCTGCCCGTCGTCACCCATCCGCTGGTCGCTGTCCACCCGGTCACCGGCCGCCGCTCGCTGTTCGGCTTCTCCGGGACGGCGGCGGGGATCGTCGGGATGGCGGAGGCTGACGCGATCGAGCTGCTGCTGGAGCTCAAGCGATTCGTCCTGCGGCCGCGCTTCCAGCAGGAGGTCCGGGCCGAGGTCGACTCCATCCTCATCTGGGACAACTGGTCGGTCGTACACAGCGCGACGCCGACGGTCTACAGCGACCGCGACGGCGAGCGGCGTCTCGTCTACCGGATCAGCACCCGCGGCATCCCCGGCGTCCACGCGTCTGTGTCACCCGGGCCGTGAACAGGGCTCGGGAGGGCGGCTCCTCGGAGGGGTCGGAACCGTCCTCCCGAACGGGCGGGTCGCTCAGAACGGGGTGAGCGACAGGGTCATCGACGTCGGCGTGGTGTCCTGCACGTAGGACGCGAAGCCGCCGACGTCGTCGAACGGGAAGCCGTACGCCCGGCCGTCGGCGGCGTGCGCGTGCATGACCTTGCTGTAGACGTTCGTCACCGCGTCGGTGTAGAAGCCGGCGGGGTCACCCGTCGGCTGGGTGGCGCCGGTCAGCAGGGTCGAGCGGTTGAAGCCGGCGCCGAGCACGGCGGCGACGGGGCCGGTCAGCCCGTCGTTCGCAGCGGCGAGCGCCCCGGCGCAGAACAGCACGTCGCGGGTGCTGGGCCGGGAGATCGGCGCGACGCCGCCGTCGAAGCGCAGCACCCCGTCCCGCACCCGGCCGGTACGCGTCGCCCCGCCGGCGTCGACCGTCAGCGGGGTGGACGCGTACCGGTTCCACACCGCGTCGATGTAGCCGTCGTAGTAGCCGGCGGGGAAGATGCCGCTCTCGATGCCGTGCCCGGGGGCGATCACCCGCAGGTCGTCGACAACCAGCGGGGCGAACGCGGACGCGGCCCGCAGGTCGGCGAAGATCGCGTCCCGGCCGCCGCGGGGGATGGTGCCCGCCGTCTGGTCGGCGGCGCCGCGCAGGCGGATCGACAGTGGCACGCTGAACATGTCGACCATCGTGGTGTTGCAGAACATGCCCGCCGGGTTGTGGGTGAACTCGACGAAGTCGTGCAGCACCCGGTAGCTCGGATCGCTCGCCACCCAGCCGGCGGGATGCTGCAGCGCCGCGTTGCCCGCGCCGTCGGTGACGACCCTGAAACGGATCGGGTCGCCGATCGAGACGTAGATCCGCCCGGACATGTTCGCCGGCACCGCGAGCCGCGTGTCGCCGTCGTCCACCAGGGGGATCGACAGGTCGGCGAAGCCGTCGGCGCCGTTGTCGGCGGCGGACACCGTCCGGGTGGAGCCGTCCGGGTGGCTCGCGACCTGCCGGCCCGTACCGAGGTCGGTGCCCACGATGTACACCCGGATCTGCGCGTTGGTGTAGCGGTAGGTGTGGTTGACGATGGTCAGCGGCAGGGCGCCGGCCGGCACCGCCGCCGCGGCGAGCTGGGCGCCGACCGGTCGTCCGGGCGCGCTCGACCGGTCGAGGATCTTCGCGGTCCCCGCGGTGGCGGCGCCGAGGGCCACCGCACCCGCGCCGCCGAGCAGGAGCCGTCGGGTCGGCATCAGCGGGCCGACAGCGCGCGGACGAAGTCCAGCGGCTGCTGGTCGATGCTGCTGCAGGTCGGCTGCGCGGAGCCGGTGGCCCCGCCGGGGCACGGCTTGTCCCGGGTCAGCGACCACATCGCGAGCCACGCCAGGTCGTGCTGCGCGGCGAACGCGGCGAGCTGGCGGGCGTCGGCGACGGTGAAGACCTCGGTGGCGACGTCGTTGACGCCGATCATCGGGGTGACGGCGAGGCGGTGCCAGGCGTCCGCGTCGGACAGCCCGAACACACCGCGGATCTGCGCCTGGGTGGCGGTGGCGGCGTCGATGGCGTATTGGCCCATCCGCCCGGCCGGGTTCGGGGCGACGCCGTCGCCGAAGTCCATCGCCATCACGTTGACCGTGTTGACGTTCACCCCGTTCGCCTTCGCGTTCGCGAGCAGGTTCACACCGTCCTGGGTCAGGCCGGTGGGCAGTACGGGCAGGGTGAACGACACGTCCAGCGTCCGGCCCGCCGCCGCGGCGTCACGCTGCAGGGAGGCGATGGCCTGCGCCCGGCGGGTGCTCGCCGCGGTGTCGGCGGTCGCCGCGCCCTCGATGTCGAAGTCGACGCGGGTCAGCGCGTAGGTGCTGATCACCTCGCCGTAGGCGGCGGCGAGGTCCGTCGCGCTGGTGCACGCCTGGCCGAGCTCGATGCCGTTCGCGCCGCCGAAGGAGACCCGCGGCTCGCCGCCGAGCGCCCGCAGCTGACCGATCTGGCCCGGCACCCCGTCCTGGTTCAGCTCGGAGACGCCGCCCCACTTCGGCGTGCAGCCGCCGCCGGACAGGACGAACGCGAGCGTGTAGTCGTCGACGCCCGTGGCCTTCGCCGTCGCGACCAGATCCGCCGGCGGGTACAGGGACGTGTCGACGTACGGGCTGAACCCGCCGCCGCCACTGGCGGGCGCCGGCGCTGTAGTGGCCGGCGCTGTGGTGGCCGGCGCCGTCGTGGCGGGGGCGGTCGTGGCCGGCGGTGCGGTGGTCGATGCCGACGCCGGCGGCGAGGCCGGCGGACCGCCGACGGCGCGCTACCTCGACGCG
>NZ_FZMO01000454.1 GCF_900197875.1 Frankia canadensis | reverse complement strand
GCCCTCCCCCGCGGACCCCACTCGCACCGGCCCGGCGCCGGCACGGCCGGCGGCGCCGTGCGCCGTCCCGCCCCACGTACTGGAGCGCATCGTCCGCAACGGCAGTCCCGACCAGCGGTCCTGGGCGCTGTCCACGCTCGTCCAGGACGGCTCCCACCGCACAATCCGCATCCACAACGCCCAGCTGCGCGCCGCCAGCCGTGGCGTCGCGCCGGCCCGGCTGGCGCCGGACGCGGGGCCGCGCCGCGCGGTCGCCGACGCCGCGGGCAGTGAGACGCTGCCCGGTGCGACCGCGCGCGCCGAGGGCGGCGAGCCGGTGGCGGACGTCACCGTGAACGAGGCCTACGACGGTCTCGGCGCCACGTTCGCGTTCTACGCCGCCGTCCTGGGCCGCGACTCGATCGACGACGAGGGGATGTCGCTGCTCGCCACCGTCCACTACGGCGACCACTACGACAACGCGTTCTGGAATGGCCGCCAGATGGTCTTCGGCGACGGTGACGGCGAGCTGTTCCACCGGTTCACGGTGTCGCTGGACATCATCGGTCACGAGCTGACCCACGGCGTCACCGAGGACGAGGCGGCGCTGATGTACGTCAACCAGTCCGGGGCGCTCAACGAGTCCGTCAGCGACGTGTTCGGGTCGCTGGTGAAGCAGTACGCCCGCGGCGAGACCGCCGAGCAGGCCGACTGGCTGATCGGCGACGAGCTGCTGACCGACGCCGTGCAGGGCGTGGCGCTTCGCTCCCTGAAGGCGCCCGGCACGGCCTACGACGATCCGGTGCTCGGCGACGACATCCAGCCCGCGCACATGGACGGTTACGTCCGCACGACCTCCGACAACGGCGGCGTGCACATCAACTCCGGCATTCCCAACCGCGCGTTCTACCTGGCCGCCAGCGCGCTCGGTGGCCACGCCTGGGACCGGGCCGGGCGTATCTGGTACGAGAGCCTGCGCGCCCCGCAGGTCCGGCCGAACGCGACCTTCCGCTCGTTCGCGGCGGTCACGGTCCGCCAGGCCGGCGTGCTGTTCGGCGCCGAGGAACGACAGGCGGTCAGCGAGGCCTGGCGCGAGGTCGGGGTCGCCGGCTGACGGGACGGCCGGTCGGGACCGCGCGCTGCGCGGTGGTGTCAGCGGAGCGCGGTGGTGTCAGCTGCCCTCGGCGGGGGTGGGGG
>NZ_FZMO01000015.1 GCF_900197875.1 Frankia canadensis | reverse complement strand
GGCGGGGGGCGTGTCAAGCGGTTCGGTACGGGGGGTGAGCAGGGCGGCGGCGAGCTGGGTGGCGGCGACGCAGGCGACGGTCGCGGGCCAGCCGGCCGCGGTCCAGGCCAGGCCGATCAGCGTGCCGCCGACGCTGGAACCCAGGTAGTAGCCCAGCAGGTACAGTGCCGACGCCTCGGATCGCCCGGTGCCCGCCCGGGCGCCGACCCAGCCGCTGGCGACCGCGTGCGCCGCGAAGAAGCCGGCGGTGAACACGACCAGTCCGGCCAGGACGCAGCCGAGGTCGTCCGGCAGGGTGAGGGCGAGCCCGGCCAGCCCGGTCGCGACGGCGCCGAGCAGCACCGGCCGCCGCCCGACGCGTACGGCCAGCCGGCCGGCGGCGGTCGAGGTCACCGTCCCGGCCAGGTAGGCGCAGAAGACGAGGCCCACGGCGGTGCTCGACAGCCGGAACGGCGCGCCGGTGAGCCGGTAGGTCAGGTAGTTGTAGGTGGCGACGAATCCGCCCATCTCGACCATGCCGACCCCGCACAGGCGCAGTATCCCTGGGTCGCGCAGATGCCGGCGGATCACCTGACCGCGGCCTCGGCGCCCGCTGGCGCTGGCGCCGGCGCGGCCGCGCGGCATGACCACGGCGAACACCGCGGTACACCCGGCGCCGACGGCGGCGATGGTCGCGATGGACACCCGCCAGCCGCCATGGGCGTCCAGCCCGGCGGGAACGAGCCGGCCGAGCAGCCCGCCCAGGGACGTCGCCGAGACGTACATGCCGATCGCCGGCGCCGCGGCGTCCGGGCGGACCTGCTCGCCGATGTGCCCCATCGCCACCGCGACGACCGACGACAGCGACACCCCCGCCAGCGCCCGTGCCAGCAGGAACAACGGCAGGTTCGGCGCGGCGGCGCCGAGGCCCACGCAGACGCAGCCCACCACCAGCCCGGCGATCATCACCGGGACCCGGCCGAGCCGTTCGGCCAGCGTCGACGTCGGCAGCACCGAGATCGCCAGCGCGCCGGTCGTCACCGAGACGGTCAGGCTCGCGAGCGTCGCGTCGACGCCGAACGTGGCCGCGATCTGCGGCAGCGACGCCTGCGTCGAGTACAGCATCGCGAACGCCGCGAGCCCCGCCGCGACCATCGCCACCTGCAGCCGGCGCAGCGCCGCAGACCCGGGCGACAGCAGGGCGGGCGCAGTGGAGGTGTCGACGACGGTCACGTCCATCGACGCTAGGTCGCCCCCGACGGCTGCGGCCACGAGAAGAGGCGAAGTAGACGTGTTGCCGGTAGGTATCTCGACCACGGCCGAGAGCGGGACCGGACCGGCGTCCGATCGGCTAGGCCGAGAGCGGGACCGGACGGCGTCCGATCGGCTAGGTTGATCCCGTGTTGTCACGTTCCGCAGCAGGGCGGCTGCGCAGGATGCGGTTTCGTGGGGTGGGTCGACGTGTCTGACGCGCTGCTGCGGCTGGACGCGCCCAGGCCGGTGTTCGTCAACCGGTTCCAGGAGCGTGCCGCCTTCCTCGAGCTCGTCGACTGGTCCCGCGACGAGCGTGGTCCGCTCCTGATCGTGGTGAGCGGCCCTCAGGGGGTCGGCAAGTCGCAGGCGGTCCTGCGATGGGTCCCCGACATCGGCGACCGGTTCGACGGCGGCCAGTTTCGCCTCGACCTCGCCGACCTGGCGCAGCGCGACGCCGTCGACGTCACCGAGCTGCTGGAACGGATCATCGCGGCGCTCGGCGGCGACCCGTATGCCGCTGGCGGGTCCGACGAACGGGAACGACGCGACCCCGGTGGGGCCGGTCATCGGCCGGCGGGCCGGCGCGACCGACTCGCGGGCATGCTCGCCCGGCGGATCGCCGGGCGGCGGCTGGTGATCGTGCTCGATGGCGTGCTCTCGGCCGCGCAGGCGTTGAGCGTTCGGGACGCGCTGCCGCTGCTCGCGGGCTGCGTCGTGATCGTGGTCAGTGCCCGGCGGTTCCCCGCCCTGGTCCGGGCTGGTGGGCGGGAGATCGTCCTCGGGCCGCTCAGTGACGTGCACAGCGCCGAGTTGATCGGCGAGTACGCCGGCCCGGACTGGCTGCGGCGCGAGCCCGAGGCCGCCGCCGAGGTCATCCGGTACTGCGGTGGCCTGCCGCTGCTGCTGGAACTGGTCGGCGTGGACCGGCAGATGCACCAGACGCGCCGCGTGTCGACCATCGCCGACCAGACACGTGACATCGATCGGCGACTCGACTACTTCGTGGGGGACAGCGGGGAGCGTGTGATCGAGGTCACCTTGGAGGGCGCGTACTGGCGGCTTCCGGAGGGCGTTCGCACCGTCTACCGGATGCTGGGCGTGCACCCGGGGACCTCCTGCGACGCGGGGGTGCTGGCCGCGGGCCTTCGACGGCCGCTCGCCGGTGTCCGCACCGTGCTCGACTCCGAACTCGTGCTCGCGCACCTGATTGGGGCGGACGAGGACGTCGAGGGTCGCTACCAGGTGTCCGACCTGGTCCAGTCGCACGCGCGGCGCCGCGCGGAGCTGGAGGACGAGCCTGCGGACCGCGACAGCGCGCTGGGTCGGATGGTCGGCGTCTACCTGCGGCACGCGATGCTCGCCGATCGGGCGGTGATCGGGTCGCGGATGCGGCTCGTGGAGTATCCGCCGCCGGCGGAACCCTGGTGGGACGAGACCGTCGCCCCGCCGGCACCGTCGTTCGGCTCGGCGGCCGAGGCACTGCGGTGGTTCGAGGCGAACTGGGCTGCCCTGCTGGGTGCCGTGCGGGCGGCCGCGCGGCGTCGCTGGGACCTGGTCGTGGTGCTCCTGGCCGACGCGATGTGGGCGTACTTCCTCAACCGCAAGCGCTACGGCGACTGGGCCGAGGTGTGCGAGCTGGCGGTGGAGGCCGCGGTCCGTCTCGGTGACGCCGCGGCCGAGGCGCGGATGCGCAGCCTGCTGGGTCGGGCGTTCTACGAGCAGGGCCGCTACGAGCAGGCGCACGCGCAGTTCGACGCGGCGCTGCCGTGCAGCCGCGGCGCCGCCGATCGCCGGATGGAGGCGTCGGTCCTCGAGTTCAGCGGGCGGGCGTACCTCGAACAGGGCGTGTACTCCTCGGCGATCGCGCTGTTCGAGCGGGCTCGCGAGATCAACCTGGAGATCGGCAACGCCCGCGGCGTCGCGCTGCAGTCCCATCACCTGGGTCGGGCGCTGCGTGCCGCGGGACGAGCCGAGGAGGCGGCGCGGGTCCTGCGGGACGCGCTCGACGGGTTCACCGCCATCGGCGATGAGCACAATCGAGGTCGGGTGCTGCTCAGCTTCGGCGAGGCGCTGCTGGACCTGCGCGAGGACGGGCCAGCCGACGGGGTGCTGCGCGAGGCGGAGGTCATCATGCGCCGCCGCGCGATCCCGTTCCAGGTCGCGCTCGTCCTGCGGGCTCGGGCCGTGGTCGCGTCCCGGGCCGGCGACGCGCACCGCTGGGAATCCTGCCTGCGTGAGGCGTTCGAGACCTTCGCCGCGGTGGGCAGCCCGCTCGCCGATCGGGTGCGACGGCAGCTGGACGACGGCTTCACCGGCGGCGACAGCCCCGCCCCGTCCTGACCCCGCCCGAACAGAGCCGGTGCGACCTAGGCGGTCCTGGTCCCGGCCTTGGCATCGTTGGATGGGGTGGCGTCGTCGGATGGGGCGGCGCCGCGGATGCGCAGGAGTCGGCTGCCCAGGCGGATCTCCACCCCGGCGTCGACCAGCCCGGCGAGGGGGCGACCGTCGGCGATCCACGCGTACGCCGCCGAGGCCAGCACCGATGCCGCGGGCGTCGGCGGGAGGTGGCGGAACTCGAGGACGGGGCCGCCGCGTGGGCGCAGCGCGAGGCGGCCCGGGATGGTCACGTCGGCGGCGAGGCGGCAGCCCGGATGGTCCGTGAGGACGTCGGCCGTCCACTCGGCGGCGGGGTAGCCGGGCGTCGCGACGCCGCGCAGCAGGACGTCGGCGCTTTCGAGCAGACGCGGATCCGTGTCGGCGATGTCCACGGCGAGATGCCGGTCGGTGCCGGGCGGATCGACGTACCACGGCACGTCGGCGACCGCCGGCCGGCGATGGACCGCCACCGCCGCTGACGCCGCGGCTGGCTCTGCGGCTGGCCCCATGGCTGGCTCCGCGGCGGGCGACAGGACCGTGGTCGTCACCCAGACGGCGGTGGGCGGCGCACCGTCGGCCGTCGGGGGATCCAGCGCGCGGGCCCGGGCAGGTGTGGCCGGCTCCGGGAGGTCAAGCAGGCCGTACAGCAGGCGGCGCAGTGTCGCCAGGGACTCGCCGGGCAGCGCGAAGGTGCCCGCGGCGAGCTCGGCGTAGCGACCGGAGGTGTGGCCGCTGATCGCGTCGTCGACCTGCCGTCGCAGCGGGAAGGCCGGGCGCAGGGTGGGCGCGAGCGCCAGCAGCCGCGCCGTCGAGCCGGCCGGATCCAGCTCGGCGGGATCGCCGGCGGCGAGCAGGACCGGCCGGTCGATCGCCGCCGCGTACACGCCGACCGACCCGTGATCGCCGATGGCGAGGTCGGCGGCGACGAGCGCGGCCCGCCAGCCCTCCCGCGGCGGCAGGACCGCCAGCCCCGCCCGGGCGGCCTCGGCCAGCCAGCCGCGAACCTCCAGCGCACCGTGCCAGTCCCAGACGTTGGGATGGATCGCCGCGACCACTCGGTACTCGTCCACCGGCAGCTCGGCGAGCAGTCGCGCCGGCAGCTCCGCCGCCCGGGCGAGCAGCGAGCCGCGTCCCCAGGTCGACGTCAGGACGACGAGCTTCTGGCCAGGATCGACGCCGAGCGCGCCGCGGAACTCGCGGCGGCGGTGCCGACTGGCCAGGATGCGGTCGAAGCAGGGATCGCCGCCGACGACGGCGGCCGGAAGTGCCTCGGGGCAGCTGCGGCTCAGCCGGGCGAACTGCTCGGCGTGGGAGAGCACGACGGCGCGCGGTACCAGTCGTCCCTCATGCAGGAGCTGATCAGGAGCGAACCCGTAAACCTGTTTCCTGTTTCCTGTTTCCTGTTTCCTGTTTCCTGTTTCCTGTTTGAATTTATTGTATCCCGCGCCATGGGGAATAACCATCAGTGGTGCGCGGATCTTATGTAGCGGGCCGCTGCGCCCGGCGGCGACAGCCAGGTCGAACCGGTGCGTGACGGCGTGTTCCCAGGGAATCACCCGCGCGCCGAGGTCGGCGAGGAACTCGTCCGCGCCGGTCGAGAACGGCGAACCGTCGATCACGGTGAACAGCAGCCGCACCCGGCCGTCGCCGAGAAAGGCCGGCAGGACGTCCATCAGACGCGTCAGCGCGGTGACCGTATGGACGACTATCAGCGCTGTGCGTGAAGCTGCGCGGGTCGATCGGGATTCCGCCTCCGGTCCAAGGAGTGCCCGCAGCCACCGCTGACCGATGCCGGAGCCCCTCCCCGCCGCGCCTGCGCCGTCCCCGTCGCGCCGCGCCGCCGCCATTCCGCCGATCACCAAATCTATCGCCGCAAGGGCGGCGTGCGCGCTGAAAAGCACCGAAATCCGACGCGCGCGGGTCCGCCGGCAGCAGGGCGTGTGCGCCGGACAGTGCCCGTCCGACAGTGCCCGTCCGACAGTGCCCGTCGGACAGCGGCCGCCGCGGTCGGCGGGCCTGGTTGCGACGGGCAGCCGTTGACCCGTCGCCGACGGACGGGAAAGCATGCGGGTGGAAACATCCGAGCAGGTCAGACACCGTGGGTAGCTCACGGTGGAGGGAGCGGGGCGCGATGACGGACGACTTAGCCGGCGTGGTGGGGTCAGCCCGGGCGGCTGCCGGTCCGCTGGACACGGACGACCTCCCCGAGCTGGACCTGTTCGGGGACGAGTACGCGGCCGATCCGGCGGGGACGGTGCGGCGCCTGCGCGCCAGGGGCGGTCTCGCCCGCAGCGTGCGCGGCATCGAGGTGCTGACCTACGAGCGGGCGAAGCAGCTGCTGGCGGCGCCGCGCACCCGGTCGTCGATGCGCGACTACTACCTCAGCGAGGGTGCGACCCCGCTGGTCGTCGACTACATCGACAACGGGCTGCTCGCCTGGATCGAGGGCGACCGGCACCGGCGGATCCGGTCGGTGATGGAACGGGCGTTCAGCCTGCGGTCGGTCGACCAGCAGCGGGCGATGATGCGCGAGGTCGCCGAGCGGGCCGCCGACCGGCTGCTGGCCGCGGAGACCGCGGACCTCGTCGCCGACTTCTCCTACTGGTATCCGATCGAGGTACTCGCCCGCCTCGTCGGCGTTCCGGTGGACGACATTCCGCGCTTCGTGCATTCCAGCGCCGAGATGAACGCGCTGGCGGCGGTGCCCCTGGCGCCCGAGCTGCCGCGGCTCGAACAGGCGATCCGGGATCTGGGCGGCTACGTCAACGATCTGGTCGAGCAGCGGTCGAAGGACCCCGGGAATGATCTCGTCAGCGCGCTGATCGAGGCACAGGAAAGCCTGGACCGCCTGTCTCGCGAGGAACTCGTCGCCAACATCATCAACGTCATCATGGGCGGCCACGACACCACCAAGCTCCAGCTGGCGAGCTGCGTGCACCAGCTTGCCGCCCGCCCCGGCGGCTGGGCGCGGCTGCGCGATGACGGCGCCTTCGCCCGCCGCGCGGTCACGGAGTCGCTGCGCTACGCGCCGGCGGTGCCGTGGGAGCTGCGGGTGCCCGAGGTGGACCTTGAGGCCGATGGTCTGGCGATTCCCGCCGGCACTCCGATGGTGGTGAACGCGTACGCCGCCAACCGCGATCCGGCGGCCTTCGACCGGCCCGACGACTTCGATCCCGACCGCGACGATCGCCAGGCGCACCTCGCCTTCGGCCGCGGCCGGCACGTCTGCATCGGCAACAGCCTCGCCCGCACGGAGATGGAGGAGGCCCTCGGCGTGCTCGCCGCCCGCGTGGACGACGTCGAGATCGCCGGCGAGATCACCTGGAGCGGCCCCGCCGATGCCCTCGCCGGCCCGACGTCCCTCCCCGTGCGCCTTCGCGCCCGCTGAGAACCGATCACCCGCCCTGACGCGGCGCGGGACCCCGGCGGCCCTCGCGCCGCCGGGGGCGGTCGGCTGACCTGTTGACGCCATCGGCCCGCTATGTGCATTGTTGTCCAGCGCGTGGTGGCGACAAATGGCCGCATATTCGCCGTGCTATCGGCAGGTGATCGTGGGACGTCCCCGGTGTCACCCGAGAGCGAAGGTCGGCCGCCTACGGAAGAGCCATGCGTTCCGGGCCAGGCCCGAGCGGGCCGGCATCGTGTAAACGGGAGGCTTTGATGAACGTTCCGGCCGCACTCCCAACCAGAAACCCGCACAGCCGGTCCGACGCGCGGAGGCGACCCGGGTTATCGGCGGGGTTTCGGCTCTCGCCCGCCCCACCCGAAAGTGCTATCCGAAGGATCCCGTCGACCGAGCGCTACTGATCATGGCGGGGGGTGCGGACCAGGCGCCGACGACACCGGTCCAGCACGATCCCCAGGCCATCGGCCACGCCCTGCGGGGCTGGCTGGCGGCCCGGTGGCCGCACGCGCGGGACCTGCGGATCACCGACGTCTGCCTGCCGCAGGGCGCGGGCGGCTCCAACGAGACGTTCCTGTGCACCGCGACCTGGCGGGACGACCGGAGGGCCGTCCACAGCGAAGGGCTGGTGGTGCGGCTCGCGCCGACGGGCTTCCAGATCTTTCTGGAGGCGGACATCGGCAGGCAGTACGCGGTGCTCGACCATCTCGCCGAGCACGGCGACGTCCCCGTCCCCTCGCTGCACGGCCTCGAACCTGACGCGGCGACGCTCGGCGCCCCGTTCTGGGTGATGAGCCGCGTCGACGGTGTCGTGCCGAGCGACTTCCCGCCCTACAACCAGGCCGGATTCCTCGTCGAGGCGACACCGGCCGAGCGGGAGCGGCTGTGGCTCTCGGCGATGGAGGCCTTCACCGCCATCCACCGCGTCGAGATCGGCGCCGACACGGCCGCCTTTCGCCTTCTCGACCGACCCGAACGTGGCACCACCGGCATCGACCAGGAACTGGAGTACTGGCGGCTGTCGATGGAACGGGCCGTCGCCGACGTGCCCGACCCGACCGTGACGGCGCTGTGGGAGTGGCTGCTCACGCATCGCCCCGCGGCCCGGCCCACCGGCCTGTCCTGGGGCGACGCCCGAATGGGCAACATGATCTTCGATGGGTTCCGCTGCGTCGCGGTACTGGACTGGGAGATGGTCTCCCTCGCCGGCGGCCTCGCCGATCTCGGCTGGTGGCTGTGCCTCGACCTGTCCCACAGCGAGGACCTCGGCGTTCCCCGGCTGGACGGGCTCGGTAGCCGCGCCGCCACGATCGCGTTCTGGGAGGAGCGCACCGGCCAGCACACGGCCGATCTGGAGTGGCACGAGGCGTTCGCCGGACTCCGCCTCGCCGTGATCCTGCTGCGGGCGGTGGCCATCCGTCGCTCACTGGGCGCGCCGCTGCCCGGCCCCGGCGAGTTCGGCAACCTCGAGACCCTCACCGCCCGCCTCGCCCGCACCTTCGACCTGCACGTCCCCTCCGCATAGCGCCGGGGCGCACCGGGCGTTCCCGGCAGCCCCGCAGCCAAGGTCACCCAGCGTCGCGAGACCGAGGAGCCACCATGCTGTCTCCGTACGACGACCTTCCGCTCCACCAGACGATCGAACCGATTCGACGGGTCGGGACCAGCGACCGCAACTTCTACGACCGCTACTACTTCAACCTGCACTCCTGCTCGGACGAGGTCGTCCTCGCCGCCGGGATGGGCTTCTACCCGAACGTCGGCGTCGTCGACGGCTTCCTCGCCGTGCTCGTCGACGGCGTGCACCGGGTCGTGCGCGCGTCGCGTGTCCTCGGCGCCGACCGAGCCGACACGTCGGTGGGGCCGCTGCGGATCGAGGTGGTCGAGGGGCTGCGCCGACTGCGGCTGACCTGCGAACCGAACGAGTGGGGGATCGACTGCGACCTGGTCTGGACCGGCGCGATTCCCGCGCATCACGAGCCGCGCCACACGCTCTACCGCAACGAGCGGGTGGTCATGGACATGTGCCGGTTCTGCCAGACCGGCACCTGGTCGGGCCATCTCACCGTCGACGGCGCCACGATCACCGTGACGCCCGGCCGGTACTGGGGAGTCCGGGACCGTTCGTGGGGGGTGCGTCCCGTCGGCGCCCCGGAGCCGCCGGGCATCGACGGCGCCGCCCCGCCGCCCGGGCACTTCTGGAACTGGGCGCCGATCCAGTTCGCCGACGCGACCGTGCTCTACGCCGTCCAGGAGGACCAGCACGGCGCGCGCTCGTTCGAGGAGGCCCTGCGCATCGACCACGGTCTGGGTACATCCGGTGGCGCCGAGACCTCGGCAGTCCGGCACCTGGGCGTCCCGCGGCACGACTGGACGTTCACACCGGGCACCCGGCAGCTCTCCGGCGGCCGCCTGACGTTCACCCGCCCGGACGCCGAGCCGACGACGATCGAGGTCGAACCGCTGGTGCCGATGGTGCTCAGTCTCGGCACCGGCTACGGCGGCGAGGCCGTCCCGCAGAGCGGCGCCGCCGACGTGCGGCCCTGGCGGCACGGCATGTACCAGGGGCCGCTCGCCGTCGAGGGCCTGTCCTGGAAGATGTCGGAGATCCCGCCCGCGGCGCTGCTGTCGTCGACCTACGACCACGTGTCCCGGTTCACCACCGACACCGGCGAGGTCGGCTACGGCATCGTCAACTACGTGATCGCCGGCCCCAACGACCGCTACGGCTTCACCGGCTTCACCGACCCTGCCTGACCACCTGGTATCGGCTCTACCGGCTGATCTCTTTGAGTCAGATTCCCATTGTCGTCGGACAACCCTCCGAAAGATTTGACGGATCAGGCGAACATTTTTTGGAGTAGTAGCTGAAGTGTGATCATGATGGCCGGTATAAGTATTGTCGAGACCGCCTGAAGAACGATGCGAACGCGAGGGGCCGGATGCTCGGCGAGTATATGGCTGCGCAGGGATAGTGCCGTTTCCAGGCCCTGATGGACACGACCGGCTTCCGGAGCTGAAAGTCGGTCGATGTCCAGCGTCTTCTCTACGAGTCGCTCGATGGTTGGCGTGATTTCGTCCGCAGCGCGGCTCTGCATAGCGCGCGACATGCGGCTCAACCAGGCTGTTGTGAGGCTGAAGATTGCCAGACCGCCGACCGCTGTGATGGCGATGAAAGCGCCGGAGATGTAGTGTGCGGGCGGGTTGAGTCTCGGCCAAACCACGACAAGTGCAGGAACAGTGACGTTACTGCATCGGAGAAGATCCGCGGCCACGGCATGCCCGAGGCGATCGAGGCGAACCTCGCCGGCGGGAGCCGGGTCGCGCCGAGGGTGGCGGTCCTCAAGCCGGTCTCGGCCGCGATCAGCATCGGCACCGGCGGGCCGTTCGGCGCCGAAGGGCCCATCATCATGACCGGCGGCGCGGTCGGATCGATCGTCGCCCAGACGTTGCGGCTGACCGCCGACGAACGCAAGACGCTGCTGGTCGCGGGGGCGGCCGGGGGCATGGTCGCGACGTTCAACGCGCCGCTCGCCTCGATCCTGCTCGCCGTCGAACTGCTGCTGTTAGAGTGGCATCCTCGCAGCCTCATCCCGGTCGCCACCGCGGTGGTCACGGCCCGGCATCCTGATCGTGAAAACGCTGATCTGGCCGCTGTCGCTGGGTTCCGGCACGTCCGGTCGTCGATGCTCTGGGCGTCCGGGCAATGGCGCAGGGCGATAGGAGGTTAGGGTAATCGTGCAGTTACGGTGATTCGGGCGGCTTGGGCTCTCCGGGAGGCGCAGTGGCGACGGATGGGATATGGCCAAGTGGTCGACTGACGTGGAGCCAGCCGGCTTCCGATGCCGGTCCGGTCGACCTTCACATCGATCAGCCGCATTCGGCCCGCATCTACGACTACCTGCTCGGCGGCAAGGACCACTTCCCCGCCGACCGGGAGGCCGCCGAGAAGGCGCTGGCTGGTTTCCCGCACGCCCGGACCACCGCCCGACAGAACCGGGCGTTCATGATCCGTGCCGCCCGGCACGTGGCCGAGGCCGGAGTTCGGCAGTTTCTCGACATCGGCACCGGTATTCCGACCTCGCCGAACCTGCATGAGATCGTCCAGGGGATCGCGCCCGACGCGCAGATCGTGTACACCGACAATGATCCGATCGTGCTCACTCATGCCCGCGCGCTGTTGACCGGCAGCCCAGCCGGCCGCGCGGTCTACCTTGACGCCGACCTGCATGACGTCGAAGCGATCCTCGACTCCGCCGTTCTGCGCGACACCATCGACTTCTCGCGTCCCGTCGGCCTGTTCGTCGTCGCCGTCCTGCACTTCTTTCCCGACGGCGATGATCCGTACGGCATCCTTCGCCGGCTGGTCGAGTCCCTGCCCGCCGGCAGCTATCTCGCGCTCACCCATGGCACATCCGATTTCGATCCGGCCGTGGATGCGCAGGGGGAACAGGCCTACCGGAACCGAGGCATTCCCCTGCGGCTTCGGCGCCGGGCCGAGATCGAGCGGTTCTTCGACGGCCTCGACCTGCTGGATCCAGGCGTGCGGCCCGTGCATCGGTGGCGTCCCGACGACAGCGTCCCGGCGGGCCTGAAGGACGCCGAGGTCGGCATCTACGGCGCGGTCGCGCGACGCCCCTGATCGCCCGGAACGCGGCCGCTGAGGGATCCAGGGCGAGAGCCGCGGGTGTCGTTGCTCGGGGTCGGTGCTTGTGATGGTGAGAGCCCCGGGGCGGTGCGCATGGTGCACGATCGGGATGTGAAGGGGCGGTGGTTCGGGTGGCTGCGCACGGCGATCGACGTCGTCCTGCCGGCGGCCATGGCACTGTTCCTGCTGGCCGCGCTGTCGGACCCGTCGGTGACCACCTCCCGGTCGCTGGTGCTCTGGCTTGGCGTGCCGGCCGCGGTGATCCAGGGCGTGGCGCTGTACTGGCGGCGGGCCCGGCCGGTGCCGGTGGTGGCGATCACCCTGGCCGGCGGCCTGGCGCTGCACGTCGTCGCACCGGATCTCGTCATCCCGTTCGCCGGCCTGGTCGCGGTCTGCTCGCTGGCCGCCGCGCGGCCGCCGACCATCTCGGTGCCGGCGTTGCTGGCCCTCGTCGGGCTCGCCGCGGCCAACTTCCGCACGGCGCCCGCCGGCGACGCCTACTTCACGATGGCGATGGCGGTCGTCGCCTGGGCGCTTGGGGAGATCATGCGCAACCGTCGGGTGGCGATCGAGGAGGAGAGCCGCCGGGCGGTGATGGAGGAACGGGCCCGGATCGCCCGCGAGCTGCACGATGTGATCGCGCACAGCGTGTCCGTCATCGTCGTGCAGGCCGCCGCCGGTGACGACGTCTTCGAGTCGCGGCCCGACCAGGCCCGGCAGGCCCTGCGCTCGATCGAGGCGGCCGGACGGGACGCGCTCGCGGAACTGCGCCGTCTTCTCGGCGCGGTCCGCCCGGACGATGGTCAGCCCACCCGTGCTCTCGGGCCCGGCGCCGTCGGATCCGGCACTGACGAGGCCAACCGGCCGCAACCGGGCCTGGCCCGGATCGACGAGCTTGCCGGGCCATTGCGGGCCGCCGGTCTGGACGTGTGCATCAGCCGCGTCGGCCGGGTACGCCCGCTCGCGGCCGGGGTGGACGTGTCCGCCTACCGCATCGTGCAGGAGGCGCTCACCAACACGGTCCGCCATGCCCGCGCGACCCGGGTCGGGGTGACCATCACCTACTCGGCCGACGCGGTCGGGATCGACATCGTCGACGACGGCCAGGGGACCGGACCGGGGGGACCCGCCTCTGTGCTGACCGACGCGGCGCCCGGCGAGGGACACGGCATCCTCGGAATGCGGGAACGGGCGAACCTGCTTGGCGGTCAGCTGTGGGCCGGGCCGATCCGGGCGGGCGGATTTCAGGTGCGCGCGGACCTCCCCGCTCCTCCCCGCATGACCACGGGCGCCGGGCGATGACCGGCATCCCCGAGGACGAGGCGGTGCCCGCGGTGCTGCGAGTTCTCGTCGCCGATGACCAGGTGCTGGTCCGCGGCGGCTTCCGGATGATCCTCGATTCCCGGCCGGGTATCGAGGTGGTGGGCGAGGCGGGTGACGGCGCCGAGGCCGTCGACCTCGTCGCTCGCCTGGCGCCCGACGTCGTGCTGATGGACGTGCGGATGCCGACGGTCGACGGCATCGAGGCGACGCACGCCATCGTCGCCTCCGGCAGCGCCGCCCGGGTGATCATCCTTACCACCTACGACCTGGACGAGTACGTCTTCGCCGCGCTGCGCGCCGGGGCCAGCGGGTTCATGCTCAAGGACGTGCGGCCGGCCGAGCTCGTCGACGCGGTCCGGGTCGTGGCCCGCGGCGACGCACTGCTTGCCCCCACGGTGACCCGTCGGCTGCTCGACCGCTTCGTCGACGTACTCGGCGGCGAAGCGCGGCCGACCGGCTCCCGGACCAGCATCGCGACCGCACCCGGGACCGGCGGTGGGCCGTTGGGGGGATGGGTTGGCCTGCGGGGACACCGCTCGGCCCTCGAGACGCTCACCGACCGGGAGGCCGAGGTACTGCGGCTCGTCGCCCTCGCGCTCTCCAACGCGGAGATCGCCGCCGAGCTCGTGCTGACCGAGGCGACCATCAAGACGCATGTCTCCTCCGTTCTGCGCAAGCTCGGCCTGCGGGACAGGGTGCAGGCCGTCGTGTTCGCCTACGACGTGGGACTGGTGCGGCCCAGAACGACCTGACGGCAGTCAGTTTCTCGCCCGCGAGTCGCAGGCGCCTCCGCCTTCAGACGGAGACGATGTCCCGTCTCGGGGCTGATGGCGAGCGGCCGATGTGGATCTACCGTTCTCGGCATGAACGAGACCAGCGGTACGCGGACATGGCTCGCCGGGACGCGGCGGTGGGCGAGACGCGCGCGGGTCACGCGAGCGATCGCCGTGCTGATCGTGCTCGCGGTGGGAACGCTGGTTCCCCTGGCTGGCCTCGGGCTGCCGCGGGTGGGCCTGCCGGCACCGTCGTCGATCGATGGCGTGCACGTCAGCCCACGCACCTGGATCGACCTGCCCGGCTGGGCTGATGGCGTCCTCGCGGTGGTGCGGCCGATCAAGAACGCCCTTGTCGCGCTGCTGGTCCTGGCCGGCGCGTACGGCGAGTTCCGACGGCGGCGGCGGGGGACGAACCAGAACGCCCCCGGCGAGGGCCGCTCCTCCCCGCGCAGCACGGCCACCGACCGCAGTCCTGTGAAAGACGACGGTCCGAGCGGGGGAAAGACCGAGGAAGGCGATCCACGGTGATCGAGGTCCGCAACCTGTCCAAGCGGTATGGAGACCGGCTCGCCGTCGACGACCTGACCTTCGACCTCGCCCCCGGCGAGGTGACGGGCTTCCTGGGACCGAACGGTTCAGGAAAGTCGACGACGCTGGCGATGATCGTGGGCCTGGTACGCCCGACCGCCGGCGCGGCGCGCGTCCACGGCCGGTCCTACCGGGACATCCCGGCCCCCGTGCACGAGGTCGGCGTGCTGCTCGATGCCAGAGCCGCGCCCGGCGCGCTGCGGGCCCGCCGATACCTGGCCTGCCTGGCCCGCGCTGGCGGGGTGGCGACCCACCGGGTGGAGGAGGTGATCGACATGGTGGGGCTCGGGGCCGTGGCGGACCGTCGGATCGGTGGCTTCTCGCTGGGGATGGCGCAGCGCCTCGGCATCGCGGCCGCCCTGCTCGGTGATCCGGGCACCCTGCTGCTCGACGAGCCCGTCAACGGCCTGGACCCGGAGGGCATCAGCTGGGTGCGCACGTTGCTGCGCCGGCTTGCCGGCGAGGGGCGCACGATCGTGGTGTCCAGCCACCTGATGAGCGAGATGGAGGACACCGCCGACCGGGTGGTGGTCGTCGGCCGCGGTCGCCTGCTGGCGAACGCGAGCGTCGCCGAGTTCACCGGATCAGGCCTTGGCGGCCGCGTGCGGGTGATCTCCCCCCGTGCCGAGGAGCTCGCCGCGCTGCTGCGCGACGCGGGCGCCGCCGTCCACCGCGATGGCAGCGGAGCGGTGCTGGTCACCGGGCTGAGCGCGGCGGGTGTCGGCGACCTGGCCGCTGCTCGGAGCATCGCGGTGCACGAACTCGTCCAGCGTCGGGCGTCGCTCGAGGAGGCCTACCTGGCGGCTACCCGCGACGCCGTCGAGCACCGCGCGGCAACCGGCCCCGGTGCCGTCGGCCCGGCCGCCGTCCCATCCGCCGGCAGCCCTGCTGCTGTCGGTATCCCCGACCGTGGTGAGGAGCGGTGAGCATGAACGCCGACGCGACGACGAGGCAGCCCGGCAGGACAGACCGGACCTCCACGCAGGACACGGCATCTGCCGTGCCGCGTCCCGCGATCGGGTCCCGCGGCGGGAGTCGGCCTCCGCTGACGGCCACGCTCGCCGCCGAATGGATGCGGCTGCGCTCCATCCGGTCCACCTGGGTGCTGGTGGCGGTCGGCACGGTGCTCGGCATCGCGGTCGCCGCGCTGCTGGCGGTGGCGGTCGGCGCGACCTGGGACGGCTGGTCCGCCGCGGACCGGGCGGAGTTCGATCCGGTGGTGGCACCGCTTGTCGGCACCGTCTTCACCGGAGTGCTGGTGGTGGTGCTCGGTGTGAAGGTCGGCGCGTCCGAGTACCACGGGGGTCTGGCGCGCGTCACCTTCGCGGTCACCCCGCGCCGAGGTCGGGTGCTGGCCGCCAAATGCCTGCTGGTCACGCTGATGAGCTGGGCGGTGATGGGCGTGGCCACGGTCGGGATCGCCGTTGCCGCACGGTTGGTGTTCGGCGCGTACGGCGTGCCGATGCCCGGGTTCGGTGAGGCGGGCGCCCTGCGGGCCGTCGCCACCAGCGTCGCGACGTCGCCACTGTTCCCACTGCTCGGCCTCGCCCTGGCGATGATGTTCCGCAGCGCGGCCGGCGCGATCTCGGCGGTGTTGGGACTGCTGTTCGCGCCCGCGGTGCTCGGCGGACTGCTGCCGGTCTGGTGGCAGCGCAACGTGCTCGCCTACCTGCCCACCGCCGCGAGTGACAGCATCTGCTTCTCCCACCTCGAGCCCTCGCCGCAGTACCTCCCCATCGGCGCCGCCATCCTCGTCGTCGCCGGCTGGCTCGCCCTGTCCATCGGCGCCGCGCAGTACTCCCTGACGACCCGCGATGCCTGAGGCGAACTCGCGGGGCGTCGCCGGAAGCACTCTCACCGGGTGCCCTTCTCCATCGCTCACGGAGGGTTCAGACGCGCGTCCCTGCCCAGCACGTGTCCGGTGATCGCGAGGCAGCCCGCTCACCGATGTGCACAGCCCGGCGGCCACCGACGCATCTCCTGGCAGGCGCGCCGGACCGGCGTGGAGGATGGTGTCGATGCAAGGGTGGGAATCCGGACGTGGAGAGGGTGGTCGGTGATGGCACGGACGATCGCGACGAACGACCGGGTTGATCTCGCCGGACTGGTGGAGTTCGCCCGGCAACGGCACCGGATGCTGCTCATCACCCGCCGCGCTGACGGGTCGGTGCAGGCATCTCCGGTCACCGGCGGGGTGGACGACGCCGGTCGCGTCGTGATCTCGACCTATCCGGAGCGGGCCAAGACCCGCAACCTGCGGGAGCGGCCCGAAGCCAGCGTGGTGATCCTCTCCGACGAGTGGAACGGGCCGTGGGTCCAGATCGACGGCCGCTGCGAGGTCCTCGACGTTCCCGAAGCCGTCGACGGGCTCGTCGACTACTTCCGCACCATCGCCGGCGAGCACCCCGACTGGGACGAGTACCGCCAGGCGATGTTCGACCAGGGCAAGTCCCTGCTCCGCGTCACCCCCGTGCGCTGGGGTCCGATCGCCACCGGTGGCTTCCCCGCCCGACTCGCCTGACCTGGGCTCGCGTCGGCTGGCCTGCTGGCTGGAGGGTTCCGGACGCCTGTCTCCTGGCAATCTTGCCTGTTACGGTGACCCGATGGAGCTCCGTGGGCCGGTGGAGGAGACGATCGGGAATCCCGCCGGAGGCGGTGCGCGCGGTCGGGCCGCGGATCCCGGGCTCGTCGAGCGGCGGGCGATGATCGAGCAGGCGCTGGGCGCGCAGCCGCTGGCGCCGGGTGTCACGGTCGAGCGGATCGGGCCCGGGGGCGTCCCGGTCGCCCGGGTGTCTCCGCTGAACGCCCGGGCGGACAGCGCGCTGCTCTGGTTTCACGGTGGGGGATTCCGGCTAGGATCGGCGGCCGGCTGGCTGCCGTTCGCCAGCCGGCTCGTCGCCGCGGTGGGTCGCGAATGCTTTCTGGTCGACTATCCGCTCGCTCCCGAGAGCCCCTTTCCGGCCGCGCTCGACGCGGGCGAGGTGGTCTACCGGTGGCTGGCCGGGCAGGGTGTCCGGATCGTGCTCGCCGGTGATTCCGCGGGGGGCGGGATCGCGGCCGCCCTGGCGCTGACGGTCGCGGCGAAGGAGCACGGCGGCGCGCACGTCGGCTCCGTGTTCTTCTCGCCGTGGCTTGATCTGCGGGTCCGCAATGCCAGTTACGAGGCCAACGCCGACCACGATCAGCAGTTCTCCCGGGCCGCGGCCGAGGAGGCCGCCGGCCTGTACGCCGTGGGCGTTCCCGTCGCCGATCCCCGGGTCTCCCCGGTGCTGGGCTCCTGGTCGGGCCAGCCGCCCGTCCTGCTCGAGACCAGCACCACCGAGGTGCTGCGCGACGACGCCCGAGAGCTGGCCGGATGCCTGATCGAGGCCGGCGTACAGATGTGGTTCCGCGAAGTGCCGAACCAGGCCCACGACTGGCACATCCTGTATCCACAGGTGCCGGCGGGTCTCGACTCCTTCCGGCTTACCGCTGCCTTTCTTGATTCGCTGGCAGGTTGACCAGCCCGACCCGCCGGTCAATCGGGTAAACGGCGGTCATGCGTCTGGCGCCGCGCCTTAGCGCAGCCTCCGGCGCAGCACGATTGATTGTGCCCCGTCAACCTGCGGAAGAATTTCTTCTGACCGGTTCGGCGCGTTTCCGCGCCCGGCCGGACCTCGTTTCCGGTGATCCTCCGCGCGGACAGTGTCGGGACGATCGCGCATCAACGGCTTGACACGGTGTGTCGCCTGCCACATCCTCCGTTCAGCATGTTGGGCACATAGTTCGACTATTCGAACGACGGAGTGGAGGGGCCGCGATGCCCGGAGCGTTAGGCGCGCAACGCACGGCGGTGGTGGTCGGGACGGGGCCGGACATCGGCCGGGCCTGCGCCGTAGCCGTGGCGGCCGACGGCGCGCATGTCGTCTGCTTCGACCGGGACGAGTCGGCGGCGGAGGCCTCCGCCGAGGCGGTGGCGGCGGCGGGGGGCACGGCCACCAGCGCCGTCGTCGACGTGACGGACCGCGCGGCGGTCCGGGAGGCGTTGACCAAGGTCGCGTCGGAGCATGGGCACGTCGACGTGCTGGTCAACGTGGTGGGCGGCTCGGACTGGTCGCTCGCGGCCGAGACATCGGACGAGGAGTGGGACCGTTCCTTCGTGCTGAACCTGCGCCAGCAGTGGGTCGTCGCCCAGGAGGCGCTCAAGGTCATGACGGCCGAGCGGGGCGCGATCGTCGCGATCGCCTCCGTCAGTGGGCTGACGGCGTCAACCCGTCACGGCGCCTACGGAGCCGCGAAGGCAGGTCTGATCAGCCTCGTCCGCACCCTTGCGATCGAGAACGCGGGCCGGGGCATCCGGGTCAACGCGGTCGCGCCGGGCACCATCGCGACCGCGGCCCGCGAGGGTGACGATCATCTGGCGGCCAGAATTCCCCTCGGCCGCAGGGGCCGATCGGCGGACATCGCGGCGGCGGCGGCGTTCCTGGCCTCGGACAAGGCCGACTACATCACGGGCCAGGTGCTTGTGGTCGACGGTGGCGTCGGTGTCAGGCACTCATTGATCGATCTGTGACGGGCGTGCGGTCAGAGATATCCACGGACCCACTCGGGGCACCCACAGAAAGGCGAATCAGATGAAGATCAGAGGCTTCGCCCGACCCGAAGCCGGCCGGCCGTCCATCGTCATCATCGGCGCGGGCTTCTCCGGAATCGGCGCCGCGATACAGCTCAAGGAAGCCGGCTTCGACCGGTTAGCAGTCCTGGAGCGGGCCGCCGGCCCCGGCGGCACCTGGTGGCACAACAGTTATCCCGGCGCCGAGGTCGACACGCCCTCGATGGTCTACTCCTTCTCCTACATGCCCTGGAACTGGACCCGGACGCACGTCCGGCAACGTGAACTCCAGGAGTACATGGAGGCGGTGATCGACCGTTACGGGCTCGGGCCCTCCATCCGCTTCAACACCACTGTCGAGCGGGTGGTCTGGAACGAGGCCCGACAGATCTACCACGTGTTCGGTCCAGCCGGGGAAATCACGCGGGCAAACTACGTGATCAGCGCCGTCGGACTGCTGAGCGACCCGAAGATTCCCCAGTGGCCCGGTATCGGGGACTTCGAAGGCCCGATCTTCCATTCCTCCCGATGGGACCACTCGGCGAAGCTCGCCGGGAAGCGGGTCGCGGTCGTCGGCTCCGGCTCCACCGCGACGCAGGTGGTTCCCGCGCTCGCGGAGATCGCCGCTCAGGTGACCATGTTCCAGCGCGAGCCCGGCTGGATCGTGCCGAAGCTGTCGCGGGAGTTCACGCCAGCCGAGCGGCGGGCGATGGATTCGCGGGTAGCGCAGCGCGTGATTCGGACCAAGATCCTTCTCCAACGGGAACGGGCCCAGCTCGGCGGCGCGATCTGGCGGGAGGGAACGCCGCAGCACACCGCCGCGGAGAAGGCCGCCCGTGCCTTCATCAACCGCACGCTCGAGGGCCGGCCGGATCTGATCGAGGCGGTCACCCCGACATACCTGTACTCGGGCAAGCGGCCGGTCATCTCGGACGAATTCTATCCGTCGCTGCTGAGGGAGAACGTCACGCTGGTGCCCCGAGCCGTGAAGGGGGTGACCCGGACCGGGCTGGTCGACGTGACGGGCGACGTCCACGACTTCGACGCGATAGTGCTCGCCACCGGCTACAAGGCGGACTTCATCTCGACCTACGAGGTGGTCGGCCGCGGCGGCAGGACCATCCACGAGCTCTGGTCCGGCGACGAGACCGGATTCCTCGGGATGATGGCAAAGGACCTCCCGAACTTCTTCATCATGTACGGGCCGAACACCAATGGCGGGACGATCGTCTCCAACCTCGAGTTGCAGGCCAAGTACATCCTGGCCGCCATTCGACATGCGTGGCGGCGCGGCGCGTCGGCCATCGAGATCAAGCCGTGGGCGATGGACATCTACGACCACAAGCTCCAGGAGCGCCTGGCGGGAACCGCCTTCCACTACGAGAACAACTACTACCGCAGCGGCTCCGGTCGCATCGCGACGCAGTGGCCCGACGGCGTGATCCTCTACGGAATCCTCACGAAGCTGCTCCGGGCGCCGTTCTGGAAGCTCACCTACAAGGTTGGCGAGACCGTCGGCGGACTTCCCCAACAGGCGCCCCCGCCGGCGTTCGCCGAAAGAATGGAGCAGCTCGTATGAGGAAGGCATTTCTGACGATGGCACTCGTGGCGGCCGGCGTGCGGCTCACGGGCCTGGCGCCGCGGATCCTGCACGCGTACCAGTCGACCAGGACCCTGCACCGGACACCGATCAGCACCGTGCTCAGCCCGAAGAGCGGAAAGGATGACGCGTGACTTTAGGCCGGACCGAGTGCGATGTCTAACCCGACTCGGCGGGTCGTCGCGCTCCTGGACTTCCTCGGCAGGCACCCCGGGCGGACCTACTCGCTCTCGGAACTCGCGCGCGAACTGGAGATCAGCAAGTCCACGCTCCACGCGCTCGTCGAGACTCTTGTCGAAGCCGGCTATCTCATCCGGCACGAGGATACGAAGGCGATCGAACTCGGCCCGGTGCTCGCGGGCATCGGTCATTCGGCTCTCGGCCGCAGAGGTCACCTGATCGACTCGCTTCGCCCGGCGATGGAGACGATCGCCAGGACACTCGACTCCCACTGCCTCGTCAGCGCCGACATCGGTGACTGGATTGTCCCCCTTGCCGCAGCGGGTGAACCCAGCCGGGTGACGACGCTGTTCCGCGTGGGTGGCAGAAGCAATCCCTTCGCGCCGCCCATGGGAATCCTCTTCCTTCCCGGGCGAACGATGTCCGAGATCCACGACTGGCTCGGTCGCGCCCGCCCGGCACTGGGTGCGGTTGAGCAGGAACTCAACCTGAGTGCCATCGACGTGCTGCGCACGAACGGCTTCGCGGCGGCCGCGCGGCTCGATGCGAAGGCACGCCTGGAGCGCGCTCTCGACGAGCTCCACCTGGGTAAGCGGCCCGAACACTCCGAGTCGGTGACCGCGCTGTTGAGCGAGATGCGGCGTGCCCCGTACGTGCTGCTCGACTTCGATGACCCGAATGCGCGCGAGATCGACTGGATCGGAGTGCCTCTGCTGGACGGCAGGAGCCGCGTGACATTGGCCCTGGTGGTGCTCAACCTGCCTTCGCCAATGTCCGGTCCCGATGTCCTGAAGGTCGCTCGGTACCTGCGCGCCTCCCTCGCTGTCCATCCGGAGGTGCGCCTGTTTGACGGGACTGGCACCGCGACTGATCCGAACACTGAAAGTTACGATGGTCCGTACTCTTCGTAAAATCCGGACAAAACGACCGGCTCTGTTGCGGCGACCGATCCTCTCCGTAGCAAACTGGTCACCTTGAAGGATTAGCAGGAAAAGGTTGATTGGCTAACTCGCAACCCGCTAGCGTGTGGCTGACATCACAGTGATCATTGAACGTGGCGCCGGGCGTGCGCTCATGGAAGGAGCAGTTTGATGAGGGGGCCAAGAGGGTTGGGGCGGGCGCACGGGGTTGTCGCGCTCTTGTTAGGCGGGGCGCTGGCGCTGAGCGGTTGCGGATCCAGCTCCGGTTCGGGCTCGGGTTCGGGTAGCGGCGGTGGTGGCAAGACCTTCAACCTGGTCGCGGTGCTGCCGACGAGCGGTGCGCTGGCGACGTACGGATCACAGTCAAAGGGTT
>NZ_FZMO01000096.1 GCF_900197875.1 Frankia canadensis | reverse complement strand
CCCCCGCACCGACCTCGCCGTCCTCGCCACCCCCGACCTCATCATCCTGCGGGGCCAGCCTGTCGCCAGATGGTATCGCCAGTGATACCATCGGCCATGGCCATGACTCTGCGCCTGAGTGACGACGAGGCCGAGGGCCTGCGGCGTCGTTCCGAGTTGGAGCACCGCTCGATGCAGGAAGTCGCTCGGCAGGCGATTCGGGAGTACATCGAAGCGCACAGCCGTGCTGATCTTCTTGATCGGGTTCTCGACGAGGAACTGCCCCGATACGCGGAGGCGCTCCGTCGCCTCGGCGAATGATCTATCTGAATCTCTCCGAGCTGTTGCGTGTCGCCGAACGCGTTCTGTATGCGCCGCCGCAGGTCCGTGACCACGGCCTGCTGGAATCGGCGCTGGCCCGGCCGCAGGCGAGCGTGTTCGGGCGGGATGCCTACGCGTCGCTGCACGACAAGGCCGCCGCCCTCGCGCACTCGCTGGCCCGCAACCACGCTCTCGTCGACGGTAACAAGCGCCTGGCTCTGGGCGCGGTCATCGCCTTCTACGGCCTGAACGGGCATCGGTTGACCCTCACCAATGACGAGGCCTACGACCTGGTGACGGGCGTCGCCGACGGCACGTTCGACTCCGTCGAGGAGATCTCCGCGGTACTCGTGAACGGCACGTGGCGATGGCGCTGACCACCGGTCAGGCGCCGGGCCAGGTGGCGGTGGTGACGGCGTGGTGGAGGATGCCGGAGCTCGCCGTGGGGTCGATGGTGGCGGCGGCGAGCCAGGCGGGGGAGTAGTAGGTGTCGGTGTAGCGGTCGCCGGAGTCGCAGAGCAGGGTCACGACGCTGCCGGTGCGGCCGTCGGCGACGAGCTCGCAGGCGAGCCGCAGGGCGCCCCACAGGTTCGTGCCGGTGGACGGGCCGGCGCGGCGGCCGGTGAGTTCGCGCAGCAGGCGCATCGCGGCGATGGACGCCGCGTCCGGCACGCGGATCATCCGGTCCACGACGTCGGGCAGGAAGCTCGGCTCGACCCGCGGTCGCCCGATGCCCTCGATCCGCGAGCCCGGCGCGAGCACGCTCGGGTCTCCGGTCGTCCATGAGCGGTGGAACGCCGAACCCTCCGGGTCGACGACACACAGGGCGGTGTCGTGCTGGCGGTAGCGCAGGTAGCGGCCGATCGTCGCGCTGGTGCCGCCGGTGCCGGCGCCGACGACGATCCACGCCGGCACCGGATGGCGTTCCAGCGACATCTGACTGAAGATCGACTCGGCGATGTTGTTGTTGCCCCGCCAGTCCGTCGCCCGCTCGGCGTAGGTGAACTGGTCCATGTAGTGGCCGCCAGTGGCCGTCGCGAGGCGTTGCGCCTCGTCGTAGACGGTCGTCGCGTCCTCGACGAGATGGCAGCGCCCACCCTCCCGCTCGATCAGCGCGATCTTCGCGGCGCTCGTCGACGCCGGCATCACCGCGACGAACGGAAGGCCGAGCATCCGGGCGAAGTACGCCTCCGAGATGGCGGTGGAGCCCGAGGACGCCTCGACGATCGTCGTGCCCGCACAGATCCAGCCGTTGCACAACCCGTACAGGAACAGCGAGCGGGCGAGGCGGTGCTTGAGCGAGCCGGTCGGATGCGTCGACTCGTCCTTGAGGTAGACGTCCACGCCCCGCCCGGTCGGCCACAGCGGCAGCGACAGCAGATGGGTGTCGGCCGAGCGGTTGGTGTCGGCCTCGACCCGGGCGATGGCCTGGCGGATCCAGCCCCGGTCCGCCCGGCCCGGCGCGGCATCCATGCACCTCATCAAACCTGGTTCGATGTGGATACGCCCGTCAGAGCAGTGCCGTCCGTCAGAGCTGGGTGCCGAAGACCTGCGTCCAGTAGGTGCCGTACTCGCCGCCGGTCGCGTGGCCGACGCCGATCTGTCGCAGCTGCGGGATGAGGATGTTCGCGCGGTGCCCGGGGCTGTTCATCCAGCCGGTGACGACCTCCTCGGCGGTCGTCTGACCGGCGGCGATGTTCTCCGCGACCCGCGAGTAGCGGTAGCCCAGCGCCGTCACCCGGTCGGAGACGGTCCGCCCGTCGGGGCTGGTGTGGGCGAAGAAGTCGCGGGCCGCCATGTCCCGGCTGTGCGCGTCCGCGGCGGCGCACAGCATCGGGTCGACGCCCAGCGGCGCGAGCCCCGCCTTCTCGCGCTCCCGGTTGGTCAGCACGACCACCTGGGCGAGCATCGGCGCGAGCCCGCCACGCCGTAGTCGCGGGCGAGGCCGGCGAGGCCGTCGGCGTAGCCCTGGCCGACGGCGCGGACCTTCCACCCCGGCCCGCGGCGGTAGATCTCGACCAGGGTCAGTACCGTCTCGCGGGTCAGCGGCGGCGGGGCGAAGTGGACCAGGACGCTGCCCCGGCCGTTGTGCAGCGTCACCACCGGGGCCGGTAGCTGCCCGAAGGGGGTGGTCCCGTCCTCGGGACTGGCCATGATCACCACCCGGTCGGCGCCGGGGCGCAGCGCCGCCGGGTCGACCGTCACCTCGCCGCCGGCCAGCGTGACGCCCGCGGCGCGCGGCTGGTTGTAGAAGACGAAGTCGCCGTCCCCGTCGACCTTCCCGTGCGCGGAGACGACCAGCGCACACAGATCGAACGGTCCGCTCAGGCGAACCAGGACGGGGCCCTGGGGCAGGGGTGCGTTGGCACCGGGCACCAGCTCTGTCATCCGTCCCACCGCCATCCTCACGTGCCGTTTCAGGCATCCGAGCGTCCACGATACGAAGTCGGCGTTGTGGTGGGTTTGCTTGTCAGGCCGGACACCTCGGCCATACCGTCGCGTTCGGGTTGCCGTGATCAACGGCTTCGGGGTCCCGGAGTGAATTCGGCCGCGTGAGTTCGGCCGCGCAGGGATCGCCGCGGGCATGACGCAGGGTGCCGTCGTGCGGCGGTGCCCGGAGCAGGGTGGGACCGGTCGTGGACGACGTCATGGGCTTCGCGCTGCTCAGCCTCGGGTCGGGTGCGCTGTACGCGCTGGTCGCCGCCGGCGTGGTCGTGATCGCGCGGGGCGCCGGCGTGCTCAACATGGCACAGGGCGCGTTGGTGGCCTGGGCGGCCTACGCCTTCCACGGCCTGCACGGGGCGTGGGGGCTGCCGCTGGCGCCGGCGGCGCTGCTCGCGGTCGCCTCCACGATGGCGATCGGCGTCGGTTTCCACCTGCTGGTCATGCGCCCGTTGCGGGAGGCGACCCCGCTGCTGCGGCTGATGGCCACCCTCGGGCTCCTGATCATCCTGCAGTCGTCGCTGACACTGATGTTCGCCGGCGCGGTACGCACGTCACCGACGGTGCTGCCGACCGGATCGGTGCGGCTGTTCGGCGAGTCCATCGGAGTCGACGTGTTCGTCCGGCTCGGCGCGGTCGCCGTCCTGATCGCGGGGCTGTGGGCGCTGTTCCGGTGCACCACCCTCGGTCTCGCCGCGAGCGCCGCCACCGAGAACCCGCGGGCCACCGCGGCGCTGGGGTGGTCGGTCGACGCGGTCGCCGCCGGCGCCTGGGGTCTCGGCTCGGGCCTGGCCGGGCTCGCCGGCGTGCTGCTCGCCCCGCTGCAGAACCCACTGTCCTCGGCGAACCTGCTGTTGCTCATCGTCCCCGCGCTGGCCGTCGCGCTGGTCACCCGGTTCCGCTCGTTCCCCGGAGTGCTGCTCGGCGGGCTCGTCCTCGGCGTCATCGAGGTGGAGACGCAGTACCAGCTCGTCGCCCGTCACCCGTTCTGGCGGGGCGTCGACCGGGCGGTGCCGCTCGCCGTCATCGTCTTCTACCTGGCCGTGCGCGGGCGGGGCCTGCCCGAGCGAGGGCACCTCGCCGAGCGGCACCCGGTGCTCGGCAGCGGCCGGGTCCATCCGCGGGCGCTCGCCGTCACCGTCGCCGCGGCGCTCGCGGCGATCTGGTGGGTGCTGCCGCACGACTGGGTGGACGCGCTCGACGCCAACGCCCTGTGGGCGCTGATCATCCTGTCCGTGGTCGTGCTCGTCGGGTACACCGGGCAGCTGTCGCTGGCGCAGCTCGCGTTCTCCGGGATCGCGGCGCTGATCGCCGGGCGGCTGGTGGCGACCCGCGGCTGGCCGCTGGAGGCGGCGATGGCCGTCGGGGTGGCCGGCACCGCCGTCGTCGGGCTCCTGTTCGCGCTGCCGGCGCTGCGCACCCGGGGCCTGCAGCTCGCGGTCGTGACGCTCGGCCTCGGCGCCGCCGTCGACGCGCTGCTGTTCCAGCGCGGCTACCACTCGCCGCCGCCGGCGAGCGCCAGGGCGCTGGGCTCGCTGTTCGGTGACCTCGCCTCGCCGGAGGGGACCGTCGTGGGCCGCCAGCGCTTCCTCGGCGTCCCCCTCGACACGGTCACCGACCCGCGGGGCTTCGCGACGGTGTCGGTGCTCGCGTTCGTCCTCGTCGCGCTCGCCGTCGCCAACCTGCGCCGCGGCCGGGCCGGGCGGCGGCTGATCGCGGTGCGCACCAACGAGCGGGCCGCGGCGGCGCTGGGCATCAGCGTCGTCGGCGCCAAGCTGTACGCGTTCGCGCTGTCCGCGGCCATCGCCGGCTTCGGCGGCGTGCTCTACGCGTTCTTCGTCTACGGGCAGCGCGGCAACCTCGACTTCGGTGACGGGACGTTCGCGCCGTTCTCATCGATCCTGCTCATCGCCTACGCGGTCGTCGGCGGCGTCGGCTGGGTCAGCGGGTCGTTCGCCGGCGCCACCATGGCCGCCGGGGCGCTCGCGACCCGGCTCGGCGCGGCGGTCGGGGAATGGCTCGGCCGGCTCGGCGCGCTGCTGCGGGTCCTGCTCGCCGCGCTCGCCGGCCTGCTGGGCCTGGCCGGCGGCGCGGCGCTGACGAACAGGGCCTCGTTCCCCGGCCGGCTCGGCGCGACGGCGCGGCGCTGGCTGCCGTGGATCGCGGCGCTCGGGGCCGCCGTCCTCGCCGCGGTCCTCGGCGGCGCGGTGCGGCACTGGCTCGCCAACCTCGACCGCTACGTGCCGCTGATCGGCGGAATAGTGCTGGTCGCGGTGCTGTCCCGCTCCGGCGGGGGCATGGCGCCGGAGAACGCACGCTCCGCCCGCCGGCTCTACGACCGCTTCGTCCCCGGCGCCGCCGAACGCCGCACCCGCGCCGACGACACCCGGCTGACCCGGGTACTCGGCCCCGCCGTGGACGCCACGGTGGCCGTCTCTGCGGCGGTGGCCGCCTCACCGGCGGTGCTGTCGGTGTGGGGGCTGACGGTCCGCTTCGGCGCGGTCGCCGCGGTGCGCGGGGTGGACCTGCGGGTGCTGCCGGGCCAGGTCGTCGGGATGATCGGCCCGAACGGCGCGGGCAAGACGACGGTCATCGATGCCATCACCGGCTACGCGCAGGCGTCGGCCACCTCGATGATGCTCGGCGGTGAGCGTCTCGACCGCCTGCCCGCGCACCGCCGGGCCCGCGCCGGGCTGAGCCGGTCGTTCCAGAACCTGGAGCTGTTCGAGGACCTCACCGTGCTGGAGAACATCCAGGCCGCCAGCGACGGCCGCGATGCCCGCGCCTATCTCAGCGATCTGCTGGTCCCGCGCGCGCGCCCGCTGCCCGCCGCGGCGCTCGCCGCCGTCGACGCCTTCGGGCTGCGCCCCGACCTGCTGCGGGTCGTCTCCGACCTGCCCTACGGCCGGCGCCGCCTGCTCGCGATCGCCCGCGCCGTCGCCGCCGGGCCGTCCGTCCTGCTGCTCGACGAGCCCTGCGCCGGGCTCGACGAGTCGGAGAGCGCCGAGGTCGCGGCCCTGCTGCGCCGCCTCGCCGACGACTGGGGCCTCGGCATCCTGCTCAACGAGCACGACATGGACGTGATCATGGACGTCTGCGACCGGGTCGTGGTGCTCGACGCCGGCGAGCTCATCGCCGAGGGCACCCCGGCCCAGGTGGCGGCCCACCCCCGGGTGCGGGCCGCCTACCTGGGCGAGCCGGAGCCCGCCGCCCTCGCCGTCACCTGACGCGAGAAGGCGCCTGACTCAGGGCCCCGCCTGACTCAGGGGCTCCGCCTGGCTCAGGACGCCGCGCGGCGCAGGATGGCCAGGCCGTCGTAGGTCTCGGTGCCGAGTGGGACGAACGACTTCGACGCGCTGTCCCAGCGGGCGCCGCGCAGCGTCGTGTTGAAGATCCGCTCGGCGCCTGGGATCGGGGTGGTCGCCGTCAGGTCCAGCGGCGGGACGATGCCACCGAGGTCCAGATGCTTCGTCCGGCCGAGCTGGGCGAGCAGGTTCTTCGCGGTCAGCTCGCCGGAGACCTGGCTGCCGACCTTCTCGGCGATCTGCACGGACAGCCAGGCGCCGGTGGTGGTGGTCGTCGTGCGCAGCGCCGGGGCGGCGTCGGGGTCACCGGCGGCCTGCTCGGCCTCCAGCTCCCGGACCATCCGGGCCACCTCGGGGAACTGCGCGGCCTGGCTCAGCTCCGGGAACGCGGTGGCGATGACCAGCTTGTCGGCGGCGGGGCCGAGCGTGGCCAGGTACTTCGGCGACAGCGTGCCGCCCGCGTGACAGGTGCGGATCTGCTGGCCGGCCTTGCCGATCACCGCGTAGGCGGCCTGGTCGAACACGACCAGCACGGCGCCGTCCGCGCCGGAGCGGGTCAGCTGGGAGATCGCCGGGGTGAAGTCGCTGGTGGTGATCGGGATGCGGATCTTCGGGTCGATCGGGTGGTTCACGGCCTTCCCGCCGCCCTCGGCCATGGTGATCAGCCGGTCGCTGGCGCTGAGGTCGTAGCCGACCAGCCCGATCCGGCCCGCCCCCGCCTTCGCCAGCAGCGACGGGCAGACCGCCGGGTAGAACGTCAGCGGGCTGATGACATAGCTGATCGGGGAGCTGAGCTCGGAGCCGTCCGCCGAGACGCCGGACGAGCCGATCGACGGGATGCCCGCGTTCTGCAGGATCGGCATGATCCCGCCGCTGCCGCTCACCTCTGCGACGACGGCCAGCACCTTGTCGTCCACGGCCTGCTGGGCGCACTTCTTCGCGGCCGCGGGATCGTTCTTCTCGTTGCAGTGCTCGAGTTCGACCGGATGCCCGCTGATCCCGCCGCGGGCGTTGACACCGCGCACCGCGGCGCGCGCCGCGGCCACCATCTCGGGGTAGTTGGTTCCCGGCGTACCCGTGGGTGCGATGATCATGAGCTTGACCGGAGTGCCCGCGGCGGCCGCGCCACCCGCCGAGCCGCCACCCGACGAGCCGCCGCACGCGGCGAGCGTCGCCGCGACCATGGCGGCGACACCCGCCCCGGCGAGCCCACGCAGCCCGAATCGTCGTCGCACCCTGCCGCCTCCTTGACCGTCCGTCCTTGCCGCGGCCACCGTAGACCCGCCCGGTTCGGCCCGGTACGTCAGGGTGAGTCGGCGCGGGGGTCGGCTCAGATCACCTGCGACCAGGCGTAGGTGAAGCCCATGATCTGATCGACGAGCGCCTCCAGCAGCGTCGCCGTCGCCGAGTCCGTCACCCGGCCGTGGGCGTCGACGACGCCGTCCCCCGCGCCGAACGCCACGCCCAGGGGTGTCGGCCAGCCGCGCAGGGCATGCACGGTCGAGCGCAGCGCGCTCAGCGTCGTGCCGGCCTCCTGCGCGCCCGTCGCGGACACGATCAGGCCGACTGCGCGCCCGTCGAGGTACGGCCTCGGTGCGCCGCGCAGATCCTCGAGGTAGTCCAGCGCGTTCTTCACCATCCCGGACATGGCGCCGTGATAGCCCGGGGTGGCGACCACGAGCGCGTCGCAGCGCTCCACGGCCGTGAGTAGCCGTAGCGTCGCGGGGGTCCGTTCGGGCCGTTCGGGGGCGTACATCGGCAGGTCCAGCTCGGCGGCGCCGAACAGGATGGTCTCGGCGCCCGCCTGGGCCATGCTGCCGAGCGTCGCCGCCAGCACCAGGTGGGTGGCGGAGTCCGCCCGGGTCGCCCCCCCGAGCCCGACGATCACCGGCCGGCGCCGGCGGGCCCGAACCGGCCCGATCCCGGCGGGAGACACGTCAACCGGCGGCCGGGCCGTACGGCTTGGCAGCGCGCCCCCGGACGGCAGGGCGTTACCGCCGCCACCGGATCGCAACGCGCCGTATGAATCCCCCACGACCCCTCCTCAGGACCCCTGTCCGCATTGTCCTGCCGCAGACTCTGTCCTATCCAACCGGTGCTGCCCAGATGCGGACGGGTCGTCGAACCGCTCACGCGCGCAGGGGTTCGCGTCGTCCGGCGGGGGGCGGTGGCCGCCGTGGTGATGCTGGGGCGCGCGGCGCAGGGATGCCGGCAGAACCCGGGCGCCGGGGCCGCGCGCGGCGATCCGATCCTGCGGGTTGGAGATCCGGCAGCGCCGCAGCGACAGGCAGCCGCAGCCGATGCAGGCCTCGAGCCCGTCACGCAGGGCTACCAGGGCGGCGATGTCCTCGTCGAGTCGGGCCCGCCAGCGCCGGGAGATGACCGCCCAGTCGGCCTTCGTCGGAGTGCGCGTGTCGGGCAGGGCGGACAGGGCGGCGGCGACCTCGTCCAGACTCAGACCGACGGCGGTGGCCGCCCGGATGAACGCGAGCCGGCGCAGCACATGCCGCTCGTAGCGGCGCTGGCCACCGCTGGTGCGGGTGGCGGAGAGCAGGCCCTGTCGCTCGTAGTAGCGCAGCGCCGACGGGGCGAAGCCGCTGCGCCGGGACAGCTCGCCGACGGTCATCAGATCGGTGGGGAGCATGCCCGGATCATATAGGTGAAGTTGACGTCAACATCAGGAAAGCCGGTCAGTCGGCCGCCGCGCGGAACGGTCCGGTGATCTCGAAGGTGATGCCGCTGCGGTCACGCCCGGTGACGCCACGACGGGACGAGAGATACAGCCGGGTGCCGTCCGGGCTGAACGCGGGACCGGTGATCTCGGAACCGCGGTGCCCGGGCAGGCGCAGGAACGGTGCGGCCTCGCCGGCCGACGTGATGAGCGTCAGCGCCGGCTCGCCACGCCCCGCCGCGACGAACAGATCCCCCGAACGGGCGGCGGTGAGCTGGCCGATCGACGTCGGCGGCGTCCCACCGAAGATGGCTGTCCCACCGGAGACGGCTGTCCCACCGGAGACGGTGCGTAGCGCCCACAGCCGCCCGTCGCCCCGGGTCGTGACGTAGCAGACGCCGTTGGCGTACCAGCAGCCCGCGGCCCGGTCGAAGGCGCGCGCGTCGCGGGCCTGGCGGCGGGTGGCGCGAGGGAAGCCGTCCGGGTCCGTCACCCGGGCCCAGCGCACGTGGTCGGGGCCCGCGCCCGGATCGCCGACCAGAACCTCGAGGCTGCCGCGGGACAGATCACCCCACCGGTCGGGACGGAACCGGTACAGGCAGCCGTCCGACCGGTCCTCGGTCAGGTAGAGCACGCGGTCGTCGGGATCGCAGGCCACGCCCTGATGGGCGAAGCGGCCCAGCGCCGGGCGGCCCACCGCCGCCCGGGAGCCGTCCGGGTACACCTCGTATACTCGGCCGGCGAAGAGGCCCTCACAGACCAGCCAGGTGCCCCACGGCGTGGCGCCGCCGGCGCGCGGCTGGGTGATGCCGTGCAGGACACGCTCCGCGGATGCCACGGAGCCGTCCGGTCGCAACCGCAGGGCCGAGGCGCCGCCGCCGAACGTCACTCCGGAGTTCGCGACATAGGTCCACCCGCCCCCCGCACCGGGCAGGCATCCGCCGCCGCACGGACCATCCGGCCAGACGTAGTCCGTCGAGGCGACCTGGACCCGGCAGTGAGCGAGGATCCGGCTGGTGAAACCCGCGGGCAGCGCCACGCCGAACCGGTCCGCCGCGCGCGGTGACCCGTATGGGCCAGGCCCTGGGTGGGTGAGCGCCCGGCTCGTGGCTGACGCACGAGCAGCCGCGGCCCTGGGCGCCGCGGAGGAGTCGGAGAAATCGGAGGAGTCGGAGGAGTCGGAGGAACGGTTGCAGGCGGCGGCGGTGCCGGACAGTGCGGCGGCGCCGAGGGCCGCCGCCGTCGAGCGCAGCACCATTCGTCGGTCCATGACGTCGCGTCCCTCCCGAGCTCGGTCCATCAGCCCCCACCCGGCCGGCGAGCCCGATCTGCGGGCATACCGAAGATGGCGGACGCCGCGCGCGGCACGCGGCCGGGCGCCGGCGGGAACCGGCGGGAGGGCCACCGCGGCGGCCCGCCCGCCGTCAGCGGGACTGGACCGAGGGTTCCTGCGGGGCGGGCGCCGCCACGACCGGGGGTGCCGGTGCCGCGGGGGCCGTCGCAGCGGGCGCGACGGCGGGCGGGCCGCTCGCCGCCGCGGGCGCGGTGGTGGGCTGGTCGTCCTCGCGCAGGCCCTTCACCTCGGACTTGAAGATCCTCATCGAACGACCGAGGGAACGGGCCGCGTCGGGCAGCCGCTTCGCGCCGAACAGCACGACGACGACCAGGAGAATGATCAGAAGCTCGGGCGCACCGATGTCAGGCACAACTACCATCCTTCGCGCACGGGTCGGACCTGTCGCCGGCCTCGATCGCATCGTACGACCGGCCGGCCCGGGCCAGAAGGTGGTGCGTCGCCCGGTGGACAACGACCACCGCCTGTGGACGAACGGGCGCGGCCCGCCCGGTGTCGGGCGCACTGCGCATCCGGGATGGTTTGTCAAGGCGACAGCGGGGGGACATCGAGATCCAACCTGTCGTCGATCACCGGCCGACCCGCCGGTGATCCGCACTCGCCGGAGGCCCTCGTCATGCGCTGGACCCTCATCGCCTGGGTGATCCTCGGTCTCATCGCGGGCGCCGTCGCCCGTCTGCTCGTGCCCGGCCGTGACCCGATGAGCATTCCCGCGACGATCCTGCTCGGCGTGATCGGCTCGTTCGTCGGCGGTTTCCTCGGCTACGTCCTGTTCGGCAAGGACCTCGGCGAGGGCGCGCTGCAGCCCTCCGGTGTCATCGGCTCGATCCTCGGGGCCATCGTCGTGCTGCTCGTCTGGCGTGCCGTCGGCGGCCGCAGCCGCGCGCTGCACCGCTGATCCTCTCGCTGACCCCACCGTCCGCTGACGCCTCCCGCCGGCACGCCGGCAGGAGGCGTCCGGCGTGTGTGTACGGACGCAGGCATCGCCAGCCCGACCGCGCCCAGCGGCCACGTCTCGGCCATGGCGGTCCGGTCCCCGTGGCGGCCCGCCCCGAGCGACCCTCGGTCTACAGCAGCTCGGCGGCCATGGCCCGCCAGCTCTCGACGGGCAGTGCACCGCGCCGGGCGCCG
Source organism: Frankia canadensis (assembly GCF_900197875.1). Classification (GTDB taxonomy): domain Bacteria; phylum Actinomycetota; class Actinomycetes; order Frankiales; family Frankiaceae; genus Frankia; species Frankia canadensis. The sequence continues at coordinate 2,414 of NZ_FZMO01000096.1, read as the reverse complement.
AGGTCGAGGTCGGCGCCGAGGACCTGCACGGCGACATGGTCGGCGCCGGCGTCGAGATGCGCGCGGATCCGCTCGGCGGCACGCGCGGGCGGGCCGAAGGCGTAGAGAGCGTCGAGGAGACGGTCGCTGCCCTGACCGGCGACGTCGTCGTCGCCGAAACCGAGCGTGCGCAGGCTGCGGACGTAGTTCGGCAGCGCCAGGTAGTAGGCGAGATTCGCCCGCGCGACGCGGCGTGCCTGCGCCCGGTCGGCGACGAGCACGACCTTCTGGTCCGGGGCGAGCAGCGGCCCGTCCCCCAGCGTCGCGCGCGCCGACGCCGTGTAGTCCGGTGTGACGAGATACGGATGGGCGCCGAGTGTGCGCCCGGCGGCCAGCGCCAGCGCCCTGGGCCCCAGCGCCGCGGCGACCCGGCGCCGCGCCGGCACCGGCGGCGCCGCCGCGTCCAGTCCGTCGAGGACGCCTGCCATGCGGGCCAGCGGCCGGGTGTAGGCGTGGCCGAGCCGCTCGACGAAGGGAGCGTGGCTGACGCCGAGGCCGAGCAGGAACCGGTCGGGATGGGCTGCGTCGAGCGAGGCGAACGCGGCCGCCAGCGGCGCGGGTTCGGCCTCCCAGACGTTGACGATCCCGGTCGCCACGGTGATCCGACTGGTCGCGGCGAGCAGCCGTGCCGGCAGGTGCAGGTCCGGCGCCGACGACCCGAGCCACAGCGCCCCGTACCCGAGCCGGTCCAGCTCCGCCGCCTGCTCCACCCCCGGCCCGTCCCACAGGAACGATGGCGTCCACACCCCGACCCGTCCCAGCGACAACCCCATGACGCTCTCCTCCCACGCTGGCCACCACCCACCGGCGTCGCGCCGTCGGGCCCACCTCGCCCGGCCGGGCCCAACCATGATGTTCGATGGCCCTCGAATACCAACGGGAGTGAGCATACGACGTGGATCAAACACTCGGGGATCCAGAGTGCGCCGTCTCGCGCCTGCGCGCGCCTCCCGCTGGCCTCCGGGACCGCCACGCCGAGATCATGATGAGGGATTGCGTTCCGCGGAACGCGCCCGGACGCGGGTCGCAAGGCAGAGGTGATGGTCGACGCCGCCGGGGCTCACATGCGAGGCCCGCGGGAGGCACACCCCCGTGGCGTCCCCGCGGCACCACCGGTGGCCCGCTCAGCCCCAGAGGGCCTGGGTGAGGGAGACGCCCGCGGCGGCGGCGAGGCAGGTGGCGAGAACGCTGACAGCGAGGGAGGTGGCGGCGAGCAGCCAGGCGCCGTCCTCGACGAGCCGCAGGGTCTCGTAGGAGAACGTCGAGTAGGTGCTCAGCGCCCCGCACAGGCCGGTGCCGACCAGCAGGGACACCGTGTCGGAGGCGGCGCCGGCCAGCACGGCGCCGGTGACGAGACCGAGGATGAGGCTCGCGGCGACGTTGACGGTGAACGTGCCCCAGGGGAAGGCGCTGTCGTGGCGGGCCTGCACCGCCCGGTCGGTGAGGTAGCGCAGGGGGGCGCCGAGCGCGGCGCCGGCGATCACCAGCAGCCAGCTCACCCGTCCTCCCGGGTGCCGTAGCGCACGACCTCGACCTCGTCGAGGACGGCCAGGCCCTCGCCCTCGCCGACCAACCCGTCGAGCTCGGGCAGGAACGCGCGCACACGCGCCTCGTCGTCGACGATGACGACGGCCACCGGCAGGTCGCCGCTCGCGGACAGCAGCCGTTCGGTGTGCACCCGCGACGACGCGCCGAACCCCTCGACGCCCCGGAACACACTCGCCCCGGCGAGCCCCGCCCGGTGCGCGCGGGCCACGATCTCGCTGGCCAGCGGCCGGTGCCGAGACAGATCGGTGTCGCCGACGAACACCGTCAGCCGCAGCGCACGCTCCCCGCGTACTCCCCCCGCGGCGGCCCCGCGCACGGCGGGGCTCCCGTCCGTCCCGCCGCGGGAGCCGCCAAGCGTGCCCGTCCCCTCCGTGCCGTCCGCCGTGCTCATCGCCGTCTGCCCCCCGTCATCGTGACCGCGTCATCGTGACCCCGTCGTCGTGGCCGCCGTCGTGCTGCCCGCGGCCCGGTCAACGTCGCCGTCCGCGCAGGATCCGGCGGGTGGCGGCGGTGGACAGCGCGACCGCGCCGAGCGCGCCGAGCATCGTTCCCGCCAGGTAGGCGAAGGCGAGGGCGGGACGGCCCTCGGCGAGCAGGGTGCGGATGTCCAGGGCGTACGTCGAGAACGTGGTGAACCCGCCGAGCACGCCGACGCCGACCAGCGGCCGGAGAAGCGGATGGCGTACCAGGCCGGTGGTGACGGCGACCATGAGCACGCCGATCGCCGCGCAGCCGACCACGTTGATCCCGAGCGTCGTCCACGGGAACGTCCCCGGCGCCGTCGGCCACAGCAGCGCCGCCCCGTGGCGCAGGCACGCCCCGCCCGC
>NZ_FZMO01000421.1 GCF_900197875.1 Frankia canadensis | reverse complement strand
CCCTGACCCACGCCCGCCGCACCAGCCCCACCGCCACCGACACCGACGGCCGGGTCGAGCTCGGCGATGGCCCGCTGGTCGCGATCTGCATGCCAACGACCGCCGGCGCCCCCGACCTGCCCGGCGCCTTGGCTGAAACCACCGCCCTGGCAGCCCGCTTCCCCGGTCAGATCGACGTGCTGACCGGCGAGCAGGCCACCCGCCAGGCGGTTCTCGACAGGCTGCCCACCGCCCGCTGGACGCATTTCGCCTGCCACGGCACCGCCAGCCTCACCGACCCCTCCCAAAGCCAGCTCCTGCTCGCCGACCAACCCCTCACCGTCCTCGACCTCACCCGGCGACACCTCCACCACGCACAGCTGGCGTTCCTGTCCGCGTGCGAAACCGCCCGCCCCAGCGCGCAGCTGACCGACGAGGCGATCCACCTGGCCTCCGCTTTCCAACTCGCCGGCTACCGGCACGTCATCGCCACCCTGTGGCCGATCAACGACATCACCGCCGTCGAGGTTGCCGGCAGCATCTACGCTGCCCTCGCCGACGGCACAGCCCCTGCCGCCGCAGTCCACCAGACCGTCAGAAACCTGCGGGACTACCTGCCAAGGGCGCCATCGGTGTGGGCCTCACACCTGCACACCGGGGCTTGACCACACCAACTGCCGGTTCCCACCGCAGCACTGACCCGGCCTCTACCTGCAGGGAGTGTGCACGTTGACCAGCGATGACCGCGGCGTCCTCGAAGCCGCCCGTGCGATCCGCCCCTACCTGACGGACTGGTTCACCAAGAAGGACGCCGCCGCACTCGACCAGCAGATCGCCACAGTCCTCGCCGCCGCCGAACCGGCCGATCCCGCGCCCGTCGCCGGTGAACTGCGTGCACTACTCCACCGCCACCCGCTTACCGGCCGCTTCCTACGCGATGTACTGGCAGACGCCCCGCGCTACCGGCCTCCCGACCAGCAGCCCCGCTACCAGCGCACCCCACGCCCCGGCACGCTGGGTGACCCAGGACCGGTCGCCGCCGACCGGTACGTCTGCCCGCATGGGGACTACACCTGGTACCGGCCCGACCTCAGTACCCCGATCCCCAGCTGTCCCACCCACCAGGCCGCCCTCACCCGGAGCTGACCGGGATGCTCGACGAATTCTGGAAGACCATCGGTGGGAAACTCGCCGACCGGTGGACCTCCCTCGCTACCCCAGCCCTCATCTTCTGGCTCGCCGGCCTCACCACCTGGACCCTTCACCACGGCGGACTCCACAGCCTCAACCGGCACACCGCCTGGCTCGACCGGCAATCACCCGCCGTACAAACCCTCACGGTCCTCACCATCCTGCTCGCCGTCGCCGCATCCGCGGTCCTGGTGAACCAGGCCGCCACCCCACTCCTGCGCCTCCTCGAGGGCTACTGGCCAGCGTTCACCGACCCGCTACACCACCGCCTCACCGCCCGCGCCGCCGCACGCGCCGCCGCCGACGACACCGCCTGGCAAACGGCATACGCCGCCGTCCAACCCCCCAACATCCCCACCAGCCAGCAACTCGCCACCTACACC
>NZ_FZMO01000059.1 GCF_900197875.1 Frankia canadensis | reverse complement strand
GGGGAAGGCGGCGTGATGCCAGTTTCCTGGTGTGTCGTGTCCGGTTTGTCCCTAGGTTTCTGGCAGGGAACGCCGTGATGATGTCAGAACGCTGTCACCGGCCGCCGCCGCGGACCGCCGCCGCCGAACGGCCTCGGACCGCTGACGCGGTAGCCCGACGCAAAGATCGCAACCCGAGGCACGGCCTGGACAGCGGTCGTGCGTGTGGGACAGCGAGGCGACGTCGGCGTGCGACCGGTGTGCTGCGGGAGCCATCGAGGTCTGGCCCGCGAGAGCCCCGGTCAGACGGGGTGTGAGCCGGAGGCGGGGATTGAACCCGCGACCTATCGCTTACGAGGCGATTGCTCTGCCACTGAGCTACTCCGGCGATCGGCCAGGATCGCACCGGCCGGAACCGAGTATGCCAGACGGCGCGGGGCGGCTGTCGCCGGTGGTGCGCGCCGTTCGCCGACGGCCGCGACTCGGCCGTTGGCGCCCATCGCCCGATGGTGCGGCGCGCGGACGCGGCGGCGCGAACGATCGTGGGATGTGATCCCAGCGGACCGTCATGGCCCCGCGCCCTGTGGGCCGATGACGTGACGATCGGTTTGTATCCAATCCGTTTATTGTCACATTTTCTGGGGCGTGGGGCGTCGAACGGCGCAAATCGCTACCCCGCTCGCAGTGGTTCCGGAGAGGATGCGTAGGGTTTCGCTCCATGACCGGGGCCGGAGACGCTGCACCTGCCGCAGCGACGACGCGAGGAGCCTCGCTCCTCGTCGCCGAGGATGATGAGGCGTCGCGCGTGGCACTTGCGCGCAGCCTGGAAAGATTCGGCTATCGCGTGCTGGAGGCCGCGGACGGCGAAGCCGCCCTGCGGCTGTTCCAGACAACGGAGATCGATCTGGTGGTGCTGGACGTCGCGATGCCGCGGATGGACGGCTTCGCGGTGCTCAGCCGCCTGCGCCAGACCAGCGAGGTTCCGGTGATCATGCTCACCGGGCGCGCCGAGGAGGTCGACCGGGTGGTCGGCCTCGAGCTGGGTGCCGACGACTACGTCGTGAAGCCGTACTCGCTGCGCGAGCTGGTCGCCCGGGTGCGGGCCCGGCTGCGCCGCCGCCCGGCCGAGCCGCCGCCCCAGCGCAACGGGGATGGCAACGACCCGCTCGTCTACGGGGACGTGTCGATCGACCTGCGGGCCCGCGAGGTCGCCGTCGCTGGCGAGCGCATCGACCTCACAGCGCGCGAGTACGAGCTGCTGGCCTTCCTGGCCCGCCACCCGCGGCGGGTGTTCAGCCGTGAGGAGCTGCTCGAGCAGGTCTGGGGAACGCGCTTCCAGGACCCGGCGACCGTCACCGAGCATGTGCGACGGGTGCGCACGAAGGTGGAGGGTCGCCCGCCTCAGCGCCGGCTGGTCACCACCCTGCGCGGGATGGGCTACCGCTTCGACCCGTGATCGCCCCGCGTTCCGGTCAGGAACGGCGCCACTGACGGGTGCGCTGTCGGGAGGCGCCGGGGCCGGGCGCCGCGGGTGCGTCCGCGCGCGTCGTGTCCAGCGGGCTCGGGGTCGACGTACTCGGGGTCGGCGGGCTCGGGGTCGGCGGGCTCGGGGTCGGCGTACTCGGGGTCGGCGTACTCGGGGTCGACGGCCGCGGGGCGGATACCCGCGGGTAGGCGGCGTCGTGCGCAGCCCGGGCGCCGCAGACCGAGGCTCGCTCGCAGGACGTCCGACCGCCCTCGTCGAGGGCGACGACGACCTCCTGGCGCGGCACGTCGTGGCGCACGACCCGGCCCTCGCCGTGCGGCGTGCAGGCCCGCTCGCCGACCGCCGGCACCGCCTGGGCGAACTCCTCGTACAGCGGATGCTCGTAGCGCAGGCAGCACATCAGCCGCCCGCACGCCCCGCTGATGCGCATCGGGTTGAGGGCGAGGTGCTGGTCCCGCGCCATTCGCAGGCTCACCGGCTCGAAGTCGGTGAGGAACGTCGCGCAGCACAGGTCCCGCCCGCACGAGCCGATGCCGCCCTGGGCCCGGGCGCCGTCGCGGGCGGACAGCTGGCGCAGCCGTACCCGGGCGGCCAGCGTCCGGTTGAGGTCCCGGACGAGCCCGCGGAAGTCGACCCGGCCCTCCGCGGTGAAGAAGACGGTGTACCCGCCGGATTCCGGGGTGTGATCCACTCCGACGATCTTCATGGGCAGGTCGTGCTCCCGGGCCAGGCGACGGGCGGCCACCCGGGCCCGGGCCCGCCGGCGCCGGGACAGCTCCGAGCGCCGCAGGTCCTCCTCGAGGGCCATCCCCACCAGCACCGGAAGCCCACCGACGTCGTCGGACACCCACTGTGGCGCCCACATGCAGGTGGCGACCTCGGGGCCGTCGTCGGTCGGCATGAGGACGTGGTCGCCGACCCGTGGCGTGAGGGGCCCCGGGTCGGCGTAGTACAGCCTGCCGCGGGGGGAGAACACCACCGCGCACATCATCGGCACGGGTCGGATATGCCCGGCCGCTTCGGGCCTGAACCCTCCTTTCGGGCGGTCGGGTCCCGCCCACGGCCCGGTCAGATCTCGCGCAGCGTGAGGATCAGCGATTCGACGGCGAGCAGAGGAACGAGCCCGGGGTTGTCCGCCAGGGCCGTCCGGGTCACCAGCACGGCCTCCAGGCATCGCAGCGCCCGATCGGGGGTGGAGGCCGCCGCGAGGCGCGAGGCCTCGGCGGCCTGATCGGGATGGATCGCGTCGACCGGGGCGCCCAGCTGTTCGGCCAGCACGTCGCGGTACAGCCCGGCGAGGTCCACCAAGGCCCGATCCAGGGAGTCGAGGATCGTGCGCCGGCCTCGGCTCTTCTGGGTGCGCTCCAGCTCCTTCAGCGCGCCCGCGGCGCCGCGCACCACCATCGTGCGCGCCTTGGCACCCGCCTTCGGCGCGCGGGCGGAGCGCGACTTCCCGCCCGAGGCGGTCGCGCCGACGCCCAGCGCCGTCTTCAGGGCCTCCGTCTCGGCCTCGTCCCGCTCGGCGCCCGCGGCCTCGGCGTCGGCGTTCGCCGCGTTGACGAGCTCCGCGGCGGCCGCCAGGCAGTCGCCGACCCGGCCGATCCGGGACGGAATGCGCAGCACCGCCGCACGGTGGGCGCGGGCGGCCTCGTCGGTGGCGAGCCGGCGGGCCAGCGCGAGATGGCCCTGCGAGGCGCGTGCGGCGGTCTGCGCGGTGCGCTCGTCGACGCCCTCCCGCAACAGCATGTCGAGCACGTCGGCGGCGGTGGGCAGGCGCAGGGCCACCGTCCGGCACCGAGACCGGATGGTCGGCAACACGTCGGAGACCGCGGGGGCGCACAGCAGGAACACGGCCCGCTCCGCCGGCTCCTCCAGCGCCTTGAGCAGCGCGTTGGCGGCGGCTTCGGTGAGCCGGTCGGCGTCGGTGAGCAGCAGGATCCGCCATCGGCCGGCGGTGGGGGCGCTGGCGGCGTCGCGAACGAGGGCACGTACGTCCTTCACCCCCAGGGAGAGGCCCTCCGGGGTGATCGTGCGCAGGTCCGCAGCGGTGTCGGTGAGCACGGTGTGGCAACCGGCGCACTCACCGCAGCCGGGGGTGTCGCGCTCGCAGTTCAGGCTGGCGGCAAACGCCCGCGCGGCCTCCTGCCGCCCGGAGCCCGAAGGCCCGGTGAACAACCACGAATGGGTCATCCCCGACCGGCTGGCGGCGGACTCGCCGAGGCCGGGCGGCGATGCGCCCTCGCCTGCCGAGCGTCCTGCCGTGCCCGCGGACGCCGCCGAGCCCCGGGCCGCGGACGCCGCGGCGGTGCGCAGGGTCGCGACCACCGCGTCCTGCCCGACGAGCGAATCCCAGACGGTCACGGCCCCATCATCCACCCCGTACCGGGTGGCGGGGATCAGACGGCCGTCGGGATGACGTGCCGGGTCAGCCGGGACGCGAGCCGGGCTCGGATCGTCGCGTGGATCTCGTCGCGGTCCTGGGTCGCGTCGACGACGAGGTAGTGGGAGGCGTCCCGCCGCGCCTGGCGTCGCAGCGCGTCACGGACCCGGTGGTGATAGTCGAGCATCTCGGCGTCGAGCATCTCGGCGTCGAGCACTTCGGCGTCGAGCACTTCGGCGGGATCGTGGGCCTGCGGGGCGGGGGCGAGGGCGCCGGCGCGGCGCAGTCCCACCTCCGGTGGCAGGTCGAGCAGGACGGTCAGATCCGGGGTGAGCGCTTGGACCGCCCACTGGGTGAGCCGGCCGAGCTCGTCCGAGACCGGCGTCCCGTGTGCGCTCTGGTAGGCCGCCGCCGCGTCGATGTACTGGTCGGAGACGACGATCGCGCCCCGCGCCAGCGCCGGCTCGATGACCCGGGCGACGTGCTCGGCGCGGTCGGCGGCGTCCAGCAGCGCCTCGGTGCGGGTGTGCAGCCGGGTGGCGGGGTCGAACAACAATGCCCGCAGCCCGGCGCCGGTCTCGGTACCGCCGGATCCGGAGGTCACGACGATCTCTCGCCCCTGCTCGGCGAGCCAGCCGCGCAGCAGCTCCACCTGGGTCGTGCGGCCGGAGCCCTCGATGCCCTCGACCGCGATCAGGAACCCGCCGTGGCGGGGGAGCCTGGACGACGCCGGCCGGCGGCCGCGCAGCGCGTTCCACAGCTCCGGCCAGACCGCGACACCGGCGCGCTCGTCCATCTGGCGGTAGGCGAACAGGCCGACGGCCACCGCAAGCAGACCGCCACAGAGCAGCACCACCGTGACACCGTCCGCGCGCACGGTGATGTCACCCCAGAGGTGGACGCCGTGCGAGCCGATGAGGCCGACCAGCCCGGGTGCCGCGGCGAGCACGACCAGCAGGTCGATGCGGACCAGGGACTGCACCAGCGCGAAGGTCCGCCCGCGCAGCTCGTCGGATACCTCGGCCTGCAGCAGCGTGTACCCGGTCACCCAGGCGACCCCGGCGAACGCCCCCACCGCGACGACCAGGATGCAGGCGATCACCAGGTTCGGGATGACGGCGACGACGACCAGGGTGACGCCCGCGGCGGTGACGCAGACGCCGAACAGGCGCGTCCGGCTGTAGTCGCCGAGCAGCTTCGGCCCGGCGGCCATGCCCGCGGCGAGACCGATGAACACCGCGCCGAACAACACGCCGTAGGCCGAGTCGCCGCCGCCGAGGATCTCGACGTACAGCCGGCCCAGCGCGATCACGCACCCGGCACCGGCGAACCCGCCGAGGATGCCGACGACCAGGCCGCGGACCAGCCGGTCCTGGCCGACGTAGCGCCAACCCTCGGTGATGGAGGCGAGGAAGCCGGGTTCCGGCCCCGACTCCGGCCGGGCCGCCCGCCCGATGCCCCGCAGGCCCCAGATGACGATCGCCGAGCCGAGGAAGGTGGCGGCGTTGAAGTAGAGGGCGAGGTCGACCGAGGAGTCCCGGAAGAAGGAAACGCTGGGGCCCAGCGCACGCGAGATCGTCGCCAGCAGCGTGAAGATCGCGGCGGCGAGAGGCGCGGTGCCGTAGGTCATGATCAGGCTGAGCGTGTTCGCCGCGGCGAGCCGTTCACGCGGCACCAGATGCGGGACGCTCGCGTCCTTCGCCGGTGCCCAGACCAGAGTCACCGCCTCCACCAGGAACGACGCGATGAGCAGCCATTCGAGCGTGCCGATGATCGGGATGGAGACGAACAGCCCGAACCGGATCACATCGGTGACGACCATGGTCAGCCGGCGGTCGAGGCGGTCGGCGAGCGCGCCGGCCAGCGGCCCGAGGATCAGCGCCGGCATCAGCCGGACGATGAGCAGTGAGCCGATGGCGTACGCCTGCCCGGAGAAGCTCTCCTGCAGCTGCGTGACGAGGGCGGTCGTCGCCAGCAGGCCCATCCAGTCACCGAGGCTGGACAGGCTCAGCTGGATCCACATCCGCCGGAACTCCGGGATGCGCAGCACGGCGACGATGTCGCTGTCGCCGCCGTCGGTGGCGTCCGCGCGCGGTGGCGGGGACGGGACCGTCGTCACCGGATGTCGGCTCGACGCGCGGCGCATCCGTGGCCGGCAGGTCCCGCGCCGCGCGGTACCGGGTGAACCGCCGGCCCGGGGGTCGGCGTCATCCCCCGATGCCGGGTGTGACGGCGGCGCGGCGGGCTGATCCGCGGCGGGCTGATCCGCGGTGGGGCGATCCGCGCCGGGTATCCCGGTGGCCGGTGCCGAGTGCTCCACCGTCGTCTCGACCGGCGTGGCGTCCGGCGGCGCGAGGTCTGCCCGCACCGGCTCGGCCTGTGCCAGATCAGCCCGTGTGGACCCGGCGTCCGCCGGCGCCGCGTCGGTCGGCCCGTGGGACCGACCGATCGGCCGGACCATCAGCTCGCCCGGCGGGCGTCACCGGAACTCGCGCCCGCGCCGCCGTCCGCGCCGCTGTCCGCGGCATCGGTCGTGGCGGTCTTCCTGGCCGTCGCCGCCTTCACGGATCCGGACTTCGCTGTGCCGCTCTTGGCTGTGCCGCTCTTGGCGGTCCTGGATTTCGCCGTGCCGCTCTTCGCCGAGGTGGATTTGCTCTTGGCGGGTGCCTTGGCGGTCGTGCGGGGGGCGCGCTTGGTCGCCGGGCCGCGGGCACGGCGGTCGGCGAGCAGCTCCGCCGACCGCCCATCGGTGATCGTCTCCACGGCGTCGCCCTTGCGCAGGCTCGCGTTGGTCTCCCCGTCGGTCACGTACGGGCCGAAGCGGCCCTCGCGGATGACCATCTGCTTGCCGCTCACCGGATCGTTGCCGAGCTCGCGCAGTGGCGGCGTCTGGGCGGCTGCCCGCCGTCCCCGGGCCTTCGGCTGCGCGAGCAGCGCCAGCGCCTCGGGGAGCGTCACGGTGAACAACTGCTCCTCGGACTCCAGCGACCGGCTCTCGGCGCCCTTCTTCACGTACGGGCCGTAGCGGCCGTTCTGCGCGGTCACCTCCTCGCCGTCCTCGGCGGCGCCGAGGTTGCGCGGCAGCGAGAGGAGGCGGATCGCGTCGTCGAGCGTCAGCGTCTCCAGCGACATCGTGCGCAGCAGGCTGGACGTGCGCGGCGGATCGGTGTCGGTGGTGACGTAGGGGCCGAACCGGCCGGCCTTCGCCGTGATGGTCGCGCCGCCGGCCGGATCGACGCCGAGGACGCGGTCGCCGCTCGGCGCGGCCAGCAGCTCCAGCGCGCGGGCGACGGTGAGCTCGTCGGGCGCCAGGTCGTCGGGCACGCTGGCTCGGCCGTCCCCGCGCTGGACGTATGGCCCGTACCGGCCGACCCGGACCACCACGGACGTGCCGTCGTCGGCCTCGCCGAGCGGGATCGAGTTGACCTCGCGGGCGTCGATCTCGCCGAGGCGCTCGCTGACCAGATGCTTCAGGCCCGCCTCGGTGGCGGTGGCGGTGCCGTCGCCGGTGCCGAAGTAGAAGCGGGTCAGCCAGTCGGTCGAGGCCGCCTCGCCGGAGGCGATGTCGTCGAGATCATCCTCCATCGTGGCGGTGAACCGGTAGTCGACCAGCCGGGAGAAGTGGTCCTCCAGCAACCCGACCACGGCGAACGCGACGAAGCTCGGGACCAGCGCCGAGCCCTTCTTCCAGACGTAGCCGCGGTCCTGGATCGTGCCGATGATCGACGCGTAGGTGGACGGCCGGCCGATCCCGAGTTCCTCGAGCGTCTTGACCAGGCTCGCCTCGGTGAAGCGGGCCGGCGGGCTGGTGGCGTGCCCGCGGGGCGTGAGCGAGCGGGTGGTCAGCGGGTCGCCCTCGCGGACGTCCGGCAGGCGCCGCTCGCGGTCCTCCAGCTCGGCGTCGGGGTCGTCGGCGCCCTCGACATAGGCGCGCAGGAAGCCGGGGAAGGTGATGACCTTGCCGGACGCGGAGAACTCGGCGTTCTCGCCGGCCGAGCTGGTCGCGCCGAGGCGGATCGTGGCGCTCGTCCCGCGGGCGTCGGACATCTGGCTGGCGACGGTGCGCTGCCAGATGAGCTCGTAGAGGCGGTAGGAGTCGCCGTCCAGCTCGCCGCGCACCTCGCCCGGGGTGCGGAAGTGGTCGCCCGCGGGCCGGATCGCCTCGTGCGCCTCCTGGGCGTTCTTCACCTTCTTGGCGTAGGTGCGCGGGCGCGGCGGCACGTACTCGGGGCCGTAGAGCGTCTCGGCCTGGGCCCGGGCCGCCGTGAGCGCCGTCTCGGACAGGTTCGTCGAGTCCGTGCGCATGTAGGTGATGTAGCCGTTCTCGTACAGCCGCTGCGCGATCTGCATGGTGCGCTGGCTGGAGTACCGCAGCTTGCGCCCGGCCTCCTGCTGCAGCGTCGAGGTCATGAACGGCGGGTAGGGGGAACGCCGGTAGGGCTTGGTCTCGACGGAGCGCACCGCGAAGGCCGCGTCCGCCAGCCGCTCGGCGAGGGCGTGCGCGCCCTGCTCGTCGAGCCGGGTGACGCCCGCGGTGGTCAGCTCGCCGGTGGCGGCGAAGTCCCGGCCGGTCGCGATCCGGCTGCCGTCCAGGGCGACCAGCGTCGCCGGCAGGGGTGTGCGCTCGACCTCGGCGTCGGCACCGGCGGGGGCGCCGCCGTCCCCGCCGGCCGGGGCCGCGGCCCAGCCCTGGCGGGCGACCGTCGCCCCGAACAGGCCCTCGATGTTCCAGTACTCGGCGGAGCGGAAGCGCATCCGAGCCCGCTCACGCTCGACGAGCACGCGGGTCGCCACGCTCTGCACCCGGCCCGCCGAGAGCTTCGGCATGACCTTCTTCCACAGCACGGGGGAGACCTCGTAGCCGTAGAGACGGTCGAGGATGCGACGGGTCTCCTGGGCGTTGACCAGGTTCTCGTCGATCTCCCGCGGGTTGTCGACGGCGCGGCGGATCGCCTGCGGAGTGATCTCGTGGAAGACCATCCGCTTGACCGGCACGGTCGGCTTCAGCGTCTGCAGCAGATGCCAGGCGATCGCCTCGCCCTCGCGGTCCTCGTCTGTCGCGAGGTAGAGCTCGCTGGCGTCCTTCACCAGCGCCTTGAGCTTGCTGACCTGGAGCTTCTTGTCCGCCGTGACCACGTAGAGCGGCTCGAAGTCATTGTCGACGTCGACGCCGAGGCGGGCCCAGGGCTTGCCCCGATGTGCCGCCGGGACATCGGCGGCGCTGCGCGGCAGATCCCGGATGTGCCCGATGCTCGACTCCACCTGCCAGCCCGGGCCGAGGTATCCGGCGATCGTCTTCGCCTTCGCCGGCGACTCCACGATCACCAGCCGGGTGCCCGACCCGGCGGCCGGCAGGTCCGCGTCACCGGAGGCGGCGCCGCGGTCGGCGGTGCTCGCCCGGCGCCCCGAACCGCGGCTGGCCGGTGTGCGGGCGCTGGGCGCCGTGGTGACGCCGGTACCCCGGCCCGCGGCCTGCGGGCCGTCCGTGGACGCCTCGGCGGCCGCCGTGCCGGGGCTCGGCGTGGCGCCGTTGCCCGCGGGCTCGGCGGGCTCGGCGACCCGTGCGGATGACCGCGCGGTCGTCCGTGTCGTCGTCTTCGTGCGCGGTGGCACTTCTCTCCTCGGTGCGGCTGCTGGCTGCGGGCCCGGCGGATGGAGCGTAGGGCGCCCCTGGCGAGCGTAGGTCCCGGATATGGCGGATGTTGCTCGGGCGGAGCGCGGTGCTGGTCGTGACATGGGCTTCGGACGGGGGTCCGGCGGGTACCGGTCGAGCGGTGAGCGGCCGCCGGAGTGATAGCGACGCCTCGCAGCACCGTACGCCGCCGCCGGACTCCGCGGAGCGTGCCGTCCGGGCATGGCGCTGGTGCTCGAACGTCTACCCGCGGCGCACCGGCGCACGCCTCGACGGCCCGGGAGGGCCCGCACGACGGTGTAACACGGCGGTCTCGGGCCGCCCACCGCCGGCCCATCGATGTCACTGTGGGTAGTGGATGGTCGCGGTGTTCGCACCCGTCGCGCCGACCAGCGCCGGGCGGGCGAGCGGCCGCCGCTTCCGCCGGGCCGTCCCCTGCCGCGCAGGTCAGGTGACCGGCCGCCGGCGGGCGCCGCCCCGCGGCCCGGACAGCCGGGGCCGCGGGGTGGTGCGGGCCGTCAGGCGCTGATCTTCTCTTCGTCCTGGCCTGTCGGCTGTGCGACAGGGGGGTCACCGGCGATGGACGCGCCTCGCCGCCGGGACACGACGATCACGGCCGCGATGACGGCGACGGCGACGAGCGCGACGGTCACCCGCAGCGCGGTGTTGCGGTCCGTCCCGACCGAGTACTTCACCACCGTCGGCGCGATCAGCAGGCTGACCAGGTTCATGACCTTGAGCAGCGGGTTGATGGCCGGGCCGGCCGTGTCCTTGAACGGGTCGCCGACCGTGTCGCCGATGACGGTGGCCGCGTGGACCTCCGATCCCTTGCCGCCGTGGGTGCCGTCCTCGACGAGCTTCTTCGCGTTGTCCCAGGCGCCGCCGGAGTTCGCGAGAAACACCGCCATCAGGACGCCACCCGCGATGGCGCCGCCGAGAAACGCCCCCAGCGGGGGGTATCCCAGCCCGAAACCGACGGCGATCGGGGCGAGGACGGCCAGTGTGCCCGGGGTGATCAGCTCGCGGAGCGAGTCACGGGTGCAGATGTCGACGACCGCGCCGTAGTCCGGCTTCTCGGTGCCCGCCATGATGCCGGGCCGGGTGCGGAACTGGTTTCGGACCTCCAGGACGACCCGGCCGGCGGCACGCCCGACCGCGTTGATGGCCAGGCCCGAGAACAGGAACACCACGGCCGCGCCGATGATCAGGCCGACCAGTGCGTCCGGATAGGCGATGTTCAGGCCACCGACGGTGCCGCGGCCGTTCTCGGGGAGTACGCCAGCGTCACCGAGCGCGGTGGTCACCGTGTCGGTGAACGAGCCGAACAGGGCGGCGGCGGCGAGGACGGCGGTGGCGATCGCGATGCCCTTGGTGATGGCCTTCGTGGTGTTGCCGACCGCGTCCAGCGACGTGAGGATCTCGCCGCTGGCCTCGTCCAGTTCGCCGGACATCTCGGCGATGCCCTGGGCGTTGTCGCTCACCGGCCCGAAGGTGTCCATCGAGACGATTACGCCGACCGTGGTGAGCAGGCCGGTGCCGGCCAGCGCCACCGCGAACAGCGCGATGGTGACGCTGCCGGAACCGAGTAGGTACGCCCCGAAGACGGCGGCCGCGATGAGCAGCGCGGAGTAGACCGCGGACTCGAGTCCGACGCCGATGCCGGCGAGGATGTTCGTGGCCGGTCCGGTGAGGGACGCCTCGGCGATGCCGCGCACCGGCCGGCGGCTCGTCTCGGTGAAGTAGCCGGTCAGCAGCTGGATCGCCGCGGCGAGCACGATGCCGATGAGCACGGCACTGATGGCGATGACCCGGGGATTTCCGGACTGGGTGCTCCCGGCCATCCCGGGAAAGTCGACGAAACTCGTCGGGAGGTAAAGCAGGCAGACGATGACGACGCCGACGGCGGACACCACGGCGGAGACGAAGAACCCGCGGTTGATGGCGGCCATCCCCGACCGGTCACGTGCCCGCGGCGAGACCGCGAAGATGCCGATGACCGCGGTGATCACCCCGACGGCGGGAATCAGCAGCGGAAAGACCAGGCCGCGTTCACCGAACGCGCTGACGCCGAGGATGAGCGCCGCGACCAGGGTCACCGCGTAGGACTCGAACAGGTCCGCCGCCATGCCGGCGCAGTCACCCACGTTGTCGCCGACATTGTCGGCGATCGTCGCGGCGTTGCGCGGGTCGTCCTCGGGAATTCCCTGCTCCACCTTGCCGACGAGATCCGCGCCGACGTCCGCCGCCTTCGTGAAGATCCCGCCGCCGACCCGCATGAACATCGCCAACAGCGCGGCGCCGAACCCGAACCCCTCCAGCACCTGCGGAGCGGTGTCCCGGAAGACGAGCACGACGACCGCGGCGCCGAGCAGCCCCAGGCCGACGGTGAACATTCCCACGACGCCGCCGGTGCGGAAGGCGATCCGCACGGCGGCCCGTTCGCCGCGGGTCATCGCCGCGGCGGCCGTCCGGGTGTTCGCCCTGGTGGCGAGCGACATCCCGACGAACCCGACGAGTGCCGAGAAGATCGCTCCGACCACGAAGAACGCGGAGCGGCCAACCTTGGCGCCGGTGTCGTCCGCCGGCAGGAGAAGCAGCACGAACGGAATCACGACGACGAATCCGGCAAGCGTCCGGAACTGCCGTCTCAGGTAGGCCGCGGCGCCCTCCTGGACGGCGCGCCCGACCTCCACCATCCGCGGGGTACCGGGATCGGCGGCCAATACCTCCCGTACCAGGTAGCCGGCAACGAGCAGCGCGAGGGCTGCGACGATCGCCACACCGGCGACCAGGCCTAGGGATCCGCCACTAAGGTCGATTCCAGTGCCCTCGGACTGGAGGGCGTGGATCGGGGACATGGCTCCTCCCGGGTCTGCTCTGTGCGCCCACCGCCTCGCTCGGATAGCCCGTCGGTGCCATACCGGTGGAAACGACGGTCATGGAGACGTCGGCGGCCGGGCGTCGCATCCGGCGACGCCCGGGTTCAGTTCCGCCGGATTTCTCCCGTTTTCGACGTATCCGACGGTTCTTTCGGGGGGCACAAGGGGTCTCCGACGGTTCGAACTCAACCGTCCGTGAGATGCGGCGGAGTCTATCCACACCAGTGTGACGTGCGCTGCTTTTTCTGGGCCGGCTGCCCGGGTCGGCCTATTCTGCGTGTTTTTGCCACGATAAGAGATGGCATTGCTGCCTTAATGCCGAATACGGCAGATCCTGAAGGACGCAGCCCGGACGAGTCCGACCGCTCACGCCAGGCGGCTAAGCCCGTCATCCGGCGTCCCGCGACCGCTGGCGGCCCGCGGCGCTTCGCGGCGCCGGGGCCGCGCGGACGTGGCCGTGCGGAAAGTGGCCGTGCGGGAATGGCCGTGCGGAGGTGGCCTCACTGGGCCGACCCGGTCGCCATCCCGGACGGCCGTGACCGGTCGCTCGCTACCGGACGGGCTTGGGTGGTACCGCGCTGAGGTCGGTGTGCCAGGTCATGGCGACGACCGTCCCCACTCCGTCGGGCCCGCGACTGATCTCGACCTCGTCGACGAGGCCCTCGATGAGGGCGAGGCCAAGGCCGGACGGGAGGCCCGCGGTGTCCTCGTCCGGGTCGTCCTGCGCGTCCGGTCCGCCCGCGGCGGGCTGCGACCACCAGGGGGGGTCGACGACGGACTCCGGCTCAAGATCGAGAAGCGCGGACGCGGTGACCAGGCCGCCATCCGGCCCCGGCGCGACCTCGTCACCCGTCCGGCCGCGGTCGGCGACCGTGATGGTGAACGATTCGGGTGCGTCGATGAGCGCGACAAGCACCGGGGACTGCGGCGCGTGCCGGCGGTTCACCCGCACCGCGCGGGCGCATGCCTCCGTGACCGCGAGTTTGATCTCGTCGGCTGCGCCGGCGGGCACGCCCGCTCGCCGGCTGACCGCCGTTGCGATCATACGTGCGGTGCGGACGTGCCCGTTCAGGGCGGCGAACCGCAGCTCAACGGTGGGCATACGGCAGCCCTGCCTTTCCGAGGGGCGTGGTTTCCGGATCGCCGCTCACTCGTGGGCCGCGAGCGCTTCCTCGACGGAGGAGTGGATCGGGAAGACCTTCGTGAGCCCGGTGATCCGGAAGATCTTGAGAATGCGCTCCTGGGTGCAGACGAGCCGCAGCGAGCCCTCGTGCGCGCGCACCCGCTTGAGCCCACCGACGAGGACGCCGAGGCCGGTCGAGTCGAGGAACTCGACCCCCTCCATGTCGACGACGAGGTGGTAGGACCCTCCGGAGACGAGATCGATCAGCTGCTCGCGAAGCTTCGGCGCGGTGTACACGTCGATCTCGCCGCCCACCACGACGACCGTGTGGTTGCCTTCCTGGCGAGTCGTGAGGGACAGGTCCACGGATCCTCCTTGTGTGCCTCCGGCCGTCCCGCGCTTCGGGCGACCGACATCACGGCGCCATTACCCTCCCACGGGGAGGATCAATCCGGTGGCCCGCGACACAGATCGCGGGTTCACGGCATCGTGGCGGCGCTGTCGACGACGTCTGCTGGAAATCTATCCCCGATCTTGGCTCGCGGGGGTCGCTTGGCGGCCTCGGGTCGCGGCCGTCGCGCGGATTGTCCGTCGGGTGGCGGCCCGTGGCCCGGCATCGTTCGGCTGTCGGCGGCGGCGCCGTGGGGGTGCCGGTCGGTGACGTCGGACCGAACGCGCCGGAATCATCCGTGCGAGTGGGGCGGGCGCCCGCATATCCTCGACGGTCGTGAGTTCGTCGGCGGAGGTGGACGGCGCGGCGGCGGTCCTGGCCGGGCTTCGTCGGGACGTCCGGCGCGCGGGCTGCATGACGCATGTCGAGCCGGTTCCCGCGCGCCCTGGCCGGCGGGCGCCGTGGCCGGAGTGGATCGATCCGGTCCTGCGCGGGCGCTGGACGGCCGCGGGCATCGAGGCGCCGTGGACGCATCAGGCTTCCGCTGCCGAGGCGGCGCACGCGGGCCGCAGCGTCGTGCTGGCGACCGGTACCGCCTCGGGCAAGTCGCTCGGATACCTGATGCCGGTGCTGTCCCGGCTGCTCGCGGAACCGTCCGCGCGGGCGCTCTATCTGTCCCCGACCAAGGCGCTCGCCCACGACCAGCTGCGTTCGGTACGGGCCCTGCGGCTCGCCGTTCGGGCCGCGACGTACGACGGCGACACGCCGGCCGCCGAGCGGGACTGGGTCCGCGCGCACGCCGGGTTGGTGCTCACCAACCCCGACATGCTGCACCGTGGGGTCCTGCCCCAGCACCGTAGGTGGGCGCAGTTCCTGCGGGGTCTGCGGTTCGTGGTCATCGACGAGTGCCATGGTTACCGCGGCGTCTTCGGTGCCCACGTGGCCGCGGTCATCCGTCGCCTGCGCCGGGTCTGCGCGCGGTACGGCGCGGCTCCGGTGTTCGTGCTGGCGTCCGCGACCGTCGCCGATCCCGGCGTGTCGGCGGGCCGGCTCACCGGTGTCGACGTCGAGGTGGTCGACGGCGACGGCGCGCCGCGCGGTCCCCTGGACTTCGTGCTCTACGAGCCGCCCCTGCTCTGGACCGGGCCGGGAAGCGGGGGGCCGGCCGACCAGCCACATGGCGGCGGCGAGAACGGCGCGCCGGTGCGTCGGTCGGCGACCGCGGAGTCGGCGGACCTGCTTGCCGACCTCGTCGCGGACGGCGTGCGCACCCTGGTCTTCGTCCGCTCCCGCCGGTCCGCCGAGGTCGTGGCGGTCAACGCCCGGCGCGAGCTCGGGCGTGTCGCCGTCGACCTCGCGGACCGGGTGGCCGCCTACCGCGCCGGCTACCTGCCGGAGGAGCGGCGGGAGCTGGAACGCCGGCTGCGGTCGGGGGAGCTGCTCGGTGTCGCCGCCACCTCGGCCCTGGAGCTGGGCGTGGACATCAGCGGCCTGGACGCCACGATCACCGCGGGCTTCCCAGGCACCCTCGCGTCGCTGTGGCAGCAGGCCGGCCGGGCCGGCCGGGACGGCAGCCGTTCCCTCGCGGTGCTGGTCGCGAGGGACGACCCCCTCGACACCTACCTGGTGCATCACCCCGAGGCGGTGTTCGGTCGGCCGGTGGAGGCAAGCGTCTTCGACCCCGACAACCCCTACGTGCTCGCCCCGCAGCTGGAGTGCGCGGCCGCCGAGCTTCCGCTCACCGAACCGGACCTCGAGCTGTTCGGCCCGGCCGCCGCGCGGGTCGTCGACGACCTCGTCCGCCGCGGCCGGCTGCGGCGGCGGACCACCGGCTGGTACTGGACCCAGCGGGCGCGGCCCGACCTCGATATCAGGGGGGCCGGCGGCCCGCCCGTGCGCATCGTCGAGACGGCCACCGGCCGCCTGCTGGGCACCGTGGACGCCGGTGCCGCCCATGCGGCCGTACATCCGGGCGCCGTCTACCTGCACCAGGGCACGAGCTTCGTCGTGGACGACCTCGACCTCGCGGAGTCGGTGGCCTTCGTGCACGAGGAGGCGCCCGAATGGACGACGGTCGCGCGGGAGCACACCGACATCCGCATCGTCGAGTCGACCCGCTCGCGCACCCTGCCTGACCTGGAGGTTCATCTCGGCGTGGTCGAGGTGACCAGCCAGGTCGTCGGCTATCAGCGCCGCCTCGTCGCCACCGGGGAGATGCTCGGCCAGGAGCCGCTGGACCTGCCGCCGCGACAGCTGCGCACCCGCGCCGTCTGGTACACGGTGACCGACGAGCTGCTCGCCGACGCGGCCATCGAAGCCGGGGACGTCCCCGGCGCGGTCCACGCCGCCGAGCACGCGGCGATCGGACTGCTGCCCCTGTTCGCGACCTGCGACCGCTGGGACATCGGCGGGGTGTCGACCGAGCTGCATCCGGACACCGGGCGGACGAGCGTGTTCGTCTACGACGGTCACGCTGGTGGGGCCGGGTTCGCCGAGCGTGGGTTCCTGCGTGCGGCGGCCTGGCTGGGCGCGACCCGGGACGCGATCCGCGCGTGCGAATGCCCCGCGGGGTGCCCGTCCTGCGTCCAGTCGCCCAAATGCGGTAACGGGAACGAGCCACTGGACAAGGCGGCGGCATGGCGATTGCTCGCCGCTGTCACGGCCGCGCTCGACTGAAAGACGGATCACTCCGGGTCTGGGCGGTTCCGCCGTGACGATAGGCGGGTAGGCCGAGCCCACCGGCTGATCGCGGTCGGTCCCGCTCCCCTGGATGGCTGTGGAGGTTCCGGTGGTAACCGTCGGTGTTGTTCTGTTGCTGGTGGCTGGAGTCCTCAGCGCTGACCTCGTCCTGGAGAACAGCGGCCATACCGATGCGATGATCATGGGTCAGACACTCTCCTTCAACGTCTGGGGCCTGTTCGTCCTCGGCCTCGCCACCGGGGTGCTCGTCGTCACGGGTGTCCAGCTGCTCCTGAGCGGCATGGCCCGGGACCGGCACCGGCGTCGGATGCAGCGCCAGCGGGAGCGGGAGCTCGCGGCTCTCACCCGCGCGACCCCGACCTCGACCCTTGCGCCCGCATCCGCCCCGGCACCGGCTCCCGCCCCGGTGCCGACGGCTCCCACCCGGTCCTCGACTCCCAC
>NZ_FZMO01000504.1 GCF_900197875.1 Frankia canadensis | reverse complement strand
AGGAGTACGGATGGGCTGGGCTGCGCCTACGGACTCGGCCGACCAGCGGCGACCGTCCGCTATGCCCACGATGTCATGATCATGGAGGGCTCGACGTCATCCCACCGTGTGCCCAGCACGCACGACTGTGCTCCTTCAGGCCACCTGATCGCCATCAGATATGCGCTGTCAGACATTCACGCCATGAACGGCCACGCCCCCGCGGGATCCACGACATCACCGCACCCGGACCATCGCGGCGCCTACCGTTCAGGCCAGGGCACATGCCCGACATACGGAGTCTGCGCCGTTCACCGGCCAACCGCAGTCGTGCTAGCCCCCCAACGCCCACGTGGGGCTGGCCCACCGTCGAGTTGCGATCTTCATGATCGCCGCCGCGGCGGGTCGTGGCAGCGTGATGGCCGCGTCACGGCCGCCCGTGTCGCGAACTCGGGCATGGAACGGACACGCGACGCGGAGTTCGCGGCACAGCGTCGCTGTCCCCCGCGCCCCGACGCCCGCCCGGCCGCGTTCCGCGGAACGCAATCCATCATCAGAGATCTCGGCGCGGACGCTGGGTGCGGGCGGACGCTGGGGTGCGGGCGGACGCTGGGGTGCGGGCATAGTGGGCAGTCCGTGGGTGGGCGATCACGTGCAGAGATGGGGCGGGGATGGCGCAGCGTCGGGAACGTGG
>NZ_FZMO01000171.1 GCF_900197875.1 Frankia canadensis | reverse complement strand
GCCGGAAGGAGCCACGGCGCTCCCGCCGTGTCTCCTTCCGGCCGGCGCCTCCTTCCCCGCGGCGTCGCCCGCGGCCTCGGCGGTGGAATGGCGAGGCGGCGGCCCGCCCTGACCTCGCGGATAATTGACGTCGCAATTTCCTGGTGGCCATCTCGGCCATGTCGGCCGTCGATTTACCGGCCGGCTCGAAGTATGCGCGGCTGGCCTGTGGCCCGCCACGACCTGCGAAGACGCGCGTTCTTCGGTCGGTCGGTGGCGATCCGCGGCCGCTATCTTGTCATTGGCTTCTGTCGGAGTTCTGACAGTGGGCTCAGTCACGGTTGAATCAAATCGTGGGGTTCGTGTTAGACTTTCCGCGTACGCCGATTGACGGACGGCTATCGGAGTGCTGGCGACTGCCGGATTCTGATTATTTGCATGTTGAACTGAGCCATGATCGTCGAGGGATGGGTCGAGGGGTCCAAGGGTCGCGCGGGAGCGTGCACGAGCTCTGTGTCGAGGGTGGTGTATCTGTGCCCGGAAAGGCCCGGCGCGACGCCCGGAATCCACGGGAGACTGTGATGATCGCAACCTGTCTGCAGATAAAGGTCCTGGGTCCACTCGAAATCAGTCATGTCGTGACGGCGGCGGCCGGCGCGCCCCCCTTCGGAATCACAGCGGCCAAGGTTCGGCAGGTGCTGGCGATGCTCGCCGTCAACGCGAACTCGCTGGTGACCATCGAGCAGCTCATCGACGAGCTCTGGCCGGACGGGCCGCCCAGCACCGTCAAGACGGTCGTGCAGACCTACGTGTACCAGCTGCGGAAGCTGTTCGAGCGCAGCTTCGAGTGGCCGCGGGGCGCGGAGATCGTGGTGACCAGGCCGGGTGGTTATCTCCTCGAGATGCCGCGGGACAACCTGGATGTCTTCCAGTTCCAGCACCTGATGCGCTGCGGGAAGGACGCCCTGGCCGAGGGCCGGACCGCCTCCGCGGCCGACCTGCTGCGGCAGTCGATCGACCTGTGGCGCGGGCCGGTGCCGGCGGACATCGTGTCGGGTCCCTTTCTCCGGGGGCTCTCGGTCTATCTGGAGGAGCAGCGCCTGGAGGCCGTCCTGTTGCGGGTCGAGGCGGATCTGGCGAACAACCGCCACCGGGAACTCGTCGGTGAGCTCCGCTCCCTGGTGTCCACCCACCATCTGCACGAATCCTTCTACCTGCGGCTGATGCAGGCTCTGCACCGGTCCGGCCGCCGCGGCGAGGCGCTCGCCGTCTACCACCGCCTGCGCGACATCCTGGACGACGAGCTCGGCCTGGAACCCTCCGCCGAGGCGAAGCGGCTTCAGCGTGAGATTCTCGTGAGCAGCTGATCGAAGTCACCCGTGCCGGCGGAAGGGTGCCGGGCCTGAGTACGGATTGAGTGGCGATAGAGAGGGCGACCTTAGCGTCCCTGGCGAAAGGAAGTACAGGACGGATTCCCGTCCGGTACCTCCGCCAATGTATTCCAGGGGCAGAGGAGGTCATGTCCGGTATGCCTGGGCTGCTCTTTACCGGTCCATGTCCGCGAGTTCTGGCGGCGGGCCGGCGCGTTGTTGACGCCGACCACTGTGGCGGCACGCCGTGAACCGCCGGGTTGTGATCACGGGAATGGGGGTGCGGGCGCCGCGGGCGCGGGGGCGCGACGCGTTCTGGGAGCTGCTGTCCGCCGGCCGGACCGCCACCCGGCGGATCTCGTTCTTCGATCCCTCCCCCTACCGGTCGCAGGTCGCGGCCGAGGTGGACTTCGACGCGGCGGCGGAGGGCCTGCGCCCCGCGGAGATCCGGCGGATGGACCGGGCCACCCAGTTCGCCGTCGTGTGCGCGCGTGACGCGGTCGCCGACAGCGGGCTCGACCTCGCGACGGTGGACCCGCACCGGATGGGGGTGAGCCTGGGCAGCGCGGTGGCCGCGGCCACCAGCCTCGAGCGGGAGTACCTGGTGCTGTCCGACTCGGGCCGGCGCTGGGTGATGTCGCCGGACCAGCTGTCCCCACACATGTTCGACTACATGATCCCGAGCGTCATGCCCGCCGAGATCGCCTGGACCGTCGGCGCCGAGGGCCCGGTCGCGATGGTGTCGGACGGATGCACGTCGGGCCTGGACTCGGTGGGGCACGCCGTCGCGCTGATCCGCGAGGGCAGCGCGGACGTGATGCTCGCCGGCGCGTCGGATACGCCGATCACCCCGATCGTGGTCGCCTGCTTCGACGCCATCAAGGCCACCACCACCTACAACGACGACCCCGCCCACGCCTCCCGCCCGTTCGACGCGACCCGCAACGGCTTCGTGCTCGCCGAGGGCGCGGCCGTGTTCCTCCTCGAGGAGCTCGACGCCGCCCGCCGGCGGGGCGCCCGCATCTACGCGGAGGTCGGCGGATTCGCCAACCGGTGCAACGCCTACCACATGACCGGGCTCAAGGCCGACGGCCGCGAGATGGCCGAGGCGATCCGGGCCGCCCTCGACGAGGCCAGGCTCGACGCCACCGCCGTCGACTACGTCAACGCCCACGGTTCCGGCACCAAGCAGAACGACCGGCACGAGACCGCGGCGTTCCGCCGCAGCCTCGGTGACCACGCGTACCAGACGCCCGTCAGCTCGATCAAGTCCATGGTCGGCCATTCGCTCGGCGCGATCGGCTCGGTGGAGATCGCCGCGTCCCTGCTGGCCATCGAGCACCAGACCGTGCCGCCGACGGCGAACCTCGAGGTCGCGGACCCGGAATGCGACCTGGACTACGTGCCCAAACAGGCCCGCGAGCACCGGATCGACACCGTGGTGACCGTCGGGAGCGGATTCGGTGGCTTCCAGAGCGCGATGGTCCTGACCCGGCCGCGTGGACAGGGGGAGCGGCCATGACCGTCATCACCGGCCTGGGCATCATCGCGCCGAACGGCCTCGGCACCGAGCGGTACTGGGACGCGACGCTGTCCGGCCGCAGCGGCATCGGCGAACTCGACCGGTTCGACACCACCGGATACCCGTCCCGGCTCGCCGGCCTGGTGCGCGACTTCGACGCCGCCCAGTACCTGCCGGGCCGGCTGCTGCCCCAGACCGACATCTGCACCCGCCTCGCGCTCACCGCCGCCGGGTGGGCGATCGAGGACGCCGGCCTCGACACCGCGGCGGTGCGCGACTACGACATGAGCGTCGTCACCGCGAACGCGTCGGGCGGGTTCGAGTTCACCCACCGGGAGTTCCGCAAGCTGTGGACCAGGGGACCGGAGCACGTCAGCGTCTACGAGTCGTTCGCCTGGTTCTACGCGGTGAACACCGGCCAGATCTCCATTCGGCACGGGATGCGCGGCCCGTCGTGCGCCCTGGTCACCGAGCAGGCCGGCGGCCTGGACGCGCTGGGCCAGGCCAGGCGCACCATCCGGGCGGGCACCCGGGTGGTCGTGGGCGGCGGGGCCGACTCGGCCTTCGACCCGTGGGGGGCGCTGTCCCAGACGGCCGGCGGGCGGGTGAGCGCTGACCCGGACCCGGCCACCGCCTACCGGCCCTTCGACACCCGCGCGGCCGGCTACCTGCCCGGTGAGGGCAGCGCCATCCTCGTCCTGGAGGCCACCGAGTCGGCCCGGGCGCGGGGGGCCCGGGCATACGGCGAGCTCGCCGGCTACGCCGCCACCTTCGATCCCGCCCCGGGCAGCGACCGTCCACCCGGGCTCGGCCGGGCGGCGAGCCTGGCGCTGGCCGACGCGGGGATCACACCGGCCGAGGTGGACGTCGTGTTCGCCGACGCGGCCGGCCTGCCGGAGCTGGACCGGTCCGAGGCGCTGGCCCTGCGCGAGCTGTTCGGGGCGGGCGGGGTCCCGGTCACCGCGCCGAAGTCGCTGACCGGCCGTGTCTTCTCCGGAGGCGGGACGCTCGACGTCGTCTGCGCGCTGATGAGCATCCGCGACGGCGTCATCCCGCCGACCTTCGGCACCCGGTCGGTACCGGCCGAGTACGGCCTCGACCTGGTGCTCGGCACCGCCCGCCAGACGCGGGTGGACACCGCGCTCGTCCTGGCCCGCGGCCGCTGGGGATTCAACGCGGCCGTCGTCATCCGTTCCGTCGAGAAGGGAAGTTGACCATGAGTAGGACCATGACCATCGACGAGCTGCGGGACCTTCTCGTCGAGTGCGCCGGCGGTGACGACGCGGCGGCGCCGGCCGGCGACATCTCGAACGTTCCCTTCGAGGACCTTGGGTACGACTCGCTCGCCCTCATCGAGACCGCGACCCGGCTCAAGCTGGAACGCGGCGTCGTCGTGCCGGACGAGGTGATCGCCCAGGCGCGCACCGCCGGCGAACTGCTCGCCGAGATCAACGAGCGGATCGCCGCGTAGCCATGGACATCACGATGACCCACAGCCGGGTGGTCGCCGCGCCGGCGGACGACCTCTACCGGCTGATCGCGGACGTGACGCTCTGGCCGGTGATCTTCGGTCCGAGCGTGCACGTCGAGCACCTGCAGCGCGGCCCGCGCGAGGAGCGGTTCCAGCTCTGGGCGCTGGTCAACGGCGAGGTGCACAGCTGGATATCGCGCCGCGAGCTGGACCCCGACGCGCGACGCGTCACCTTTCGCCAGGAACGCAGCAATCCGCCGGTCGCCGGCATGGGCGGCGGCTGGTCGCTGCGCCCGATCGACGACCGCAGGACCGAGGTCGTGCTGGACCACTCGTTCTCGGTGAGCGAGCCCGGCGCGCGGGAGACGATCCGGGCCGCCGTCGACCGCAACAGCACCGAGGAACTGACCGCCCTCGGGCGCGTCGCCGAGCTCGGTGAACCGGTCGACGAGATCATCGACACCTTCTCCGACACCGTGGTCCTGGACGGCCGGCTACCGGACGTCTACGACTTCGTGTACAGGTCCGACCTGTGGCCCGAGCGGCTCCCGCACGTGTCCCGCGTCGACCTGACCGAGGGGGATCCCGGCATCCAGGTCATGGAGATGGACACCGTCACCGCCGACGGGTCGGCGCACACGACCTGCTCGGTCCGGGTCTGCTCGCCGAACGCGAGCATCGCCTACAAGCAGCTCGTCCCACCGAGCATGCTGCTGGGCCACAGCGGACGGTGGCGGTTCGCCGAGGTGGACGGCGGGGTCGAGGTGACGGCGACGCACACGGTCGCGATCGATCCCGCCGCCGCCCGCGCCGTGCTCGGCGAACGGTCCACCCTCGCCGACGCCCGCCGCCACCTGCGTGAGGCGCTCGGCGGCAACGGCCGCGCCACCCTCGCGCACGCCGGCCGGCACGTCACCGCCACGCCCGGCCTCGCGGGACCGGCGGGATCGCGCCCCGGCTCGTAACAGCACGGCACAGGAGAGCCCGAGGGATGGTCTCCCTCGGGCTCTCCGTCGTGAGCGTGCTGGTGTCAGCGTGAGCGTGCTGGTGTCAGGCCGTGGTCGTCAGGCGGTGGTGGTCAGGCGCAGCGGGAGTTCGCCGAGCCCGCGCAGCGTGTTGTTCAGTCGCCACCGCGCGGGGCCGGCCGGCGCGAGCGCCGCGGACGCCCGCTGCAGGGCGCCCACCAGGGCCTCGGCCTGGCCGTAGGCGAACACCCGGCCGAGGCAGGCGTGGATGCCGAAGCCGAAAGCGAGGCTGCCCGCCGGCCCGCGGGTGAGGTCGAAGCGCTCGGGCTCCTCCCAGCGGCGTGGGTCGCGCCCCGCCGCCCCGAACAGCAGGACGACCCGATCCCCCGCGCCGACGGTGACGCCGTCCACGTCGACGGCGCGGGAGGCGGTGCGGAAGAACATCTGGATCGGGGTTTCGAGCCGGACCGCCTCGTCGAGCGCGACCCGGATGAGCCGGGGATCGTCGCGCAGCGCGGCGTACAGCCCCGGGTCCGCGGCCAGGTACATCAGCAGTGCGGCGAGGCCCTTGGTCGTGGTGTCCATCCCCGCGACCAGGATGCCGCGGACCAGGACGGCCGCCTGCTCGCGGGTGAAGCCGTCGGCCAGGGCCCGTTCGTGGATCTGGGCGCCCCAGCCGTCCGGGCTGAGCTTCTCCGGGTAGAGATGCTCGTCGATCCACGGCATGACGGTCCGGGCCCGGCCCATCGCCTGGTCGAACAGCTCGCCCGGAGGGCCGTTGAGGTTGAACGCGGTCTCGGCGAACGCGGGCAGGAACTCCGCGCGCCCCTCCCGGGGCACGCCGAGCCCGTCGGCGAACACCGTGAGCGGCAGGGCCTGGGCGAGCGCGCCGACGCCGTCGACCTCGCCGCGGGCGAGGGCGTCGCGGACCAGCCGCCGCGCCGCCGCCTGGGTGGCGCCGCGCAGGTCGCGGCCCACCGACGAGGAGAACACCGAGGCGATCACCTGCCGGGCGCGGGTGTGCTCCGGCGGATCGGCCTCCTGCAGCTGGCTGCGCGAGCGCCAGGCCGATCCGCCGCGCAGGTCGGTGTACCCGGTGCCGGCCGAGGAGTAGAACCTCTCGTGGTCCTGCAGGGCGGATCGCACGGCGCTGTGGCGGGCGAAGGCCCACACCCGGTGGCGTTCCAGCCAGACGACCGGGCCCGCGTCCCGCAGCCGCGCGTAGGCGGGGTACGGATCGGCGAGGGTCTCGCGGGCGAACAGGTCGAGGTCGCTGGCCGGGACGGCCGCCGTCGAGGCTGGGACCGCCGTCGGGCCTGGGACCGCCGCCGTCACCAGATGGTCCTGGCGGAGAGGTCGGCGGTGAACCGGTGGTAGGAGCCGGACTGCAGCACGAGCATCAGCTCCAGCAGCTTCGCCTTGTCCCCGGCGACGGCGAACTGCCCGGTCACGAACGCGGTGGCCGCGTGCAGCTCGCCGGTCTGGAAGTCGACCAGGTCCCGGTAGGTGGCGGTGATCGCGAGGTCGGCGCGGTCCAGCTCGCCGCGCCCCGCCCGGACGATGACGCCCTTCTCGATCAGCAGGTAGTAGTCGACGCGACCCTCGGGGGTGTCGGTGGCGTGGAACTGCAGCCGCACGTTCACCGCCGGCATGTTCGGCTGGCTGGCCGAGGCCAGGCTCTCCAGCGCGGCCAGGTACTCCCCGGACAGGAACCGCAGCCGGGGCCCGGCGCTCCCGGTGGTCCCGGTGGTCCCGGTGGTCATGTGGCTTCCGTCCGGTAGCCGCGAAAGCGCACCCGCAGTTCCTCGACCTGGGGGAAGGCGACCCGGGCACGGTGGCGCAGGGGAGCGGCGATCTCCAGGCCGTCCAGGCGGTGCAGCACGACCGGGAAGACGACCTCCGCCTGCAGCCGGGCGAGCCGCCAGCCGGGACAGACGTGGATGCCCGCGCCGAACGAGATCGACGGCCCCTGCCGGCGGGTGACGTCGAAGGCGTCCGGATCGGTGAACTTCGCCGGGTCGCGGTTGGCGGCCGCGATCAGGGCCATGATCCGCGCGCCGGCGGGCAGCTCGACGCCGCCGATCCGAACCGCCTCGCTGGTCGTGCGGGGGACCATGTGCGCGGGCGGGTCGTACCGCAGCACCTCGTCGATCGCCGGGTCCAGCAGAGACGGGTCGGCGCGCACCCGGTCGGCCTGGTCGGGATGCTCGGCGAACAGGCGGATGCCGTTGGTGAGGAAGTACGTCGTCGTCTCGCTGCCCGCGGCCACGATCATGTGGCACATCTGGACGAGCTCGTCGAAGCTGAGCTTGTCGTCGCCGTCGCGGACCCCGATCAGCGCGGACAGCAGATCGTCGCCGGGCTGGCGGGTCTTCTGCCGGACCAGCTCCCCGTAGTAGCCGTCGAGGAACTCCGCCGCCTCGTCGGCCCGGCGCAGCTCGGTCGCGGTCATGCCCAGCTCGAAGGTGCGCTGGAAGTCGCGGATCGGCTCGCGCAGGATCGGGGCCTCGTCCAGCGGGATCCCGATCAGGCCGGCGACGACGCCCAGCGGGAGGGGGAAGCAGAGTTCGTTGCAGATGTCGCCGCCGCCGGCCTCGGCGATCGGGGCGATCAGCTCCTCGGTGCGGCGCCGGATGGCGGCCCGGTGCTCCTCCACCCGCTTCGTGGTGAACACCCGGTTGACGATCCGGCGCAGCCGGGTGTGCTCCGGCGGGTCCGCCCACAGCATGGCGGCGGCCAGCTTGCGCAGCGCCGGGTGCTGTTCCCAGTCGCCGCTGAACCGCCCGGCCATGAAGCGGCGCACGTCCTTGCCGACCTGCCTGCTGCGCAGCGTGTCGTTGACGTCGTCGAAGCGGGTGAGCGCCCAGATCCCCATCGCGCTGTGATGGACGGGGACGGCCTCGCGCAGCCGGCGGTAGCGCGAGTACGGGTCGGCCCTGCCCTCGGGTGAGAAAAGGATCTCGGCGAACGCCTCGTTGGCCGCGTGCACGGCCGTGGGGTCCGGTGGGGCGGTGGGGTCCGGTG
>NZ_FZMO01000108.1 GCF_900197875.1 Frankia canadensis | reverse complement strand
CCTTCCGCCCGGTGGCACCACCCCGGGTCGCCGATGTCACGCGACCGCGGGGCCCCGCGTCGGGGAGAATCACACCAGCGGGCGCGGGACGGGCTCGCGGGGCTGCGGGGAGGGAGCACACCGGGATGAGCACGCGGCTGGCGTTGTTCCCGCTCGGCACTGTCCTGCTGCCCGGGCTGGTGCTCCCGTTGGAGATCTTCGAGGAGCGCTACCGCGCGCTGGTCCGCGAGCTGCTGGCCCAGCCGGAGGACGAGGTCCGCCAGTTCGGGGTGGTGGCGATCCGCCGAGGCCGCGAGGTGGGCCCGGCGCTGCCGTCGCTGCACCAGGTGGGCTGCACCGCGGTGGTGCGCCGCGTCCAGGAGCATCCGGACGGCCGGTTCTCCCTGATCACCGTCGGCGGGCGGCGCTTCCGCGTCGGCGAGGTGGACCAGCACAGTGCGCCCTATCTGCTCGGCGAGGTGGAGTTCCTGCCCGACGAGATCGGCGATGCCGCGGCGGCGCGGGAGGCCGTCCCGCCCGTGCAGCGGCTCATGCGCGCCTACGCGCAGGGTCTGGCCGACACCGGCACCGTCCAGATCTCCCTGCCGGACCTGCCGGACGACCCGATCGCCCTGTCCTACGTGATCGCCGCCGCGGCCGTCACCGACCTCACCGAGCGGCAGAACCTGCTCGCGACGCCCGACGCCGCCAGCCGGCTGCGCGTCGAGCGGGCGCTGCTGCGCCGGGAGGTGGGCCTGCTCAAGCAGATCACCACCATCGGCTCCAGCGAGCTGCGCCGCGTCGACCCCAGCCCGAACTAGGCCGTGGGCCAGCCGTAGCGCTGGCTCAGCCGGTCCGTGACCCGCTCGAACGGCTCGCGTGGCAGGGCCGTCGACTCGCGGCGCATCCCGTCCTCGTGCACCCGGATCACCCGCTCCAGGTTGACCCAGGACGGTCGGTGCTCGCCGTCCCATCCGCCCGCGCCGACGGACACGAAGTCGCCGTCCCCGTCATGGTTCCTGCTGGTCAGCTGCACGGCCAGACAGGTGCCCGCGGGCTCGACAGCCACCACGAGCACCGGCCGGTCCTTGCCCCGCCCGTCGTTCTCCTCGAACGGCACCCACGTCCAGACGATCTCGCCGGGATCCGGAGCCCCGTCCGACTGCGGCGAGTAGCTCATCCGCACCGGCCCGATGCCACCCGGATCGACCTCCACGGTGGCGTTCGGCCCGGACTCGCCCGGCGAGACCTCCGCGTTCGCGCGGGACGGCCGCGCCCGCTGCCGGGTCGGGCGACGACGCGCGGCCACCGAGGAGGGAGAGGCGGAACGGGCCCGCGGTGGCGCGGTCGCACGGGTCGTCGACGGTGCGGTCGGACGCCGACCGCCCTCCCGTCCGCCCTCCCGCGAGGGTGCCTCACCGCGCCGACCGCTCGACAGCAGGTCGGACACGGTCCTGATCAGGTCCCCCAGCAATCCCATGCCGCCACGATATTCACCTCGGCCGCGGTCTCTCAGGGAACGTCCCGACCTGGCGGCTCCCCTGCCGTTTCGCCAGCCCCGTCCGAGTCGCCGGCGATGCCGATCCCCGGTCCGCCCACGCCCGGACGGCCCATTGCCGGACCGCGCGCCGCCGGACCGGCCCCGGCGGCGGTACCCGGGCCTGCGCCCGCGGGACCGGGCCCCGGCGGTTCGGCGCCGAGCAGCCGCGGGCGGCGGTCACCCCGGGAGCGGCCGCGAGCGGCCGGCCAGGACGTCACCCACAGGGCGACGGCGAGGACGACCAGGGCGGCGACCGGCATCACCAGGTAGAGCCCGTGCGCGCGGACCCGCACGTCGACCAGGTCCACCAGCACCGGAGAGGCGTCCTTCGGCAGGCCGTGCAGCGCGGCCGAGGAGCGGCGCAGATGGCCGATCCAGCCGGCGATGAGCGCGCCACCGAAGCCGCCCGCCGCGAGGCCGAGCGGCACCGGCCAGCCCGCGTCCCGCACCCGCCAGAACGCCGCCGCGCCGCCGATCACACCGGCGACCACACAGATCAGACCGAAGCGCGCGTCGACATCGCTCTGCACCGCGAACGCCGACTCGTTACCCGCCAACGCGTTGGCCAGGTCGATATGCGGGGCCACGGCTGCCCACAGCAGGCCGAGCGGGAAGCCGGCGACGGCCATCGCCGCCGCGCAGATCAGCCCGGCGAGCAGGCTGCGCCGGCCCACCACCGGCAGCCCGGCGGACGCCGCGCCCGTCGGCGGCCCCGCGGAGGGCGGCACGGGCGGCGACCCGGCCGCGGCCGGGTCGAACGAGAACGGGGACGAGAACGGGGACTCCGGCGGCGGGCCGGCCACGGACGAGGAGGACGATGATGCCGGGGACGACCACGATGCCGGGGACGACGACGATGCCGGGGGCACGGCGGCTCCGGCGCGGTCCGCCGGGACCTCGCGGAAGCCTGCTGCTTGATCCGTCACGTCGCCCGTTTCGCCGGAGAGGTCAGCTGCGTTCGCACTGGGCGGGCGCCGCGTGACCGCTCACCCGCAGACGGTCGACACTACCGTGTCGGTACACCGCCCCGATCAGAGTAGGCCGACAGTGGTCTCGTCGCCGCGCTGGTAGCGCGGGCGGCGGGAGATCCCCCGGGTTCGGGCAGGTCCCCGGAGGCGTCGGCTCAGGAGGTGCCGACGCGGCGCAGCGCCATCACCGCGACGGCCAGCGCCGCGATCCCGACGGCGGCGCACACGGCCAGGTTGGCGACCACCATCGCCCAGTCGACGTGCGGCTGGAAGGCGGCGGCCAGCGCGTCCACGGCGTAGGTGCTCGGCAGCGCGTCGCGGGCGATCCGGCCGACCTCGGGCAGCCGATCGGCGGGGATCACCCCGAGGAAGAGCACGATGCTCATGCCGAGCTGGCCGGCGATGGTCGCGAGCTCCGGGCGCGGAGCCAGCAGGCCGACGGCGGCCCCGAGGCCGGACAGGCATACCCCGGCCAGCACGACGACGGGCAGCAGCAGCCACAGCCCGGACAGCGACAGGCCGTAGAGCAGGCTGCCTGACACGGCCGTGATGAGTGTGCCGGGCGCGGCGAAGGCGGCGTAGGAGGCGGCGGTGCCGAGCACGACGGCCGCCGGGGGCACCGGCAGGGTCAGGTAGTAGTCGAGGGCGCCGGCCGCGCGCAGCGCGCCGAAGCGCTGTGCCAGCAGGTTGAGCGCCACGAACGCGACCACCAGCACGGTGGACCCCGCCACGACCTGACCGGCGGCGGTCGTGTCGCCGACGTCGAGGATGCCGCGCAGCAGGACGAGGATGCCGATCGACTGGAACGACGCGACGAACAGCAGCGGGATCCGCCCGACCTTCGACCGGGCGAGCTGCCCGCGGAACACGGCCCCGAACGCCGCCGCGAACGACGTGGCCGGCGGGATCACCGGCGGCGCCGTCCCGGCGGGCGAGGCGTCCTTCGGGGCCGCATCCACCCCCGGCGCCGACGCGGGGGCCGGGGCCGCGGGCGAGGCCGTAGTCGTAGTCGCGGAGTCGGGGGTGCGAGGCACGGGTGGCATCGTGGCGGCGGCCAGGTCGCGCGCGTCGGGGACGACCGTCATCGGGACCACGTCTGGTGGCCCGGACAGCTGTGGGTCACGCTCAAGTCCGCTCCAGGTCTCGGGACGCCCCGCCGAGGGTGAGATACACGTCCTCCAGGGACGGCGTGGCGAGGCTGAAGTCGTCCAGTGCGGCGAACGCCGCGCCGGTGGTGAGCCGGCCGAGGGCGTCGCGGGCCTCGGCGGGCGCGAGGCGCACCGTCCAGCGGCGGCCGCTGGTCGTGGCGAGGGCCGCCAGCATCGCGACGGTCGGGTCATCGGCCGGCGGTTCGTGCCGCCAGGCGAGATCGAGCCGGACGTCACCGGAGACCGACGCCTTGAGCTGGCCGGGCGTGTCACAGGCGATCACCCGCCCCGCCTCGAGCACCGCGACCCGGTCGAGCACCGACTCGGCCTCCAGCACGTTGTGCGTGATCAGCACCACCGTGGTGCCGACGGCGTCACGGCGGCGCAGTAACGCCGACCAGACGGCGCGGCGGGCGACCGGGTCGAGGCCGGTGGTCGGCTCGTCGAGGATGAGCACCGCGCGCTCGCCGACGAGCGCCGTGGCGACGCAGGCCAGCCGACGCTGCCCACCGGAGAGCCGGGACAGCGGTCGGGCGGCCACCGCGGTCAGGCCGAGCTCGTCGAGGACGTCGTCGCAGGCCACGCGGGCCGCGCCGCGGGACAGCCCGCGCATCCGCGCGGTCGTCGCCACCGCGGTGCCGACCGGCAGCTCGGCCAGGGCGAGATCGCCCTGGCCGAGGTAGCCAGCCAGGCGGGCGGGCAGGCCGGGCTCGGCGCGGACATCCCGCCCGAACATGGTGATCGTGCCGGCGTCGGGCCGCAGCAACCCCATGAGCTGGCGGACCAGCGTGGTCTTGCCGGCGCCGTTGGGCCCGAGGACGCCGAACACCTCGCCCTGGCGGACGTCCAGGTCGATCCGGTCGTTGGCGAGGACGGAGTGCTCACCCACTCCGTGTCGACGGGTGAGCCCGCGGACGGCGTAGCTCAGCACGTCCCCATTCTCGCAGCCGGGCCGGCGCGATGGCCCGACCGGTGGGCGGGGACGCCTCACACCGCGCGGCCCGTCGACTCCTCGGCCGTCCTCAGACCGCGCTGCTCATCCACACGACGACGTCGAGCATCCGCAGCGGGGTGGCCGGCGGACCGCCCGCGGGGACCAGCGCGGCGAGGCGGCGGAACTCCTCGGCGTTCTCCCTCAGGTCGTACTGCATCGCGCGGACCAGCAGCTCCATGTACTGCCGCCAGCTGCGCCCGTCGCGCGGCGACGGCGGCACGCAGTCCTCGTGCTGGTAGAAGATCCGCACCTTCGAGTCGAAGAGGGGGACGAGCGCCGGCCGCTTGCGGTGCAGGACCTTGGCGATGAGCGAGCCCTTGACGTCGCGGTCGGAGACGTCGGGGTCATCGAGCGGGTCGTAGAGCGCGGCGACGAGGTCGAGGGTGACCTCGTCGGCCTCGATGAGGTCGATGCCGGGGGGCAGCCTGTCCAGCGCCCGCTGCAGCAGCGGCATCAGCGCGGTCAGCGTGTGCATCCGGTCGACGTCGACGTGCACGCCGAGCAGGCAGGGGGCGAGCAGGTCGCCCGTGCAGAGCAGATCGGGGTCGTTGTTGGTGACCAGCCCGTCGTAGTAGGGGTAGGCATAGCGCAGGCCCCGCTTGCGCGGCCCGAGGTACTCCTCGAGCAGGCTCTCCGCGTCGAAGACCTCCCGGGTGCCTTTCGCCAGCTTCACCCCTGGACTCCTTGTCGTCGTCGTGTCGTCGTGTCGTCGTCGTGCCGTCGCCGTGTCTTCCGGTCTTCCGGTCTTCCGTGCCGCCGCGTCGTCGTGCCGCCGCCGCGACGCCGTCCCCGCGTGCCGTCCCGGTCATCCTCCCCCGTGGCCGCGGGCCGGCGGTCGCGGGGCTCCCGAGGACGATGGTCGGGGTGATCCCCCGGCATGCCCGCGGGATGTCACCGATCCGGCCAGATAATGCGGGACGGCCCGCCCCTGGTCAGCGCCTATCCGGCGACAGTGGGAGGAAGGTCACACTCGGCGGCGCGATGCCGGGCGGCGCCGGATCGACGACCCGCGTCCGGGGATCGGCCGCGAGCTGCGTCAGCCGGCCGGCCGGCGCCCGGACCACGGCGGCGAACAGACAGGCACAGCCGGCCCGCAGCTCGGCGGCCGCCCGCCGGTCCCGCTCGTCGGCGTTCGCGTCCCCCGCCCGCTCGTCCGCGGCCGCCCGGGCCTGGGCCTGGGCCGCCGCCGAGGCGAACGCCGCCTGCACATCGCCGACCGGGTCGCGCACGGTCGCCGCCTCGACCTCCCCGAGGACACCGGCGCTGAAGAACACCTCGACGATGCGGTAGCCACCGAAGACGGCCAGCAGGCCACCGGGGGTGACGGCCTCGGTCAGGCTGGCGACGGCGTACAGGTCGGCCCCGGGTGCCGCCGCGGTCAGCGCGGCGAGGTTCTGCCGGCTCGCGCCGACGTACTCGCCGACCGCGTCGCGCGCGCCCGGGCCGATCGTCACCGTCGGCGTCACCGGTGCCGCGGCCGCCGGCGCCGATGGCGACGTCCTGGACGCGGCGTCCGACGGCGCTGGCGTGCCCGGCGTGCGGTCGTGGTCGACGCTCTGCAGCATCGCCGCCGTCGCACTCACCACGATCAGCGCGACGAGGCCGAGGACCAGCGCCCGCGCTCCCCGGTCCACCACGCCGCCCCGGCCGACCCCGACCGCCTCCAGCAGCGCCGGCGGGCCGCTCGCCGCCCCTGCCTCGGCCGATTCGGCCCCGGACGCCCGAGCGGGACGCCACCGGGCCGCGAGCCGCCGCGCCCGTGCCACCTCTCTGTCGGTGGTGCCCACAAGCTGGGTGCGGGCGGCGTGGGTGGCGCGATACAGCACGGGCAGCGCGGCGGCGTCGAGCCGGTCGACCACGGCGTCGACGCCGTCGTCCACCGCGCCGCGGGCCACCTCCCCGCCGGAGTCCCCGTCCTTCTGGTCGACGGCCGCCTGAACGATGTCGACCAGGACGGACACGGCCTCGGACGCGGGTCGGTCGGTGGTCGTGGGGACGTCGGTCGCGGGAACCGCCCCGGTCCCCGACCCCTCGGTCCCCGACGCGACAGCCAGCGTCAGGGAGTCGGCCGACGGCGCAGGAGCACTCGGCACGGCGACATCGACCACCGAGCGGGCGCCGACGGGCGGCGTGGCGTCGTGGGGCGACGGGAGCGGCTCGTCCGCCACCACCGACTCGGTCATGCGTGCTCCCTGAGCCTTTCCACCGCCTCGGCCAGATCCGCCGGATCCGGGCTGGTGAACGTGACGCGACCGCCGTACCCGGGATGCTCGAAGGACAGGTGCGCCGCGTGCAGCCACTGCCGGGTGAGGCCGAGCCGACCGGCGAGCGTCGGGTCGGCGCCGTAGGCGAGGTCGCCGACGCAGGGGTGGCGCAACGCCGACATGTGCACGCGGATCTGGTGGGTGCGGCCCGTCTCCAGGCGGATCGACAGCAGCGACGCCGCCCGGAACGCCTCGATCAGGTCGTAGTGGGTGACGCTGGGCTTGCCGTCCGCCACGACGGCGAACAGGCCCGGGCGGCGGGGATGGCGGTCGATCGGCGCGTCGACGGTGCCCCGCAGCGGGTCGGGATGGCCCTGCACGACGGCGCGGTAGCGCTTGTCGACGTCGCGCTCCCTGAACGCCCGCTTGAGCAGTGTGTAGGCGCGTTCGCTCTTGGCGATGACCATGACGCCGGTGGTCCCGACGTCGAGGCGGTGCACGACGCCCTGGCGCTCCGCGGCGCCGGAGGTGGCGATGCGGTAGCCGGCGGCGGCCAGCGCGCCGATCACCGTCGGGCCGGTGAAGCCGGGCGCGGGGTGGGCGGCGACGCCGACCGGCTTGTCCACGACCACGATGTCGTCGTCGTCGTGCAGGATGCCGAGGCCCTCGACCGGGGTGGCCTCCAGGGTGACCGGCCGCGGCGGCGCGGGCAGGCGCACCTCCAGCCAGGCCCCGCCGTGCACCCGGTCGGACCGGCCGCGGACCCGCCCGTCGATGCTCGCCTGCCCGTCGTCGACGAGGGTGGCCGCGGCGGTGCGGGACAGCCCGAACATGCGGGCGATCGCCGCGTCGAGGCGAATGCCGTCGAGTCCGTCCGGCACCGGTACGGCGCGCAGGTCTCCGCCCGCGGTCACGGCCCCGGCCGCCGGCTCGCCTCGCCCCGCTCGCCGTCCGCGCCGCGTTTGGCGAGTTCGGCCCGTTCACCGGCCTCGGCACCGTCGACCGACGCAGCACGGTCGACCGACGCAGCGCGGTCCGTCGACGCAGCGCGGTCGATGGCGTCGGCACGGTCGAGGGACTCGGCGGGGTCGGCGGATCCGGCTCGCGGGGCTGGTTCACCGATGGGCGTGCCGTCCAGGCCGATGCCGCGCAGGGACAGCACCATGGCCAGGATGCCGCCGCAGACGATCGCCGTGTCCGCCGCGTTGAAGATCGGCCAGTGGTGCAGGTAGACGAAGTCGACGACATGCCCGCGCAGCGGCCCGGGAGCGCGGAAGATCCGGTCGACGAGGTTGCCGAGCGCGCCACCGAGCAGCGCCCCGAGAACCGCCGCCCAGCCCGCCGAGCGCAGCCGCCGGGCGGTGAAGACGACCACCGCGATCACGACGAGCGCCACCAGGCTGAGCACCACCGTCGCCCCGCCGGCGAGGCTGAACGCGGCGCCCGAGTTGCGGGTGAGCTCCAGGTCGAGCACACCAGGAATGATCTTGACCGGGCCGCGGTCGGACAGGGTGGCCACCGCGATGTGCTTGGTCACGATGTCGAACACCAGGATCGACGCGCCGATCAGCACCAGCGCGGCAATGGGGCGCCGGGAGGCGGACGGCGCGGACCGACCCCTCGTGACGGCCGCCCCGCGGCCGCCGGGATCTTCGGACACACTGCTCCCGATGGTCGTCGCCTCCCCCATCTGAACCACTGTACGGGCCGCCCCGGGCCGGCGGAGGAGCCGTTCGCCCCGCTCTGCGCCCCGCAAGGACGCTTGTACACTGGGCGAGCACGCGGCAGGGCGTCGACGGGGACGAGTAGCGGCGGGCGCAGCCGGAGCGAGCCGGGGTTGGTGGAAGCCCGGTGGCCAGCGCGCCGCGAAGATCACCCCCGAGTCGCCGGCAGAACGGGTTCTCGGCGGCTGTGGCCGGCGGCGCCCCAGTAGATCCGGCCGTCGCGCGCGCCATGAAGCGGCCGTCCCCCGGGTCCGGCTCCCGCCCACGGTGGCGGGAGGCAGTCCGGCGCCGAGGGGCGCGCAAGGAGGGTGGTACCGCGGTACCCACCGTTCTCCTGGCGGGCGTCGTGGCGGTGCCGGCCAGGTGGGCCGGTCGGCCGTCCGGGCGTCGGCGTCAGGCGGGGCCGGTGTGGCGTCGTCCCTCCGTTGGCCACCGACGGAGCGAGCACGACGACCGAGGAAGACGCAGGTCCGCCACGATGAACACCGCCCCGCGCACCCCGTCCTACGCGCCCCTGCCCGCGCAGGTGGACCTGCCCGCGCTCGAGCGCGAGACGCTGGCCCGCTGGCGCGACACCAAGGTCTTCCACCGGTCGCTGGAGGCGAGCGCCGAGCGTCCGCTGTGGGTCTTCTACGAGGGCCCGCCGACGGCGAACGGCAAGCCCGGCGCCCACCACGTCGAGGCCCGGGTCTTCAAGGACCTCTTCCCCCGCTACCGGACGATGAAGGGCTTCCACGTCCCCCGCCGCGCCGGCTGGGACTGCCACGGCCTGCCCGTCGAGCTCGCGGTGGAGAAGGAACTCGGCTTCACCAGCAAGAACGACATCGAGGACTACGGGATCGCCGAGTTCAACGCCCGCTGCCGCGAATCGGTGCTGCGCCACGTCGCGGACTTCTCCGCGATGACCGAGCGGATGGGCTACTGGGTCGACCTCGACGGCGCCTACCGCACGATGGACACCAGCTACATCGAGAGCGTCTGGTGGTCACTCAAGCAGATCTTCGACAAGGGCCTGCTGGTCGAGGACTTCCGCGTCACCCCCTACTGCCCGCGCGACGAGACGCCGCTGTCCGACCACGAGGTCTCCCAGGGCTACGCCGACGTCGACGACCCGTCGGTCTACGTCCGCTTCCCGCTCGTGGCCGACTCCCTCGGCCTCGCCGAGCGCGGTGCGGAACTGCTGGTGTGGACGACGACGCCGTGGACGCTGGTGTCGAACACCGCCGTCGCCGTGCACCCGGACGTCGAGTACGCGCTGGTCCGAGCCGGCGGCGGCTCGGCCGGCGGGAGCGAGGCCGCGGCAGGCGGCGGGGAGCTGTTCGTCGTCGCGCAGCCGCTGGTGGGGGCGGCGGTCGGCGAGGACGCCGAGGTTCTGGAGCGCTTCCGCGGCAGCGCGCTCGCCGGCGCCCGCTACGCCCGCCCGTTCGAGCTGCTCGACGCCGCGCTGTTCGCCACCGGCACCGGCACGCCGCACACCGTCGTGCTCGCCGACTACGTGACGACCACGGATGGCACCGGCCTCGTGCACCAGTCTCCCGCGTTCGGCGCCGAGGACCTCGCGGTCTGCCGGGCCGCGGGCCTGCCGGTGGTCAACCCGGTCGGCACCGACGGCCGCTTCCTCTCCAGTACGCCGCTCGTCGGCGGCCAGTTCTTCAAGGACGCCGACGCCCCGCTGACCGCGGACCTGCGCGCCCGCGGCCGGCTGTGGCGGGCGCTGACCTACACGCACAGCTACCCGCACTGCTGGCGCTGCCACACGCCGCTGATCTACTATCCGCTGCCGTCCTGGTACATCCGCACCACGGCCATCCGCGACCAGCTGATGGCGCAGAACGCGGCCACCGACTGGCACCCCGGGCGGATCCGCGACGGCCGCTACGGCGAGTGGCTGCGCGGCAACGTCGACTGGGCGCTGTCCCGCAACCGCTACTGGGGCACGCCGCTGCCGGTCTGGCGCTGCGAGGCCGACCCGGCCCACCTCGTCTGCGTCGGCTCGCTCGCCGAGCTGTCCGAGCTCGCCGGCCGCGACCTCGTCGCCCTCGACCCGCACCGCCCCTTCGTCGACGACGTCACCCTGCCCTGCCCGACGTGCGCCGCGACGGCCCGGCGGGTGCCCGAGGTGATCGACGTCTGGTACGACAGCGGCGCGATGCCGTTCGCCCAGTGGGGCGCTCCGCACCAGGGCGCCGAGGAGTTCGCCCGCCAGTACCCGGCGCAGTACATCTGCGAGGCGATCGACCAGACCCGCGGCTGGTTCTACACCCTGATGGCGATCGGCACCCTGGTGTTCGACCGCTCCTCCTACGAGACGGTGCTGTGCCTGGGCCTGCTGCTCGACGCGGACGGCCGCAAGATGAGCAAGCACGTCGGCAACGTCCTCGACCCGTTCGAGCTGTTCGAGCGGCACGGCGCGGACGCGGTGCGCTGGCTGATGCTCGCCGGCGGCTCGCCGTGGGCGGACCGCCGCGTCGGCCACGAGGCGATCGAGGACATCGTCCGCCGCGTGCTGCTGACCTACTGGAACACCGCGTCGTTCTTCGCCCTGTACGCCGGCGCCGCCGGCTGGCGCCCGGGCTCCGGCGCGCAGGCGCCGACGCCGGCCGCCGACCGGCACGTGCTGGACCGGTGGGCGCTGTCCGAGCTCGCCGACACCGTCGCCGAGGTGGACGAGGCGCTGGCCGGCTTCGACTCGCTGCGTGCCGGGCGGCGCATCTCCCGGTTCGTCGACGACCTGTCCAACTGGTACGTCCGCCGCTCCCGGCGCCGCTTCTGGGCCGGCGACCCGGACGCGCTCGACACCCTGCACACCTGCCTGGACGCGCTGACCCGGGTGATGGCGCCGTTCACGCCGTTCCTCACCGACTGGCTGTGGGCGCGGCTGTTCGCCGACGCCTCCCCGCAGGCCCCGGACTCGGTGCACCTGGCGGCCTGGCCGACGCTGCCCGACGGGCTGCGCTCGCCGGAGCTGTCGGCGCAGATGGACCTCGTCCGCCGGATCGTCGAGCTGGGCCGGGCGGCGCGGGCGTCCAGCGGGGTGCGCACCCGCCAGCCGCTGCCGCGCGCGGTCGTCGGCGCCGCCGCCTTCGACACCCTCACCGCCGAGCTGCGCGACCAGATCGCCGAGGAACTCAACGTCAGCGTCGTGGAGCCGGCGACCTCCGACGTCGTCGACATCACCGTGAAGCCGAACTTCCGCGCCCTGGGCCGGCGCTTCGGCAACCGCACGAAGGCCGTCGCCGCCGCGATCACCACCGCCGGCACCCCCGTCGACGGTCGCCTCACCATCACCCTGGACGGCGAGACCATCGACCTGTCCGGGGAAGATCTGATCATCACCGAGACGCCGCGGCAGGGTTGGGCCGTCACCGCCGAGTCCGGCCTGTCGGTGGCCCTGGACCTGGAGATCACGCCGGACCTGGCGCGGGCGGGCCTGGCCCGTGACGTCGTCCGGGTGCTCCAGGACGCCCGCAAGGCAGCCGGTCTGGAGATCACCGACCGGGTCGACATCCGCTGGTCGGCGACTCGCGAGGACACCGCGCTCGCCCTGCGCACGCACGGCGCCACCGTCGCCGACGAGGTCCTCGCGACCACCTTCGCCGAGGCGCCCGACCTCACCCCCGCCGCCGCGGAACTGCCTGCCGACGAGGACGGCCTCGGCTTCACCTTCACCCTGGCCCGCCACACGCCGTCGCTCAACTGACGGCGTCGGCTTCGCGTTCACCCTGGCCCCACCACGCCCCACTGACCGCCTGACCGCGTTCCGCGGATTCGAGCCCCTTGCGCTGGCGCCGACCGGTGGCACCTGACGTCGACCGGTGGCACCCCTGCCCCGGTCGCGTCACCGGGCCGCACCCACCCTCACCCGCCCGCCGAACCGTCCCCCCGTTGGGTCGCGCCTCGACTTTGATCTCCACGGTCGTTGCCGCGGCGGGTTCGTGGCAGCGGGATGTGTCGGGTCGTCGCGGTACGCGGGGTCGCCGGCGGGGGTTGCGGGGGCTG
>NZ_FZMO01000549.1 GCF_900197875.1 Frankia canadensis | reverse complement strand
TCCTTGCCCGACGGACGCACCCTGCTCGCCACCGGCAGCCACGACGAGACGGTGCGGCTGTGGGACCCGGCCAGCGGACAGGAGGCCGGCCCACCCCTGATCCGCCACACCGGCCCAGTGGAGGCCCTGGCCAGCGTCTCCCTACCCGACGGGCGCGCCCTCCTCGCCACCGGCGACGGCAGCGCGGTGCGGCTATGGGACCCGGCCAGTGGAGAGCCCAAAGGCAATTCCCTCATCGGCGACACAGACGTGGTGCTCGCCCTGGCCAGGGTCTCCCTACCCGACGGGCGCGCCCTCCTCGCCACCGGCAGCAGCGGCGGAACAGTGCGGCTGTGGGACCCGGCCCATGAACAAGCTGCCGGCCCACACCTGACCGGTCATACCGGCCCGATACTCGCCCTGGCCAGCGTCTCCCTACCCAACGGACGCACCCTTCTTGCCTCCGCCGGCCGCGACCGGGTGGTGCGACTATGGGACCTGGCCAGCGGACGGGCCGAAGGCGGACCCCTCACCGGTCACACCGGCACGGTGTTCGCTTTGAGTAGCCTCTCGCTGCCCGACGGGCGCACCCTGCTCGCCTCCACCGGCAGCGATCGCGCCATCATAATCTGGTCAACCGATACAGCGGCGAGATAATCAACCGCAGGTCGCCCCCCAGATCCGATCACTCACGAATCAGCCGGCGAGCAGCCCGTCCCGATGGCGAAGCTGGGGCCCTGCACCAGCCCTGAACGGCTCACATAGACGGTCAGGAAAAATCGATATCAGGGTAGTTGAGCTGGCGCGGTCACCCCGCCGACATCGAGGGCGTCCGAAAGGACGGCCACGGCCGTCGGCCCGGTGCCGCTGTATCCCACGGAAATCCGTCCGGCTCGGGATGCGGCAGCCGGTAGAGCCGCTCACTCCACGTGGGCGCCGGTTCCTCGACAAGATGACTGGCCCCTCTTCGTTCTTGCCGCAGCGGATTCCGTGGTAAGAACAGCTCCAGCCGCAGCCGCGCGAATCGCGCGGGTGCCGCAGACGGCCGCCCTCGCTCGCGCGGCCGACGAGGAACTCGGCCACGACCGGCACGGGGGCCCGCGCCAGCGTCCACCGGCCTCACCCGCGATCGGGTGGCGCACGTTCGCGGCGGCCACCGGTAGCGGTGCGGCCTGGGTCACCGACGGTGTCATGCCGCCGAGGAGCCTCAGCTGCCGCCAGCGAAGCGGTCGTCCCGCTGCGGTCATGCGCCCCAGAACTGGATCAGATAGGTCTCCGTGCCGTCGGGCACGTCGAAAGTCTCCGCGAGGGCCTGGCGTGCATCGGCTCGACCGCGGGAGTACGCCCGGCCTCGATACCGGCCGGGTGAGGGCAGCGTCAGACGCTCGTCCACGGAGGCCGGCCCTGTGGTGAGGGTGTCGAGCAGCAGTCTCCCGGAGGTCGCCGTGAAGTCGAAGTCCTCAGTCAGCTCCCAGCCGTCCTGGCGGCCCGGCTCACCCCGCCACGACTCAAGTCGCGCGTGCGCGGTGTGGTCCTGCGCGTTGCTTCCGACACAGATCCAGTCCACGCCGGTCCGGAGGAGTTCGTCTGCGGCGAGGGGCGGTTCGGGGGCGGCGAGATTGCTGTCCGTC
The DNA here is from genome assembly GCF_900197875.1 of Frankia canadensis. GTDB lineage: Bacteria > Actinomycetota > Actinomycetes > Frankiales > Frankiaceae > Frankia > Frankia canadensis. Next base: position 21,848 of record NZ_FZMO01000549.1, on the reverse strand, counting down.
AGCCACGCCATGCCCTCGTCCTTCACGAGAAACTGGCTGTACTCGACATCAATCTCGTCCTCATATGCAGCAAGCAGGGCAGGATTGTCCATGTTCATTATTATCGCAGACAACCCGACCAGCGCGCCGAGGACCTCCCGGTGCGCTGGCCGGCAACCACCCCGGGCTAGCGTGGGACCGCTACGTGGAACTCTTCTCCCTCCAGCACCCGCAGGTCGGTGTAGAAATGTCCGAGCGTGCTCCCCGCGCTCCGGTTGTCGCCGAGCGGGACCGGGAGGGCAGAGAATCTTCTGTCTCCCTTGGCCGCGCCTTCCGCGGTCGATTCGAAGGGGAACTCGTCACAGTCGTTCCCCTTGCTGACGTAGACCGGATCGATTGTCCGACACACGGCGGCGGCGGCTCTGTTGTTCGCGCGGTTCTTGCTCTTGGAAGTCTGGCGATGCAACACGGACGGGATCGTCTTCTTTCCCGCGTCGGCGCCTGTCCATGCCGGCTGCGTCGAGTTCGGCTGGGTGAGTGCCTGCCGGATGTGAGCAATGGTGTTCTTGGCGTTCGGCCGCTCCTTAGCGTCGTAGGTCAGGGTTGGATGGGTCTGCGGGAAGACACATCCGGGGACCGCCCCGGCGCTGATGTAGGTGGCGGCGTCGCACCGGAAGTAGGTGCCCGTGGACTCCTTCACCAGTCGACCGCGGTCGAGGAGGAAGCGGGGGTGGAAGGCGTGGGTTGCGACCTTGTCCACGCCGGTACCCAGGGCTGCCGTGAATTCGAAGGTGGTGTTGCCGTCGGCGGTCCACCCGGACAGCAGGGCCCCACGCCCGTTGGTCACGCCCGTGGCAGTGCACCCCGCGCAGGGGAGCTCGACGTCGAGGAAGGCGTTGGTCAACGTTCCCGTCGAGCTGATCGGCTGTATGTGCATGTCAACGTGCACGCTGAGATCCGTCGGCGACGTGGTCACACCTATGGAGACCGCCGCAGCCATGGTCCCCGACGGACCCTTGCCGGTCTCTCCAGCACGGATGATGGAGTTCCGGCACCACTGGTTGCGCGTTCGATACCAGCCAGCGTCCGTGTAGGCGTTGTTCGATGCATCTTTTGCCAGACAGGCTCTGATCAGCGGCGCCGGCGGTGGTGGCGCGGCAGAAGCGGGCCCGGCACCCGTTCCTATCAGGACTGAAGCGGCAATGATCGCTAGAGCGGCAAGGGAAAATCTTCGGCGGCAGCGCATGGGGGCAGGTCCTCCACCAATCCCAAAAGGATGAGAACGGGGAGAATCTAAGCCAATTCGGAGAGTCATCGTCAAGGCGAATTTGCCGCTTGGAGTGGGCGGGCGTCCCCCCAAGCGCCTGCTATCGCGCAAATTTTCCTGGTCACGCGTCCACGGGCTCGAGGCCGGCGAATGCGGCGCATGAACATGCCCACAAACACTTGCGGATGGCGACTGAGAAACCGTTTGCGCTTAACTCAAAGCAAGATCTTCTACCCCATCGTGGGGTGCCGCACTCCCAATTCCCGCCCTACTTGCAGGTAGCCGAGCACGTCGAACGCGACGCACTGCGCCGGGTACCGGCCGCGCGGCGGGGTGAGACAGCGGCCGGCGCCGGGCGCCGGGGCGAAGTCGGCCAAGAAGCGGCTCAGCTCTCGGCGGAGGCGCGCCGGCATCCCGGGCGCCTGCAAGGGACCAGGCCCACGGCGTCCTCGAGGAACGGCCCGACCCGCAGCCGCGCCGTCCCACCGCGGTGGCCGACCGGCCCACCGACAACGTTGCCCGACGCGCTGGGCGTCGGCGTTCCGCTCGACTCGACGTCGAGCCCCCGGGCACCCTCACGCCAGAACTCCTCCACCCAGGCGGCCTCATCCCGGCCCGGCACCCACCTTGATCCTCGTCTCACTGCTCCACATGCTCGACCGCGACCAGCCCTACCGTGACCTCAGCGCCGACTACATCACCCGCCGCCGCAACCCCGCTGTCCACGCCGAGCGCCTCCTCACCCAACTCGGCGCTCGCCCCGCCTGGGCCAGGCGACAGGGCTGCCTGACCCAGGCCGAGTCCCGCAGACCGGTCCCGATTGATTTCCCTCTCGGGAGCATTGCTGACCGCATGTCCTCGCCGCTGAACTCCGCCGCCTGGGGGCGGGTGGCGTGCCGACGCAGCGTCTCCTCGAAAGCACACGTCGAGATAGAACACGAAGCTGCGCCCCCGGTGAGCCTGGAGAAGACCGCTGATCACCTCGGAGTGGAAGGACGCCGCGAGGATGCCTTCCAGGACGACCTGATAGCCGTGATCAATTCTCTGAGCTTTGTTTCGCTTCGCCGTGGAGATCTTGTCGCCAGGTCGTAGGAGTCCGTTGGATTTGGGGCCGGGTCCCCGTGCGGAGCGTAGGGCGACCTGCGGAGCCGGCGACTGCGGAGGCGCTCGCCCAAGGTGGGACAGCACACCATTCTCACCGGCCGGTGCTGCCGAAGCCACCCCCGCAGGGAGGAGCTCGGCGGCCACGCTCCACCTTCCCCTGCCGACCTGCTTGGGCTGAGGCCGTCGCGAACGTCGCCCGCATCGACCGATTTCTGACGATGCGGATCTTGACGAACGCCTCTACCGAGGACGACCCAGGCCGGCGGAGCCGGCGAACTGCGCCGCAGCCAGCAGAGCAAGACGGTACATTCGGCGCGCGGCCGACCGTGACAGTCAAGGGGGTGCCATGGGTCTGGACGATCGAAGGCCGGTCAAGATAGTGGCGGTCACCCTCGTCACCCTCGTGACTCTAGGCAGCACGTTGGCTGTTTGTGTCGTCTTCGGTCCTACGTGGATCGTGGATCGCCACAATCTCTCCGGAGCGGCGCTGACGCAGGCGGAGCGGCTGGGAGCCGAGAACGACGTACGTTCCACACTGCTTCAGGGACTTGGGGGACTGCTTGCCCTTGTCGGGGTGTTCCTCGGGGCAGCGATGACCCTGCGTCAGCTCCGGGTCAATCGCGAGGGACAGACCATCGACCTGTTCGTCAAAGCGATCGATCAGCTGGCCAGTGATGTGCCCTCTGTCCGGTTCGGCGGAATTTATGCCCTGGAGCACTTGTGCGACCTTGACCCGCGCTATGGCGGACATGTTCACGCACTGCTCACCGGCTTCGTACGCCGCAACGCGCCTTGGCCGACCAACCGCGCCGAAGCGGACGTGGAGGCGGATCGGAATCGCTTCCACGGTGGCCTCGCCGATGATGTCGGTGCTGCCCTCGCTGTACTCCAGCGAGGCTCGATGATCATCGATGGTGCCTGGTCGGAGTTGGAGCGAGTCGACCTTCGCGGTGCGGAGTTGGACGGATTCGACCTCCCTCGCACGTGCTTCGCGCACTCCAACCTTGCGGGCGCAAGGCTGACTGAGGCCAAGCTGGCTGGCGCCACCCTTTCCGATACGATTCTTCGGAACACCGACTTCAGTCGGGCTGATCTCCGAGGCGCTGACCTCACCCGAGCCGACCTTGACGGCGCCAAGCTTCTTGGGGCCGATCTGTCCGACGCGGAGTTGTACGGTGCCCGCCTAAGCGGCGTGATTACCGACGCTGAAACGAAGTGGCCCAGGGACTTCCGCCCTAATCCAAGCTAGATCTAGGCGACTTGCAGGTGATGGCCCGAGCGACCCCCTTGTAGAGGCTGTCCCTGATGTTGGTGCTGGCTTTCCGTGACGTCGATCCAAGGCTCGCCGGATCGGCCGACACGAATTTATGGTCGATTTTGATGGATCCCTATGGGATTCCGGCCGCTGTTTCCTCCATGCAGATCCGAGCCACCTCAAGGAACCCCTGCCCGGAGGGGACCCAACGGGCAACCCGTCCGGTCCCGGAGACAGCCAATCCTTGGCTCCAGAGCTCGGCGGCGCACCCATGATCACCTGGGAGCATCCTGGGCACAGATGCCTCCATCCGAGGTCCTCAGACCAGCCCACGCCACCCGCAACCCGCGGAAGTACCGGGCCCCGCCGAGACGACAGCCAACCTCACGACACCCCGCTCCTCACTACCCGGCGGGGCCCGGCAGACAGCCGGACCGCCGCCACGGCCATCCGCGAGAACCCAAGCCCCGCAGGCCCAACCGCCCTCCACGGGCCCCGTACCATCGCCCAGCCGGCCCCCGCACGCGTCGCCACGTCCGGTGCGACCGCACGGCAACCGCGGCGCGTCGACCGCCAACAGCATCTGATCAGGTATCGTCAAGATGCCAGCCGGTGTGGCGCAATTGGTAGCGCACTCGACTTGTAATCGAGCGGCTAGGGGTTCGAGTCCCCTCACCGGCTCCAATAATACCTTTTTTAGGCCCGCGCGACAACCCGATCAAAATTCTTCTGGCCGGTGTTATATATTTGCATTCCGTAGGGGCGTGATGGCCATTTCGAGTTGAGGTTGAGCGCGTCCCGACCACGCGATTCTGGTCATCATCACACCCCACCCGTCGATCACGAGCGAGCGTGACATTCCGGCCCGCGGGCTGGTTGCCGGCATCCACGTCGGCGACGTCATCCCGGGTGTTTCGGGGCCAGGTAACCGTTGCCTGGTGGCAGCATGTTCTCGATCTCCAGCGCCAGGCGTTGCACGATCGCCGGGCGGTCCTGACCGGTCGCGTCGGCCAGCCAGCCGATCAGCAGGTCCTCCACCAGGAGATTCAGCCCGATCTGGCGGGAACGTACCTCGGCATGCCAGGCCAGCGTGTCCTCCAGGACCTGGACGTCCTCCAAAGGCAGCGGGGTGCGCATCCGCACTCCGAGCTTGCGCGGCTGGTTGACCTGATGCATCAACTCGACCGCCCGCGTCGGGGTGATACCCGGCTCACCACTGATCGTCAGGGTGCGTAGCCAATCCTCGGCCAGCTCCCGCGGCGAGGGCCGCGGCACGACCGGCCGCACCCCGGCCGGCCACACCCACAGTCCACCCTTGTCATCGACCCCGGTCACCACACCGAAACCGGCAGCCCCCAGCGCATGTCGGTAACGCTGCTCCTCACCGGGACGGTCAGGCACCGCACCGTCGGCACGCACCACAAACGCCTCGTGACCCTCCAGGGCCTGCACGACAAACCCACCATTCTGGTCGCCGCGTTCCACGCACCCAGCCGTCCGCAACGCGCCCCGGATCGCCTCCGCCTGCCGCTCCCTCACCGCTCCCGGCGGGCTGGCCTCGCCGCCCCTGAGCTCCCCGGGTCTGCCCCGTCGCCGCCAACGCATGACTCACGGTAAAGCCGCAGACGACCCCGCTGGCCCCAGTTGACGCAAGCGGCTGGCCGGCCTCTGCTCCGGAACGTCGCCGGCCTCTTGCGCGGAGGATCACTTTTGTCGGAGAGTGTACGTTTGCTCCGACTAGGTGACATCGGGGGGTTCGTGTGCCATCGGCGGCGGGTTGGCTTCAGGATGCGGTCCGTGAGTTCGGGGTGTCATGCAAGGCGAAGCTCGCCGGCCCTGGGGATCGGGAAGCCGCGATCCGCAGCCCGCTTGAGATCCTGCTGAAGGCGGCCGGGCAGCATCTGGGGGTGCAGGCGGTCTTCCACGATGAGGTGCGGGACGCTGATCGGAGGGTCCGTCCCGACTACGGGGTGACGGTGGCCGGCGCGGTGATCGGCTACATCGAGGTGAAGGCTCCTGGCCGGACCATCGATCCGGACCGCTTCACCGGGCACGACCTTGAGCAGTGGAACCGGCAGCGTGACCTGCCGAATCTGATCTACACGAACGGCACGCACTGGCGGCTCTACCGCGACGGAGCCCTACGCGTCGGACCGATCGTCCTCGACGGCGGCCCTCTGCAGGACGCAGGCGGTCAGCTCCGCGCTCCCGATGGCCTGGAGTCGCTGCTGGTCGCCTTCCTACGCTGGTATCCCGAGCCGATCACCTCGGTGGGTGCGCTCGTGCGTGCGGTCGCCCCGCTGACCCGGCTGCTCCGCGGCGAGGTCCTCGACCAGCTCACCGCCGAAGAACACGCGGTCGCCGCCGGCGCGGACGCCGATCTCCAGCCCTTCACCGGGCTCGCCCGAGACTGGCGTAAGCTGCTCTTCCCCCACGCCGACAACATCACCTTCGCCGACGGCTACGCGCAGACGGTGACCTTCGCACTCCTGCTTGCACGTACCGAGAACATCCCGATCACGGACACGGCACTCCATCAGGTCGGGACACGTCTCAGCGCCGGCCACTCCCTCATGGGCAAAGCGCTGCAGCTCTTGACCGACGACGTCGTCGCCGACTTCCACGTGACACTGAGCCTGCTCGTCCGCGTCGTCGGGGCGGTCGACTGGCCCCGGATACGCGACAGCGGCCGGGACACCTACCTGCATCTGTACGAGCATTTCCTCGAGCTCTACGACAACAACCTGCGCAAGAGGTCCGGCTCGTACTACACCCCCCGGGAGGTGGTCGAGCAGATGGTGCGCCTGGTGGAGGAGGCCCTGGTCACCCGGCTCGGCAAGGCCGCGGGATTCCGCGACAAGACCGTCCTGACCGTCGACCCGGCGATGGGTACCGGCACCTACCTGCACACCATCCTGGACATCGCTGCGCGCGCTGCGGAACGTGACGACGGACCCGGCGCGGTCGCGGGGGTGGTCTCCCAGGTCGCCAGCCGCCTCATCGGGTTCGAGATGCAGATGGGTCCGTTCGCCGTCGCGGAGCTGCGCACGGCGGACCTACTCGCTTCCTACGGAGCGCAACCACCGGCGGGAGAGGGCATGCGTCTGTACGTGACCGACACCCTCGATGATCCACGCGCTGCGCAGGTGGAACTCGGATCCGCGCTGCAGACGATCGCCAGGTCCCGTCAGCGCGCCAACAAGGTCAAGGCGAACGCCGCTGTCACCGTCGTCATCGGCAACCCTCCCTACAAGGAGCAGGCCGCCGGCGAGGGAGCCTGGGTGGAGAACGGCGGGGAGGGGCAAGCACCCATCCTCGATGATTTCCTGACAGGAGTACCCGGAAAGATCCGGGCGAAGATCAAAAATCTGTACGTGTACTTCTGGCGGTGGGCCACCTGGAAGGTGTGGGAATCCACCAGCCACCACGACACCGGCATCATCTGCTTCATCTCCACCTCCGGCTATCTGACCGGGTCGGCGTTCACCGCCATGCGCGAATACCTGCGCCGCTACGCCTCCGAAGGGTGGATCATCGACCTGACGCCCGAAGGCCAGACCCCCGACATCCCCACCCGCGTCTTTCCCGGGGTCCGCCAGCCCCTGGCCATCGGCCTGTTCCTCCGAACGCCCGACACGACACACGAGATGCCAGCGAAGATTCGTTACCGGACCGTCACGGGCAGGCGGGACGACAAGTTCGCCGCGCTCACCCACATCCGCCTCGACGATGACGGATGGCGCGAGGCACGCAGCGACTGGACCGCCCCCCTGACCGCTGCCGCCACCGGATGCTGGGACACCTACCCCGCCGTCCAAGAGCTGATGCCCTGGTACTCCCCAGGCGTGTTCCCAACCCGCACCTGGGTGTACTCCCCAGACCGGGACACCCTCATCCGCCGCTGGAAAAGACTACTCGGTGAAACCGACCCAGACCAGCAAGACCTTCTCTTCAAGAAAGGGCGCGACGCCACACCGGAAAAGGCCAAGAAGCCGCTTCCCGGTACGGACACCCACCGGAATACCCTACATCCCGTCCGATCCGACCACACCACCGAACCCACCCCCGTCCGCGTGACCTTCCGCGCCTTCGACCGGCAATGGATCCTACCCGACAGCCGACTGATGGACATGCCCCGCACCGACCTGTGGGAATCCCGAATCCCGGGCCAGATCTTCGTCGTCGAACAGCACACGCACAGCATCAACAGCGGACCAGGTCTCATCTTCACCGGACTCATTCCCGACTACCACTGCTTCAACAACCGCGGCGGTCGTGTACTGCCGTTCCTACACCCGGACGCCACACCCAACCTCGCGCCCGGCCTGCCCGCCGCGCTGGCCTCCACGCTCGGCACCCCTGTCAGCCCAGGCGACGTGCTCGCCTACATCGCCGCAGTCGTCGCCCACCCCGCCTACACCCGCACCTTCACCGAGGAGCTGACCACCCCCGGCATCCGCGTGCCCCTCACCGCCGACCCCGAACTGTGGACGACGGCGACCGCTCTCGGTGAACAGATCCTCTGGCTCCATACCTACGGCGCCGTCACCACCGGTCCCGACTATCCAGCCGGCACCATACGATTCCCCCACGGCGACCCACGCCAGCCCCTGGCCACCAAAGCCATCACCACCATGCCCGATGAACTGGGCTACAACGAATCTCGCCATGCCGTCATCCTCGGATCCGGCGAAATAGGCCCGGTGTCGCAGGAGGCCCTCAAATACGCCGTAGGCGGGAAAGAGATCGTCAAGTCCTGGTTCAACTACAGGAAAAAAGAGCCCGGAGGGCGCCGCGCCACACCGCTCGATGACATCAATCCCACGGCCTGGAACCCTGACTGGACGACGGAACTCATCGACCTACTCACGGTAATCACCCGGCTCATCGACCTTGAACCACTCCAAGCCGATCTCCTTACCCACGTACTCGCCGCCCCAGTTCAGACCTACAAGTCACTCCAGGTCGGCGGCACCCGCTGGCCCAGCGAACAGAAGGACCGCCGGCCGCGCCGAGGTCTCACCGGCAACGACACACCAGGGACCCTCGACCTGTAGGAACGGCGGCGGATTCCAGCGGTTGATTGGGTGTGCTGGGCCTGCTGCGGTTCTCGATCCCCTGGCGTCACGGCGCGCACGATCCCTCCTCCTCCGATGGGTGCCGCGCGTGAGCGGGGTGCCGTTCCTACTCCATCTTTGTCGCGTAGACAACTGTCCTGAGCATCGGGCCATGCATAGATTTGCAGGCGAGGGTGAACCGGTAATGATCTTGGAGTTCTTCGATATCGGTGTCGCCCTTAGTGCATGCCTTCTCGTGGGAAGGCGGTTCAGTCGTCCAGGTGACGCGCCGTACGACGGCCGCCGTGGAGGCCTGGTCCAGCTCCGCACAGTAGGTTACCCGCAGAGGGTATCCTCCGCCGCCTGTGGATGAACGGTTCCCGATGTCGTTGCAGGCGTTGCCGTCGGGCACGTAGCCTGGTGATCCACTCCAGCCGTAGTGGGAGGTCGGTGTGATCTCCAGGTGGTAGAAGGATCTGCCGGCGATGACGTCCCGGCATGTGATCGCCAGATCGGCCGTGCCGGCGTCGAAGGTCGCCAGCGTGGCGCCTGCCGTCGGGCAAGGCTCGCCCAGCGGCTGCTCGACCGCCGTGCGGTAGACGTCGACTCTGAGGACCTCGGCTTGGTCAAGTTCCTCAGGCGTCACCCGTGTTGCGATGAAGACGCCGGCCTGCGGGCTCGACTCGGTGATCCCTGGGAGATGCTTGCACGCGTAGCGGATGGAGGCGCCCATCCAGGTGTCTCCCACGTCCGGGGACGCGGTGTTGCACTGCCTGCTACCGAGGAAGGCGGGCCGTTCGGGACTTGTCTGGAAGCTATAGAGGTACTTTTCCCCGGCAGCACCGCTGGAGACCATGCCGCAGAAGGCCGACATCCGTACGGCCGATCCAGGATCGCTGAGCGTCACCTCGTGGCCGTAGGTGGTGCATGACTGACCGATGATCGGGTTGAACGCCGCTGCCAGGAAATCCTCGTCGCGAGGCATGACCGGCGAGGGTGGGCCCGGAGAGCCGGATGTGCTGCTCTGCGAGGCAGTCGGGACTGGGGTGGCAGCGGCAGCCGACGTTGCAGGCGTGGGCGTCGGCTCATCGGTCGACAGCGGCGACGGGCCTGTGGCGGCGGCGCCACTGCCGGGACTGATTCCGACAGGTTCACAGGCTGCGGTGCCGACCACAGCAGCCGCGATGATGAGCAAGGCAATACGGCGCATGGTCCCCCCAGGTATGCGCTGCGATGAGATCGGCATCGTAGTACCTGCTTGCTGCGGTCACCGAAGGCGGGTGCCGTGGTTTTGCGACACATGTCTGCACCGTGGACTTACGGAGCTGGTGGTCACCAGGCGCAAGGGCTTGTCAGGTTGGGATCCTTGATGGCTCGGGGATCCTCCTTCCTGTGCGGGGGTGGGCTTAGCCTTGCTTGGCTCCTGCAGCACGGCACGCAACGGCTAGATGGGTCGATCCGTGGGATCTGCTTGTTTCGCCCCTTCGCTTGCCTCTGGGCTGGTAACCTCCTCCCATGGTCGGGGCCGGCGAGCAGATCGAATTTTCGACGCTGCCCATGTACGGGAGGCCGCCGGCCGGTTCGAGGAACCGCGTGTTCCTAGAGGAGAACGGCTGGAACGATTTCGGCTTCTCGACTTTCTGGAATATTTCTCTGGCCGACTCGGATGGAGTCATTCATCGACTCGGCCATGTCCGCATCGGTGCCTTCAATCTCGGTAATCGGAGAAGGGTGACGATTCCGTCGTCCTTCATTCGGCTACCCGAACAATTTTTCTCGCTCGGTGCAGACGACGCCTACTACTCCGCCCTTACAGAACTGGGTGACGACGTACGCGATACGGTGCTTCGAGGGCTCCGTGACATCGCCCTCGATCTCGACACCTTCGAACGGGCCCGCGGCGAGAAGGTGACACAAGATTCGCTGCTCAGATCAATAACGCAGTCAACCGTGCAGGGCCAGCTTCATCGCATGGCGACCGGAGGAGTCCGACTTTCCCCGTACGAGTTCACATTCCACCACCATTTTCGCGGTTCCAAAGGTCGTATCCGGTCAACCGTCGCCCTCAACTTTCAGGTCGAACCGGAGTCGAAGCCCGCATCAAATGTTCACGTCATTATCGGAAGAAATGGTGTTGGAAAATCGGTACTCCTGAACAGTATGGCAAATACGCTCGTTCGGCCGGGAGGCCAGGATGCCGGAAGCATCGATTTCGTCGAGCCTGCAGATAGAATGCTCGCGAGCAAATTCTCGCGGGTAGTCTCGGTTTCCTTCAGTGCCTTTGATGAGTTCGAGCCCCTTCGTGGTAGCGAGAAAAGCGACACCGCTATGCTCGCCTATGATTACATAGGTCTGAAGCTGGTCGGGCCATCCAAGTCCGGATCCTTGAAGACTTCGACGACGCTCGCGAACGAATTTGCGGCGAGCGTGAAAAAATGTCTCGACCGGCCCAGACTGGCGCGTTGGCGTCGGGCGCTAGAGATGCTTCAGAGTGATCCGATCTTCGCGGAGTTCGAAGTAGCGGGCCTTGCCGAAAGCACCGAAGACGAAGAGATTCAAGCTGCGGCGAAAAAGATTTTTCGGGGCCTAAGCTCCGGCCATAAGATCGTCTTGCTGAGCATCACGCGGCTCGTAGAAGCAGTTGAGGAGGCCACTCTGGTGCTCCTCGACGAGCCGGAAGCACACCTCCACCCCCCGCTGCTCGCGGCCTTCATTCGCGCGCTGTCCGACCTTCTGGAGAACCGAAACGGCGTTGCAATCATCGCCACCCACTCACCCGTCGTCCTTCAGGAGGTTCCCAGATCGTGTGTGTGGAAGCTGCGACGATCGGGGTGGGAAGTATCCGTGGATAGACCCGAGATAGAAACGTTCGGCGAGAACGTCGGAATCCTGACCCAAGAAGTATTCGGTCTCGAGGTCACCACATCCGGGTTCCATCGGACGCTCATGGAGGCGGCGGGCTCCGACCTGCCTTATGAAGCACTCCTCGGGCAGTTCGGGAACCAGCTTGGCGGAGAGGCACGTGCACTGCTCCGCGTCCTCATCCTGTCCCGGCGCGATCGCTGATGATCACACTTCCTCGGCCTCGTTTCAACGCTGCGGACACATATGCGGCCTGCCTGTCCGGCATGCGGGTTATCGAACGCAAGACCAGGCTTGTCAGCGACTCCGATTTCGTCGCGGAGGCCGGTACGCGATACTCGGAAGCAGGTGAGGATAACGCGGTATCAAGGCTCAACGCAGCCGACTTCCACATGCCGACCGCGACGACCGATGACATGACATGGCTGTACGACAATAGGTTTGCGGGACGAGCGCAGGGCACGCGGCGCATATACGACTCGATCAAGCAATCCGCGCCTTACGGCCGCTGCGCTCTCTGTGGGGTACGTGACGCTACCACCCTCGATCACTGCTTGCCGAAGTCGGTATTCCCAGCATTGGCAGTCAATCCGCTGAATCTGGTCCCGGCCTGCGGTCGATGCAACCAGCTGAAGTCAAGCCAGCTCGACTCGGTGATACATTCCTACTTCGATGAGCTACTGCTTGGCGAGCTGCTTCGCGCCAGTATCGCGGAAGAAAAGCCTTGCACGGTTCTCTTCAAGATTGTCTGCCCGGAGAGCTGGCCGGAGAATCTTTCCGTGCGCGCAAGGAAACACTTCCTGGTCCTTAGACTCGGGGAGCTTTATGCGCTGGAGGCGGCCCGGACACTGCGGGGTGAGGCGTTGGCGTTGCGGCACGTGTTCGAGGCCAGCGGCTCGGACGGGGTGCATGCATATGTCAAAGAGCAGGCGGAGTCATGGACTGCCTCCGACGGCAACTGCTGGGAGGCCGCGATGTATACGGCAATGTCGAAGTCCAGCTGGTTCTGTGACGGTGGATTCGAAATCGGCTAGCCCGGCATCCGGACGGTCGGCCTCGGGCCTGCCCGCGCTGGTCAGAAAAGGAAAGTCGGGTATCCTGCTCACTCGATCACAGGCTCTGCGCCAGATCGAGTTTTCACGGACTGCCGACAGGTTCGATCTTGGAGCCGCCCCGGTTTCGTTCTGACTACGAGCTCCGCTGGCGCAGAAGCTGATCATCCCTGGCTGATGCCGTCGTTGCGATACGGGCCTCGCCGTCCCTGCGCGGGACCCGGCATGGCGCCGTCAACCGGTCGGGCAGCCCCGACGACCAGTGGGGCGCATCCGTCGCCGCCGACGTGGCGTGGGCGATCGTCGAGCGGGCGGTCGTCGAGCGAGATGCAGGGGCGTGGACAGCCAGCAGCACTGGGCGGGCCGACGGGTTTCCAGTGGCCGGCGGCGGCGTTGAAAATGTCGCCGAACTCGTTGCGGCGGACTGTGCCGCCGACGTCGACACGTTCGCGGGGTGCGCCCGGGGCGAGCACGACCGCACCGGACCGATCGGCGATCCGCAGGCGGCCTTCGAGGGCAAGCGGGCTCTGAGCTTCGCTGATGACGCCCGCACCCTCGCTTGCGATCATCTCCCGCGCGCTCGGCAGACCGATCTCGCCCACCGATCCAGACTCATGCCCGCGCCCACCACCCCCGTACCCGCCTCGCAGCACACCGATATCCAGAGCCGGGGCGCGCGGCGAGCCTCCCCCGGAGTCATCTTCCGGGAAGTCGATGTTGAAAACTTAAGTACTTGTGATACTTTCATCGACGTCAAGTAAGTGGCCGTCTCCGTGGAGGTGCCGTGAGTGCCGTGGTCGAGCCGTCGCGGTGGGCGATTGGACAGTTCGGGGATCATGCAGCCGAGGTGATGCGCCACGTGGTCACCGGCCTGGCGCGCAGCCAGCGGGCGGCCCGCGAAGTCCAGGAGGCGGCCGAGGGTGCGGGAGCGGCGAACAAGCGTCCGTACGGCAGCATGTGGGATACCCGGTACAACATGGTCGTCGAGGAGTTCGCGCTGGCCGAGCTGCCTGGCTACCAGCCCCTGAGGCCGAAGGGAGCCTCATACAGTCTGGCGACGGTCAATGGCCGGGTGCTGATTCCGTTCCGTCATGCCACGTCGCTTACCAAACCGATCTTCGATGCGAGACTCAGCAACCAGATCCCCCGCAGAGTGTCGCGAGCGAACGGCGTGAATCCGGCGCCGACGCTGTTCGACGAGTCGAACGACGCGGGGATGGCCAGTGCGACGGCGCCCGAGGCCGCCGCAGTGGCCGGCCCGACGGTGGCCGAGGTGGCCGCAGTGGCCAGAGAAGCGCACCTGACGGTGATCTATATCGCCTACGTGGCCAACGCGGACAGCGACGAGGTGCTGGCCGCCTGGTGGGGGACGCCGACGTCGCTGGAGGACGACGGCTCCATGACGTGGTTGCCCGAGTCCCTCGATATGAGTATCGCCATCACGACGCCCGCCGTCGGGCGCCGCGGGGATCTCCGCGCAGTCGGGGGCGAAGCCACGGCCGGCTTTGCCCAGGGAGACCTGCCGCGGCTCGCCGTCACCCCCCGCACCATGCCCGCCGACATACCGTCCAGCGAAGCAGCGGAAAGCACGCCTGAAGCAGTTGACGAAGACGAATGAGCCGGGATATTCAGCCACCGCTGTTCGCTGCGCCGGATCTCCGGAGTCGCCGGGGGGGCACGAGCAGCGGAGACCTCTCACCCGTCGAGGTACACGACGCATTCGACCCCACCAGGCTGACCCAGGCGCGCAACCTGGCAGGGATGACCAAGCGGAAGCTCGCTGACGATCTGGGTGTGACGCCGGCCGCGGTCAGCCAGTACGAGATGGGCACCAACCGGCCTCGCCCGGATCTGTTGCCGCGCCTGGCCGAGGTGCTGGACGTGCCCTTGGCCTTCTTCCTTGCGGGCCGCCCACACGCTCGACTGGACACCTCAGCCGCGCACTTCCGGAGTACCCGATCCACCCGCGCCTACCAACGCGCCAAGGCCGTCGCCTTCACCGAACAGGTCTGGGAGCTGACCTACGCCTTGGAGAAACGGGTGCAGCTTCCCTTCGTCGACCTTCCTGGCTTCACGGGCGGCGAGGTGCACCCCGGCACCGACCTGCCTACCGACCCGGTCGCAGCCGCTTGCGCCTTGCGCGCCGCGTGGGGACTGGGCGCGGGACCGATCACCCATCTGGTGCGACGTCTCGAAGCGCACGGCATTGTCGTGCATTCCCCTCAACGCGACGATGACATGCTGTCGGTGGACGCTTTCTCCACGTCACGACTTCCGCGTCCGGTGATCGTGCTGACCCCCAACCGGAGCGACGATGTCTACAGGCATCGGTTCAGCGCCGCCCACGAGCTGGGCCACCTGGTGCTACACGGCGAGGCCACCCCCGGTGACATCACGCAGGAGCATCAAGCAGACATGTTCGCCGCCGAGTTCCTCACTCCCCGCGAAGCAATCCTGCCTCAGCTGCCCGCGCGGCTCGACCTGCGCCGGCTGTCGCAGCTACGCAGCACCTGGGGAGTATCCGTTCATTCGCTGATCTACCGCAGCCGCGAACTCGGCTTGCTGTCGGATTCCTCGGCCAGCCGCGCCTACCAGCGTCTACACAGCCTCTCAGGACAGCCCGGCTTCGCCCCGGAGCCCCCGACCGGCTACCCAGGCGAACTGCCGTCACTGCTGGCCCAAGCATTCAACCTTGCCTGCGACCACGGGCTCACGATCACAGAGCTGGCACGCGAACTAGCCTGGAACATCTCACGCGTTCGACAACTACTCGGCGTCGAGGAGCACCGACCGGTTCTGCGCGTGCTTAGCGGCGAATCCTGACAGCGCTGACGGGACGGGGTGGCTATCGAGAACGAGACCCGCCTACGGAAGTAGGCATTGAGGGCGAAAGGTGGCGACCAGCGGTCGGATTTGTAGTGGCGTCCAGCCGAGTGGTGTACGAAGAGCAACGATCTAGCGACTCGCCGGAGTGGCGGTCCGTGACGTAGAGCGACCACCGCGTGATCCTTCGAGAACGTGTGAAGCACTCGAGAAGGAGCAACGCGATGGCCGTGCGTCCGACTGTGACCGACGTGGAGTCGTTCGGCAAGGAGCTGATGGCTGCGAGTCCGGACCTGCTGGGTTCGATGGTGAAGGCGTTCGCACAGAGTTTGATGGGCGCCGAGGTGGAAGGGATCTGTAACGCCGAGTACGGGGAGGTATCTCCGGATAGAACGAACCGTCGGAATGGTTATCGTATGCGTGAGTGGGACACCCGGGCGGGGACGATCGAGCTGGCGATCCCGAAACTGCGTTCGGGCTCGTATTTCCCGGAATGGCTGCTGACCCGGCGTCGCCGCGCCGAGCAGGCGCTGATCTCGGTGGTCGCCACCTCGTATCTGCTCGGAGTTTCGACGAGGAGGGTCGACAAGCTTGTCGAACAGCTCGGGGTCGCCCACATCTCGAAATCTCAGGTATCGGAGCTGGCGAAACATCTCGACACCCAGGTCGAGGCGTTCCGCTCGCGTCCCCTGGACGCCGGGCCGTACCGGTTCGTCCAGGCGGACGCGTTGACGATGAAGGTCCGCGAGGACGGCCGGGTGGTCAACGTCCACTGCCTGCTCGCCGTCGGGGTCAACGGCGACGGGCACCGCGAGATCCTCGGCCTGGAGGTCGTGTCCAGCGAGGACGGCGCCGGCTGGCTGGCGTTCTTCCGGGGCCTGGTCGCCCGCGGCCTGTCCGGTGTGCGCCTCGTGACCTCGGATGCGCACCGTGGCCTGATCAACGCGATCGCGGCGACTCTGCCGGGCGCCTCCTGGCAGAGATGTCGGACGCATTACCTGCGAGACCTGCTCACATTCACACCAAAGTCGTCGCAGCCCTGGGTCGCCACCCTGGTGAGAACAATATTCGATCAGGCGGACGCAAACGAGGTCACCGTCCAGTTCGACCGGGTCGTCGACGCGCTCACCGAGAAACTACCCAAAGCCGCCCTACACCTGTCCGACGCGAAAGCCGACCTGCTCGCCTTCACCACCTACCCGCGGGAGATCTGGAAGCAGATCTGGTCGTCGAACCCGCAGGAACGCCTGAACAAGGAGATCCGCCGGCGCACCGACGTCGTCGGCATCTTCCCCGACCGCGACGCCATTATACGACTCGTCGGCGCCGTCCTCGCCGAACAACACGACGAGTGGATCGAAACCCACCGCTACTTCGGGCTGGAAATCCTCGCGAAAGTCGACGCGGGAAACACGCCACCCGACACACCCGAGATCAGCGTGACACCCGAAGCCCTCACCGCATAACCTGAACCCAGATCACGCGGAGTCACTCTCCGTACACCACCCCCGTGGACGTGACCGGATTTGTCGTGGCGTCCCTCCGTGATACCTGGTCACTGGTCTCACGTGGTGCAAGTTCATCCGATCAGCGGTGCTGCCCCCGACGATCGGACCAGCACCACGTGGTGCCGCGCTACGGTGATCGCTACGCGGAGTACCCGTTGTGCGTTCGCGATCTTGACCGGCTCCAGGCAAGATCGAGCGGTGCGATGCCGCCGGCCAGGTTGGGATGATGATCCCGATCGACATCTGGACATGCCCGCCTCCGACGGGCCACTGGACGGCGGGCAACGGCGCCCGCCCGAAGCGACATCATCGTCGCTTCGCTCTCCCGGTTCAGGGAGAGTGAAGCCCGTTCGCCGGCGGCCTCCGACACATTGCAGGCCGACCTAGTCGTGAGCCCATCGCGTCGCCTGTCATGGGGGCGGTGCCCCGGACCGGCCGCGAACGAGAGCGGAGAGCGCCCCTGCTGGCAGCTTCATGGCCGTGGCGTTGAGGAGCCGCACCACGTCAGCATTCGACAGCTTCGCCCAGCGCTGGGCCAGGACGGCGACGACAAACAGCGTCAGGCGCGCAGCGCACCAGACGACGATGGGCGAGGCCATGAGGACAGCCCAGGGGAACATCGCGTACCCGCACTCCGGAGGAGCGACCGGTCTCCCCGTGGTGTTCGGCGGGAAGGATCTACGAGCGTCGCGAAGGTCGTGCCGGTCCAGCGCCCGCTGCTCGTGATGCAGCGAGAGCCGGCGGTGCCGTCGGCGTGAGGGCGCTGCGGAGCGGCAGCAGGTCACACGGTTCGTGTGGAGCCAGCGGCACGACCTTAGCCGCGCGCCCGATCCGGGCGGAGACGCGGTCAAAGTAGGTGCGCAGCCTCCGCCGCAAGTTTCGGGCGTCGGCACGGTTCAGGCCCTTGAGTCGCCCGGTGAGGTAGTCAATCCTCGCCAGCTCGGCACGCTTCGGCTCGTCCGGCGGGTCGAGGTCGATGTCGTCTTGGGCCGGCTCGAGAAGCGTCGACCAAACGATCATTTGGATAGCCGAGGCTTGCGCATCCGACGATGCGGGCCGCAACGGCACCAAGACCCGGCTGTCGTTAATGACCAGGTCGGTGGGTGTCCCGGCTCCGAGCGGCTCGGCAATCGCCCCCTGCCACGGCGCGATGGCACGCGGCAAGTCGGGAACGTCCTTGCGCTTCGCAAGCTCGGCCGAGCGGCTGTGCGCAAGCTCATGGGCGAGCCTGAGCGCTACGCTCGTCTTGCCTGCTCCGACCGACCCGGCTACCACGCGGAAGTGATCCGCCGCCTGCGCCGTCTCAACCAGCAGATCAAGCTCTGTGAAGATCGAGGACAGGCCTCGCTCGTTGCGGCCGACGACGATCGGGGCCGGCGACTTGGCCTGGAAGACCGTCACTCTGTCCGAGCCGACAAGCACGAGGTCAGGGAAGGCGTCACCGCGCAACCAGGCACGGCGCGGTGCCACACCGTCAGCTGCGGTGACCGCTTCCCCCAACATGGCTCGATCATACGGTCGAGCGGTCCGCTCCGACCACGTAGGGCTGCCTGGGTTGCCGGCCCTGCGGCCAGTCGATGATCCCGATCGACAACTGGACATGGCCGCATCCGGCGGGCCTCCTGACGGACGGAACGCAGCCGTTTCAGGCCGCGCATCGGCCGGAGCCGGGCTTTCAGGCGGCCGTGATCGGCTTCGATCCGGTTGTTCTCCCGCGCGGCGTCGACGTGGCAGGCCTCGGGGAGCAGCTCGTCGAGGAGCCGCGGGTAAACGGCGGCCTTGTCGGTGGTGACCTCGACCGGCCGGCGCGCGTGGGACAGCGCCGTTGTGAAGAACCGGCGCGCCGCGGCCTGATCGCGGCGGGTGCTGGCGAGGACGTCGATGACCTGCCCGTGCTGGTCAACCGCCCGGTACAGGTAGGTCCAGTGGCCGGCGATCTTGACGTAGGTCTCGTCGACGAGCCACCTGTCCCCACAGCTGCGCAGGCAGGGCCGGGCGGCGTCGACGAGCAAGGGCGTGAAGCGTTGGACCCACCGGTAGTCGGTGACGTGGTCAACGTCGATGCCGCGTTCGGCCAGAAATTCCTCGACGTCCCGGTACGACAGGGCGAACCGCAGGTACCTGCGGACCGCCAGCATGATCACCTCCGGTGGGAACCGGAATCCCGCGAACTCCGACGTCAGAGCCGGTGGACGGACACGACGTCGACGCATCGTTCGATCATGAATGATCGGTGGCCGTGATGGCGGACTTCGCCGATGCAACAGTGCCGATACACCCACCGCACTACCATGAACCATGATCATGCGCCATCGTGGCGGACAGTGAAGTTGCAGGTCAACGGTCTGAAACCGGGTTCTGGCACGGTACAGGGACGAACCGGATCAGTGTCCTGAGCGAGCCGGGATGGTGCAGTCGGGTGCGGAGGGGAGTAACCCCGCGACGGAACGACGGACCGGCGCATGGGAGAATTTCCATCGTGGAACGCTCGGGGGCGGAGATCGATTCCTACAGTTTTCTTCTTAGCTATGAGCGTGAGGATCGGCCGTGGGCGGACTGGATCGCCTGGCAGATCGAGAACTCGGTGCTGGTCGACGGACAGCCGGCGACCGTCTTCTACGACGCCTGGGATGTGCTCCCCGGTGCGAGCGCGACCGGTGCCATCGATACGGCGCTGCGTAGGTCGGCCCAGGTCGTCCTCGTCCTGTCGCCTCGAGCCGTCCTGTCGCAGGGGGCGCACAGCCGCCAGTGGCGGGCTGTCCTGACCCGGCCGACTGAGGACAGCCGGCCTGCCGTGATTCCGGTGCGCGTCGTCGAGTTCGATCCGGACGGGACGCTCGGGGACACCAGTTACATAGACCTTGTCGGCATGGACGAGCCGGCCGCGATCGCCGAACTTCGCGCGAGGCTCGGGCAGGCGGCACACGGCGGGCGACTGAAATCCGCCGATCGGCCGCCGTTTCCCGGCCGGGCCGCGCGGCCGCACTTTCCCGGCGGCAGGAGGGTCGGAGACGCCGTCCCGAGCCGCGGCGGCGAGTCCGCCCGTGAAGAGGACCTACTCAGCAATCCGGCTTCGTCCGGCGAGTTGGATGAGGCCGGTCATGCCGGCGGCGCGGGCGGTCGTGATGTGCCCGGTGCTGTCGGCGGGCCCGGTGCTGTCGGTGGCCATGATGCTGCCGATGGGCATGGCGGCGCGCATGGCTCCAGTGGCGCTGACGGGCAGCGGGGCCGGCCAGCGGCGGGGCGCCGGCGGCCACGGACGTCGGTTGTGGTCCTGTTCGCCGTCGTGGCCCTGATCGCCGTCGCAGCCGCGGCCATGCTGATCGTGTTGCAGCGGCGCGGTAGCCAGCCGTCGACGCTGGCGCAGGTGAACGTTGCATTTGAACCGGTGCACAACAGCGGAGCGAACCCGTTCATGTCCGGGGTCGGAGACGACGTTCCGGGAGTCCGGCCGGCGGGACCGCTCGCGGCAGTCCATGGAACTGAGCCAGCCAGCACGACGGGCCTGTTCGGTGGAACCCGCGATATGGCCCGCTGCGACCCGGCGAAAATGGTCAGCTTTCTGCGGGCACACGCCGACCTTCTCGCGGCCTGGTCGTCGGTGCTTGGCATCAGACCCGACGACATCGAGAGCTATGTGCGCGGTCTGACACCGGTCACGCTCCGCGTGGACACCGCCGTGACCAACCACGGCTATCGGAACGGGCATCTCACCACCATTCCCGCAGTCCTGGAGGCCGGCACGGCTGTGCTGGTGGACAGCCATGGCGTGCCCGTCGTCAAGTGCTTCTGTGGCAACCCGCTGACGCCCCCGGTCCGCTATTCCAGCGCCGTGTACACCGGCCCGCGTTGGACCGGGTTCAGCGAAAACAACATCATCAGTATCCAGCCGGCCGCGGCCCCGATCAGGGAGTTCGTCCTGGTCGACACCGCGACCGGAAAGTCGTTCCAGCGTCCAGCGGGATCTGCCGGAGCCGAGGACGAGGAGTACACCGGTGCCGTCACCGGCTGCGGCGGCGCGGGTTCGAGTCCCACCGGCGGTGGCCTCGAACTCGCCGTCATTACCGGAAAGATCTCCTGCGACTCGTCCCGCCGGGTACTGAACGCATATCGTTCCAGTCCTCCTTCCCAGCGCCAGGGATCGGGCCAGTACGCGACGGTCGACGGCTGGGACTGCGGCCTCAACAGCATCGCGGTGACAGCGAAGTCCGGCTCCTACGAGAACTGCCGGCTCGGTGGTTCCACGATCGGCACCCGGCTCGCCAGACATGTGTCGGCGGTGTCCACTGCCCCGCTTTCCGGGCAGTGGACCGGCACCCGGCTCGCGACGGCACTGCCCCCCCAGCCGTTCTATTCCCCGGCCGTCACGTCGCCGCCAGGCGGTGTCTACACGGACGAACCCGTCCAGAACTCGGGGAACGCCATCGCGGAAAATCCGGCCCGGGCGCTGGATCTTTCCGCCATCACCTGTAGTCTGATCGCCCCGTCGACGGGTTCGCCAGCCTCGGACGGCCAGTTCGTCTGGCCCGGCGAGAATTCCTACGCCTACACGATAGCCGGCTCGGATGTGATATTCGTGACGGGGGTGATCCAGTTCGGCGGCAGCGCGCAGGCGGCTGCCTCCCTCGCCGCGCTACGGACCGCTGCCCAGCGTTGCGGCACCGCCGGGCCGGCCAGCTTCGCCGTCACCGACGTGGCCTCGGTGACGGTGGGAGGATATCCGGCACTCGGCTATACGGCTGGCAAACTGAAGAACCTTTTTGTTGTCAATGGTGTCGATCTGATATCCGTTTCGCTCTATGTCGGGCCCGACAATGTGTCGACGCCCGGCGGACCGACCCTCGCGGCCACGGCGGACGTGGTCATGGCCGGCGTCGCAACCCTGGCCGGATAGAGGGCGGGGCTGGGCCGTAACGGGTGATCTCCGCCCACCCCGCTGAC
>NZ_FZMO01000028.1 GCF_900197875.1 Frankia canadensis | reverse complement strand
CACCGTTTCCTCTCCGACCTGAAGGTCGGAGTATCCACGGCGCAAATCCGATGACGACGCCCCCGGCTCCGGCGATACCCCCGGCGTCGGCGCCGCACACTGGGCCGGCCGCACGCACCGGGCCGGAGACGCGCGCGGGCGGCGGGCGGTCCGGGACGCGGCGGCGCTCCGAGCTCGCGTCGTTCCTGCGCAGCCGGCGCGAGCGCATCACCCCGCAGGACGTCGGCCTGCCGCCGGGGCCGCGCCGGCGCACGCCGGGCCTGCGCCGCGAGGAAGTCGCCCAGCTCGCCGGCGTCGGGATCACCTGGTACACCTGGCTGGAACAGGGCCGGCCGATCAACGCCAGCGTCCAGGTCCTCGACGCGATCGCCCGCACGCTGCGCCTCGACGCCGCGGAGCACCAGCACCCGTACCGCCTGGCCGACGTCGGCGCCCCCGCCGGCGCGCGGACGGGCGAGGCCGACGACGCGGACGCCGACGGCATGGCCGGCCAGGACGTGCGCGCCATCCTCGACAGTCTCGACCCGCTGCCGGCGGCGCTGGTCAACGCCCGCTCCGATGTCCTGGCCTGGAACCAGGGCTACGCGGCGCTGCTGCCCGCCGTCGTCGGCGCGCCCGCCGAGCGGCGCAACAGCCTGTGGGTCGCGTTCAGCACGCCGCGCTGCTGCAACCCGCTGCGCAACATCGAGGAACAGGCGGCCGAGCACGTCGCGATCCTCCGGTACCGGTACAGCCAGCACCTGGGCGAGCCGGGCTGGCAGGACTTCATCCTGCGGCTGTGCGCCGCCAGCCCGTTCTTCGCCCGGCAGTGGGCGACCCACGACGTGGCGCCGACCCGGCCCTGCGACAAGGTGTTCAGCTATCCGGGGTCCGGGGAGATCGCCACTCGCACGACGAGTCTCGATCTCGCGACCCGGCCCGGCGTGCGCATGCTCGTCTACGTGCCCGTCGACGAGCGCAGCCGCGCGCGCCTCGGGTGGCTGCGCGAGCACCCGGAGGCGGCCGCCCCGCGCCACCGCCACTGACGCGGGCGACGCCGGGTGACGCGGGCGACGCCGGGTGGCGTGGCCGCGCGGGCCCGCCCGCCCCCCAGAGTTCGGGCGGGCCCGGGATCTCAGCCGCCGCGGCCGAACAGGTCCAGGTAACGGCGGGTGCTGTTCGGGTTCAGATCGGGGTTGTGCAGCGACGAGCGGACGTTGCCCGCCTCCGCGTTGTTGTAGTACGCCTCGTAGGCGAGGATGTCCTTGTTCGCGGTGAAGAAATCGTGCATCTTCTCCACCAGGAACGGGTTGTCACCGCCGCCACTGTTCGAATGCGCCACGCCCCATTCGGGCACCGCGAGCGCCTTGCCGTGCGCGCGGGCGAAGTCGGCGATCGTGCACAGCCCGGAACGCTGGTGACACTGGCGATCCCAGGTTTCCTGTGAGGTGGACGGCGGATAGAAGTCGTAGCTGTCCACGCTCACCACGTCGACGTAGGCGTCGCCCGGGTAGGCGGCCCACACGTCGGTGTCGCTGTGCGGCAGCGTGTCCTGATGGGCGGTCATCGTCCATTCGATCCTCGCGTGCGGCGCGGTCGAGCGGATCGCGGTCACCGCGTGCTGGAAACAGCTCTTCCAGGCCCGCGGGTCGCGGACGTACCACCAGAACCAGGCGCCGTTGAACTCCCAGCCGAGCCGGACGTAGGCGTCCCCCCGACCGTTCTTCGTCAGGGTCCGCCCGAAGTCGGCCCAGTGACCGTCGTACTCGCCGCGGGCGCAGGCCTGCTCGTTGCCGTCCTGCGGGTAGAGCGGCTGGGCGACCGAGAGCTGACCGGGGAACGCGGCGCGGGTGAACGCGCCTACCGGCCAGGACGCCGTCGTGATGCTCGGCCAGTCCGCCCGGTTGGTGAACACCACCGCCACGTCGACGGGCCGGCCCGTGAACGTCGCCCACGCGTTGACGTCCGCGGGGAAGTTGCCGTTCGCGCCCGACGCCCAGCCCAGGCCGGACTGGGCGGGCGCCCGGCTGGCCGGCGCGGCTCCGGCGGGCGGCGAGGCCGTCGGCGACGCCGGGCCCTTCGATCCGCCGGAGGAACAGGCCGCGAGGGCCAGCAGCACCGCCAGCGCCGCCGCCAGCACGCCCACGGGACCGCGCGCCGCGGCGCCCCGCCGGCCCCTCGTGCCGACACTCCCGCTCCGCCGCCCGCGTCGCGGCGGTGCCCAGCCGCACCGTCTCATCTGGTCCTCGGATCCCTCTCGGCGCTCCCCAGGCGGGACCTGCCACCGGTTCCGCCCCCCACAGCCCAACCATAACGTTACGTAAATGTCGGAACTGGCGGCCCCGTCGTGAGGTGCGCCGCTGCTGGCGGTCGGTGCGGCACCGGTCACGCGTCGTCGCTGTCGCGGTCGGCTCGGGGGAGTCAGGCCGTCCCGGCGGCGCGGGCGGCGGGCAGGCGGCGCAGCAGGTAGCGGTGGGCCGGCCGTTCGACGGTGTGGTGCAGGACCGCGGCGAGGGCGAGGGCGAGCAGGAAGCCGGCGAGCACCCCGAGGGCGGCGACGGGCGCGGTGGTCGCGTCGAACCAGCCGAGCCGGCCGCCCAGGGTCAGCGCGACGGGATGCACCAGGTAGAACGCGTAGGACAGCACGCCGAAGGCGACGAGTGGGCGGGCGCTCGCGGCGGGAAGCCGGCGGCCGTCCGCCTCGCGGGTGCCGACCAGGAAGATGATCGCGGCGAACGACGGCAGGGCGAGGGTGTCGATCAGTCCCTGACGATCGCCGTAGTCGTAGCCGAGTGCGATCGGAACGGCGAGCCAGCCGACGGCGAACACGCCGAGCGCCCGGCGCTGACCGGGGCGGCCGCGCACGCCGTCGCGGGCCAGCAGGCCCAGCACGATGCCCAGCACGAACTCCCCGAGCCGCACGGCCGGACTGGCGTAGGCGGCGAGATCGACCCGTGGGTCGATCGCCCCCGCGACGCAGGCCACCGCCGCCGTGGGCAGGACGGCGAACAGCGCGACGCGGATGCGGCCGGCGTTGTCGCGGGCCGCGAGCCGGGGATGCAGGAGCGGGAAGACGAGGTAGAAGAACGCCTCGCAGGACAGCGACCACAGCACCGCCCCGCCCCAGCCGAAGTAGATCGTCTGCGTCGGGATCCAGGCCTGGACCAGCAGCAGGCTCGGCAGGATGGCGACGGGCTGCGAGCCGAACCGACCGATCATCCCCAGTGGCCAGGCGACCGCGAGCCACAGTCCGATGGCGACGAGGTACAGCGGATAGATCCTGGCCAGGCGCCGCCAGTAGAACCGCAGCCGAGTGTCCGGCCCCGCGGCCCAGGTGAGGACGAATCCCGAGAGCAGGAAGAAGAACGTCACCCCGGCATAGCCGATGTTGCCGAGCGCGGCCACCGGCAGCGTGTCCCCGACGTCGGTGTGGATGTGGCGCAGGAAGACGAGGGCGGTGGCGACGCCGCGCAGACCCGTCAGGGCCGGCAGATTCCGCGCCGCCCGCGGGGACGCGCCGCGCCGGGCGTTCAGGCGATGCCGGCCGGACGGACGTCGCGTGCCATCGGCCGTCCCCGCTACCGGCCCAGCTCGCCCAGCCGGCACCGCTTCCGTCATGCCGATGCCTGTGGTGGCGGCCTGTGACGCGCCAGCCGTGGTCGTGCCGGTCGCCGCTGTCCCGGTCACCGCGGTCCTCTCCGGTCTGGCGGATGCGCGGAGGTCGGGCAGTTCCGGCATCGGGGACGACCGCGCTGCTCACACATCCCTTCTGCCCGGGGCCCACGGCGCATGCCCCGATCGGTGCGGGATCGACCATACCCTTACGTGAATGTCTGATCTGGGTCGGGGGTCAGGGGACCGGAGGTTCGGCGCCGGTCAGCCGTCGAACCGGGTGAGGTGCTCGACGGCGTCGCGCAGCCAGCAGTGGAAGTCCTCGAAGCGCCCGTCGGCGACGCACGGGGCCGCGGCGTCGCGGCGGACGATGACGACGTCGCCCGCGTCGGCGTCCCAGCACGCCACCTCGTCGTTGTCCCGGCGGGTCGCGAAGGGGACGAGGCGCGCGCCGGGGAAGTGGTCCCGCAGGCCGTGGTGCGCCGTGCGCAGCGCGTCGCCGTCCATGAGGATCCACGGTTCGAGGTTCGTCAGGCCGAAGGCGACGACGCGCAGGTACTCGGCCGGGTAGGAGAAACCGGGTGGCAGCTCCGCCGTCGGGATCAGGCTCGCCATGTCGACGTCTCTCCTGTCGGCTGTGTCGAGACGGTGGGTGCGGTGACGCGCGTGCGCCGGGACGGCCGTCGCGGCGGACGAGGCATGGATGGCCGGCCCGCGGGCGGGGCAGGTCAGGGCCGGCGCGCCGGCGGGCCCGCGTTGCCCCGGGCCGGCACAGGTGCCCGGGACCTCGCGGGCCCGCGCCGGCGGCGGATCTCGGGTCACGCAACCCGAGAACCGTCGCCGTCGAAGATCGGTCAGGCTCGCCGACCCGGGCCGGCTGCGGGCTACGCGGCTGGGGAGGTCGCGGCGGCGGCCGGGTCGGTGCCCGCCGTCATGCCCGCGGCGTCGCCGGCGGCCGGGGCGGCACCAGCCGCGGGAGTGGTCCCGGCGGTGGGAGTGGTCCCGGCGGCAGGAGTGGTCCCGGCGGCAGGAGCGGTGGCACCGCCCGCGGCCGGAGCCACCGCTGCACCCGCGGCCGGAGCGGTGGCCGCGGCGGAGGCCGGAGCCGCGCCGCCGAGGGCGATGCCCACGACGATGTCACCGTTGGTCTGCACGGTGATCGGGTTGGGCTTGCCGGTCAGGGCCTGGCAGTTCAGGTTGACGTAGGAGTCCGCCAGGCGCATGCCGAGGAACGTGAACAGGTTGGTCGCCGCCGCGGGGTCGGGGCTGGCGAAGGCGGTGAACTGGGCCTGGTCGAGCTGAAGCCGCGCCTGGCCGACCGTGATCATGTTGGTGCAGTACGCCTTGGCGGCCGCGGTGAGACTGCCCCGCAGCGGCGGCATGTTGGAACCGACGCGGTAGAGGTTGGTCTTCACCCGGCTCATCGTGTTGCCGACCATCGTCATCGGGTTGTTCGGCGGAACCAGCGCCACCGGCGAGGCCTGCAGGCCGGCCTGCAGCTCGTCGAGCGCGAGGGAGGTCGTGGGCGTCCCGTTGTTGGCGAGGTCGGGCGCCGTGAACGCGTCGCAGCCGATCGCCTTGTCGATGAAGTTCACCAGCAGGCCGTTGTCGCTGGCGTTGGTGAGGACCTGCGCTCCCTGCAGCGCGGCGGCGTTGGCGTCGGTGGCCTGCGCGGTGCGGCCGTCCGCGGTGAGCAGGTAGGTCGCGGTGACGTTGTCGCTCTGGTCCTGGTCGACGACGCCGAAGTCGCGCGTGGTCGGGCAGGGCTTGCCGTCGCCGGCGGTGGCCAGGGGCGGGATGGCCAGCTGGCCGGCCTTCACGGCCTTGTTCGCGGCGGCGAAGAACGCCGGCGCGTTGCAGTAGGCGAACTGACCGAACACCGAGTTGGGCGTGCCGTTGACGCACCTGCCCTGGGCCAGGCTGTTGCCCGACCCGCGCAGCCCGATGCGGCGGTTGCTGTGGCGCACCGTCACCTTGCCGCCGTTCTTCTGCAGCTTGAGGTTGTTGCCGTTGAAGCCGAACCACACGCCGACGACGGCGCCCCGCGGCAGGGCCGGGGTGACGGTCGGCGCCGCCGGCTGGGTGCCGGCGTCGATGACCAGCGGGTTGTAGACGGAGGCCTTGCCGGTGGCCGGGTCGATGATGGTGGCCTGGACGAAGGCGGCCTGATCCGGGTTCGCCTGGTGGCAGGTCCCGCCGGCCGCGGCGGTGAGCTGGTAGGGCGTCGCGAGTCCCTTGGCGGTCAGCGGGTTCGGCGGTACGACCAGCGTGCAGTCACCGGGCGCTGCCTCCGCGGGGCCCGCGGCCGGGTCGCCGTTGCCGGGGTCGGCCGGGGTCGGCGCGGTCGCGGCGATCTGGGCCTGCGCGGCGGCGAGACGGACGGGCGCCGCGGCGTTGGTCGCGCCGCCGCCGGTCACCGACAGCAGCAGTCCGATCAGCCCACCGATGGCGCTGGCCGCGCCGATGCCGACGATCGGCAGCCGGGCGGACCGGCGACGTCGACCCCCGCCAGGGGCTGCGCCGCCATTAAGGGCGCTGGCGCGCGAGCGGGACCCGCGGTGCCCACCGCGGGAGTCGGGCGATGTTCGAGACACGAGAAGGACCCTTTCGGGGTTGGCGCCAGGGCCGCGGGCAGACGACCGCGGCCGCGAGGGCGTGATGGCCCGCGGCGGATCAGCCCTGCGCGGCTGTGGCGTGAGGCGAGCGGCGGCACGGCGAGGCGGTGCCGGAACGGTGAGGCAGTGCCGGAACGGTGAGGCGGTGCCGGAGGCATGCGCCGACCACGAATGCCGCGGCATGCGGCAGCCGGCCGGTGTTGGTGGGACGCGACGCGATGGGAGGTGACGGGGCCAGCCGCGGGCGTCGCCCGCCTGGCCCCGCCGGTCGATGGGTGGCTGTCGGCTAGAACTTCTGCCCGGGGGCGGGCGGAACGGTCGCGAGGCGCGACAGCGGGGAGGTGGTGTTCGGCGCGACCGCAGCGGCGGTCGCCTGCGGTGCGACGGCCATGGGCGCGACAGTCATGGTGGTCGCGGCCATGGGTGTGGCCGACATCGTCGGCGCGGGCTTGACGAGCGGCTGCGGCGGCGTGTTCTTCACGACGACGGTGATGGCCTCGAACGTGGGCGACTGACCCCTGTGGAACACGGTCACCGTCAGCGTGTAGGTGCCGTTGGCCAGGGTGCGGGTGTCAAGGCGCAGGACGAACGGTTTGGTGGTGTCACTGCGGACGACCTTCGTGGGTCCGTCGATCGCGAAGACGGCCCAGGTCGTGTGTTTTGACAGGGTCGCCGGCCTGACGTTCACGGTGCCGTGCACGGTGTGCAGTGACCAGCGCCGGACCGTCGACGAGCTGTCGTTTACCGGTGTGGCATGCCGGACGAGCGACACCTGGTTCGCGGTGGACGCACCCTGCGAACGCAAGGTGAGTGAGGCGAGTGTCGCGCCTACCGCGAGTGTCAGGCCCACCAGAGAAAGCGATAGCAATCGCTTTCGACCAAGCATAGGGACTCCTACGGTGTCCCCCCCATTGCCGGGTGTAGCGGACGTGAATCATGGTAGTTCGTCGGATCTAGGTTGTCTAGTCCGATATGACTGGTTCGCCTGAAGGTTCCCTGAGAATCGATTCAGGGATTCCGGCGCTGTCGCCGGCTGGATTTCGCGGGCCCTTTCCCGGGGCGGGCCGAAGGGCTGGCGAACAGGTTTCGTGGGTATTTCTTGCCGAACTGTTGGATGTGCGGAGTCCGATGCTCTCGCCATGTTGGCCGGGTGGCGACGTTCACATCCCGTCCCGTCGGCTCGTGGGATGGGATGGTCCGGTGGCCGAGGTGATCGTGGGCGGGTGCGCCGGTGCCGTCGGGCCGGATGCGGTGCCATGGCTCGCGTGCTGGCTCCTCGGACAACCTGCGCGGGCCGCGGCGACCAGGGTGCTGGCGGTCGACGGCCGCTCCGGGGCGGGCAAGACGACCCTCGCGCGGGCCGTCGCCGCCCGCGTCGGCGCCGCGGTACTGGAGATGGACGACCTCTATGCCGGCTGGGACGGCCTGGCCGCCGGGATCGACCAGCTCGTCGACGGCGTCCTGCGGCCGCTGGCGCGCGGGGAGCCGGCCAGGTGGCGCCGCTACGACTGGCCGCGGGGGCGCTACGGCGGTGTGGTCACCCTGGATCCACCGGCCGTGCTGGTCGTCGAGGGTGTCGGGGCGGGCGCGCGGGCGGCCGGTCCGCTGCTGAGCGGGCTGGTCGTCGTCGCCGCGCCGGACGAGGTGCGCCGCCGCCGCGCGCTGGAGCGGGACGGCGCGACCTTCGCCCCGCACTGGGACCGCTGGGCCCGCCAGGAGGAGCGCTACCTCGCCGCGAACGACGTGGCCGGCCGGGCCGACGTCCTCGTCCACGGCGCGCCGGTGCCCGGCCCGCCGGCCGCTACCAGGTCGGCTGCCAGCGGCCGGTGACCAGGTCGGTCCA
The DNA here is from genome assembly GCF_900197875.1 of Frankia canadensis. Taxonomy (GTDB): domain Bacteria; phylum Actinomycetota; class Actinomycetes; order Frankiales; family Frankiaceae; genus Frankia; species Frankia canadensis. The sequence continues at coordinate 12,200 of NZ_FZMO01000028.1, read as the reverse complement.
CAGCCGGCGGATCGCGAGGCTGTTGCGGTCGGCGCGGGCGTGCACGTTGAGGTGCGGGGCGAGCGGGAACCGGGCCGGCAGCGTTTCGAGCAGTTCGCGGTCCTCGTTCTCCACGGCGACGTCGAAGGCCCGGATGTCCGCGGCGGGCCGGTCCGCCTCGCCGTCGGTGCGCAGCACGATCTGCAGCAGCACGCAGTGTGTGTCGTCGACCGGGGTGATCGCCTTGACCATCAGGTGGCGCAGGCCGTCGGGATAGGTGATGTGGATGTGGGCGTGGAACGGCGCGTACAGCCGCGAGACGGTGGTGCGCACGGTGGCGCCGAGCTCGCCGGGGCGCGACTCCACCGGCACCTCGCCGCGGGTGCGCAGACCGTGGGGCTCGCGGGTGACGACGGTGTCGGTGAGCTCGGGCCGCGCCGGGTTGCCGAACGTGCCGCGGTGGACGAACGCGATGTGGCCGGGATCGAAGTTGTTCTCCAGCAGGTGCATCGCGGTGCAGGCGAAGGCGAACTCGTACTCGGGCACGACCCGCCAGGCCGGGTCGTCGTACTCGGGTAGTGGCGGGATGGCGACGACGGCATCGTCGTCGAGGCAGACCCAGACCAGGCCGTACCGCTCCCGCGCCGCGACCATGCTCAGCCCGCCGCGGGTCGGTAGCGGGGCGTCGGGAAACTGCGGGACCCACCTGGTCTGCCCGGCCGCGTCCCACTGCCAGCCGTGGTAGGGGCAGACGAGGTGGCAGTCGGTGATCCAGCCGCCCGACAGCGGCGCCTCCCGGTGCGGGCAGCGGTCCAGCGCCGCGCTCGGCGCCGCGCCGGGGGAGGCCCGCCACAGCACGAGCGGTGTGCCGAGCACCGTGCGGGCCAGCGGCTCGCCGCCCAGATCCCCGGCGAAGCACACGGCATACCAGAACCGGCGCAGGACGGGATGCTCGGAGATCACCAGATGGTCGGGGCCGTCGTGGCGGGTGATCCGCGCGCCGGTGTCGCCGGGCGGGACGGCGGGGCCCGGCGACACCGGCGCGGCGGCGGTTCCGCGAGCAGCCGAGGCCGGGATGCCGAGAGGAGAGGGTGTCACGAGGCGGACCGTTCCTTCGCTGGCCGGGTGGAGGCGGACACCGACCGCCGGCTGCCCACAAGGCCGCCCGACCAGCAAACCGACGGCAGGTGGCTGGTGGGTTACCGCCGGGTTCCGGTTCCGCTTCCCCGGCTGGTGGGCGGGGCCGGGGCGCGGGCCACGGCGTGCCTGGTGACCGGTGGGGGGTGGACGGTGCGGCGCAGGGCCGTACAGTCAGGCCGTGACGATGCCGGACAGTCCTGCGGTCAATGATCCCGGACCCTCCCCGTCGCCGTTCGCCGTCGCGGACGAGCGGGGCGGTGGGGGCCCCGCCACCGCGGGCGGCGGCATCGCGGCGGCGGCACCGTACTCTCCCGGGGAGCTGGTGGTGCACCGGTCGTTCACGACCAGCCGGCTGGTGTTCGTGCGCACCGCCCATGTCGTCGGCCACGACGAGCGCGGCCTGCGGCTGTGGATCCCGCACGGCTGCCCGATGGCGGTCGAGCTGAGCGAGGACGGCCGCGGGCTGCGGGACATGCCGTTCGCGGAGTGGATCCGCCAGCCGACGGTCATGACGACGTCGGTGTGGCGCGGGCCGAACATCTTCATGCTGGTCCCCCCGCGGGGAGCCAACTCGGTCTGGTGGTTCTGGGACTGGCAGGGGCGCTTCGTCCGCTGGTACATCAACCTGGAGCAACCCGCCGTCACCTGGCGCGACGAGGATCTCGTCGGCGTCGACACCACCGACCACGACCTCGACCTGTGGGTGACCCCGGAGCGCACCTGGGAGTGGAAGGACGAGCACGAGCTGGCCGAGCGGCTCGCCTTTCCCAACCACTACTGGGTCGGCGATCCCGACGCGGTGCGCGCCGAGGGGGAGCGGCTGCTGCGGCTGGTCGAGGCCGGCGCCTTCCCGTTCGACGGCACCTGGACCGACTTCCGTCCCGACCCCGGCTGGCGGATGCCGGACGCGCTGCCCCGCGGCTGGGACCGGCCGCGCGCCTGACCTGGCCGCGCGCCCCCGGCCGGCGCCGACCGCGCGGAGCTCAGCCACCCGCGCCGGCATCGGCGTAGGCCCATCCCGACCAGCGAAGCCCGGTGACGATGATGGCGGGCCCGCCCGGTGGAACCTGCCGGTACTGCGCGTACCGGGCGGCGAGGGCCGCGCGGGTCGCCGCGTGCTCGGCCTCGTCAGCCAGCACGATCCGGGCGAGCCCGTCGACCCGCGCCCACCACAGCCGCTCCCAGTCGTCCTCGTAGTGGTCGACCAGGAGGCTGACCCGCGGGTTCGCCGCGATGTCCCGCAGCCGCCGCAGCCCGGTCGAGGTGGACTTCGGCTTGTGGTCGACGATGCTGACGACAGCCTCCGCCGGGGCGCCGCGGCCGCCGGGCGGCGCCCCGGCGGCGGCGAGGTCGGTGACCGCGAAGGTGACGGGCACGACGAGCGGCTGGCCGCCCGGCCCGCTGGTGGCCAGCCGCGCGACGCGCCCCGCCGCGAACCGCTCCCGAGCCTCCCGCGTACTGAGCCGCACAGTGGCACCGGTTCCCCGTCCGCCCGCCTCCACCCACGCCACCTCCCGGTCGTCCTCCGCGTCGCCGCTCCGCCCGCCGGTCCACGGGCTCGTGCCCCACGGCCCGGGCCGGCGAGTGGACATCGGATCGAACACATGTTCTCATGAGGCATGCGTTGGGACAACCTCCGCCTCACCGAGGACGGCCCGCCGGGCGTCCCCGGCGGGCGCGCGCCGGCCCTGCTGGCGCGCGGCGCGGTCGCCCGTACGTTCGACACCCCCGAGTTCGCCGGGATGACCTTCTACGAGGTCCACGCGCGCACGGCGCTCAACCGGGTGCCGCCCGCCTCCCGGATGGCCTTCCGCTGGACGGTCAACCCCTATCGGGGCTGCTCCCACGCCTGCCGGTACTGCTTCGCCCGCTCCACCCACACCTATCTCGATCTCGACACCGGACGCGACTTCGACACGAGGGTCGTCGTCAAGGTGAACGTCGCCGAGCGGCTGCGCGCCGAGCTCGCGGCGCCGCGCTGGCGCGGCGAGCACGTCGCGATGGGCACGAACGTCGACCCGTACCAGCGGTGCGAAGGGCGGTACCGGCTCATGCCCGGCGTGCTCGGCGCCCTGCGCGACGCGCGCACCCCGTTCTCGCTGCTGACGAAGGGCACGCTGGTGCTGCGCGACCGCGAGCTGCTCGCCGAGGCCGCAGAGGTGGTCGACGTCGGCGTGGCGTTGTCGGTCGGCTTCGTCGAGGAGGACCTGTGGCGCCTGGTCGAGCCGGGCGCGCCGAGCCCGCACCGGCGCCTCGCGGCCTGCGCCACGCTCACCGAGCATGGCGTGCCGGTGCGCGTGCTGATGGCGCCGATCCTTCCCTTCCTCACGGACGCCCCCGCGGCGCTGGCCGCCACCGTCGAGGCGATCGCCCAGGCGGGCGCGACCTCGATCACCCCGCTCGTCCTGCACCTGCGGCCGGGAGCCCGCGAGTGGTACCTGGCCTGGCTGGCCGACTGCCACCCTGGGCTCGTCGAGCCCTACCGCGAGCTGTACGGCGCCGGCGCGTACGCGGCGCGTGCCTACCAGCAGCGGATCGCCGCCCAGGTCCGCGACCTCGCCGAGCGCGCCGGGATCGGCGCCGTCCGTCGTCCCCGGCGGCCCGTCGCCGCGCCGGCCCGAGGGGCGGGTTCCGCTGTGCCGGCGGTGGCGGGCGAGCAGCTGGCCCTGCCCGGGCTGGGGCGCTGAGATGGGCCTGGTGTCCGTGTCGCGCGCGGTGGTGCGCGGGGGTCTGGGCGGTGCGCGGCGGCTGTGCGCGACACTGGCGGGATGTCCGCCACGCTCGTCGCCTCCGGCCTCACCGTCACCCGCGGTGGGGCGACCGTTCTCGAGGGAGTCTCGCTCACCGTGGCGCCGGGTGACCGGCTCGGGGTGGTGGGTCCGAACGGCGTCGGCAAGTCCACCCTGCTGCGCGCCCTCGCGGGGCTCGTCCCGCTGGACGAGGGCCGCTTGGACCTGGCCCCGCCGACCGCCGGCGTCGGCCTGCTGCCGCAGGAGCCCGACCGCAGGCCCGGGGAGACCCTGCGGGCCTTCCTCGCCCGCCGCACCGGTGTCGCCGCCGCCCAGAGCGAGCTCGACGCCGCCACCGAGGCGCTCGCCACGGGCGCCGCGGCCGCGGACGACCGCTTCGCCGTCGCGCTCGAGCGCTGGCTCGCCCTCGGCGCCGCCGACCTCGACGCTCGCGCCGAGGAGGTCTGCGCCGACCTCGGCCTGCCCGCCGACGCCCTCGACAGCCCCACCACCGCCCTGTCCGGCGGCCAGGCGGCCCGCGGGTCGCTCGCCAGCGTCCTGCTGTCCCGCTTCGACATCACCCTGCTCGACGAGCCCACCAACGATCTCGACTTCGACGGGCTGGACCGGCTTGAACGCTTCGTCGCGCAGGTCTCCGGCGCCCTCGTCGTCGTCAGCCACGACCGTGAGTTCCTCGACCGCACCATCGACACGGTCGCCGAGATCGACCCGCACCGTCACGGCCTCACCCTGTTCGCCGGCGGCTGGACGGCGTATCTCGAGGCGCGTGAGGTCGCCCGGCGCCAGGCCCGGGACCGGTACGACGAGTACGCCGACCAGCGCGCGGATCTCGTCGCCCAGACGCAGCGCCAGCGGGAGCAGGCGGTGCGCGGCTCGGTGCGCGCCAAGCGGCGGATGCCTGACAACGACCGGGCGGCGAAGGGCGCGCGCATCGAGGCGGCCACGAAGAGCGCCGCCAGGGTGCGTTCCCTCGAGTCGCGCCTCGACCGGCTCGACGAGGTCGAGGAACCGCGCAAGGAATGGCAGCTGCGCATGTCGATCGCCGCCGCCCCGCGCTCCGGCGATGTCGTCGCGACCCTCACCGGTGCCGTCGTGCGCCGGCCCGCGTTCACCCTGGGGCCGGTCGACCTCGCCGTCGCCTGGGCCGATCGCATCGTGATCACGGGCCCCAACGGCGGCGGCAAGACGACGCTGCTGGGGGCGCTGCTCGGGCGGATCCCGCTCGACGGCGGCGGGCAGTCGCTCGGCTCCGGCGTGCGCCTGGGCGAGATCGATCAGGCCCGCGGCCAGTTCCGCGGGGACACGACGGCGCTCGCCGTCGCCGAGCTGGCGACACAGTGGCCGGCGAGCGAGGTCCGGACCCTGTTCGCGAAGTTCGGCCTCGGCGCCGACCAGGTCACCCGGCCGGCGTCCTCCCTGTCGCCGGGGGAGCGCACCCGCGCCGGCCTCGCGCTGCTGCAGGCCGTCGGCGTCAACTGCCTCGTGCTCGACGAGCCCACCAACCATCTCGACCTGCCCGCCATCGACCAGCTCGAACAGGCGCTCGCCGGCTACCCGGGCACCCTGCTGCTCGTCACCCACGACCGGCGGATGCTCGACACGGTCGCCGTCACCCGCCGGCTGCACGTCGCGGACGGCCAGCTGAGCGAGCGCTCCGTGTGATCGCCCGACCCCGCGGCGACGCCGGGCGGCAACCGGGTCGCAGTCGGATGGCGGACAGGGGGCCACTGGTCGCACGGGCGTGGAGAGTGCCAAAGTGGGCGGCATGACGCAGACCGTCCCGCCCGGCTGGTATGCCGATCCGAGCGGGCAGCAGGGGTCCCGATGGTGGGACGGCAACCAGTGGACCGAGCACACCCAGCCGGGCGCGCCGCCCGCGCAGCCGGGCGTGCCCGGCCAGCCCCACCACGCCGGGCCGCCGGTCCCGGGACAGGGTCCGGCCACCTGGGGGACGCCGCAGGGTATGCAGCCCCCGCCGGTGCAGACGAACCACAGCCCCGATCGGGTGCAGCGCCAGGTCCGCGAGCAGGCCGGGGTCGCCAACTACGGTGGTGGCGGCGGCACGCTGTTCAGCGAGCCCGTGCTCGTCGTCAACCAGAAGACCAAGATCATCGAGGTGACGAACGAGTACGCCGTCTTCGACCAGAACGGCAACCAGATCGGCTCGGTCGTCGAGGTCGGCCAGAGCGCGCTGAAGAAGGCCATGCGCGTGCTGAGCTCCTGGGACCAGTTCTTCACCCACCGGCTGGAGGTCCGCGACGCCGCCGGCGTCCCGCAGCTGATGCTGCACCGGCCGGCGAAGCTGCTCAAGTCCAAGGTCATCGTCTCGGCGCCGGACGGCACGCAGCTCGGCGTCATCGCCCAGCAGAACGTGTTCGGCAAGATCCGGTTCGACCTGCAGTCCGGCGGTGCCACCATCGGGGCGATCAAGGCCGAGAACTGGCGGGCGTGGAACTTCTCCATCGTCGACAACACCGAGACCGAGATCGCCCGGGTCACCAAGACCTGGGAGGGCCTCATGAAGACGATGTTCACCACGTCGGACAACTACGTCGTCCAGCTGCACCGGCCGTTGCCCCAGCCACTGCTGAGCATGGTCGTCGCGTCCGCGCTGACCATCGACACAGCCCTCAAGCAGGACTCCCGCGGCCTCGGCTGACCAGCGTCCCGGCCTGACCGGGAGTCGCCGCGCGCACCGGCCCGCGACGCGCGGCGGCGTGCCCGGACGCTCTCATGGGACTCACACGCGGGGTCCCTACGGTCGGCGCATGATGTCACGTGGGAGAGCAGGGGGCAGCGGTCGTCGGCGGGTCCTCGCGGCGAGCGCCTTGCTGACCGGCGCCGTCGTCGGTCTCGCGGCCTGCGGCACCTCGGCGCCGGGACCCGCCGTGGGATCGGCGTCCGGGGCCACGCCCGTGTCGACGGCGGCCGCCGCGGCGTCGGGAGTTCCGTCCGCCTCCGCCCGCCCGCCGGCGCCGCGGGCGGGCACGGTCGACCGGTCGCTGACCGTGGGCGGCCTGGAACGCACCTACCGGGTGCACGTGCCCGCCGCGGCGACGCGCGCCGCCGCCGGAGGGGCCGTGCTGCCGGTGGTCGTCGTGCTGCACGGCGGTGGCGGGTCGGGCCGCCAGGTGGAACAGCAGAGCGGGATGAGCGCCGAGGCGGACCGCGCCGGTTTCCTCGCCGTCTACCCCGATGGCACCGGCCGGCTGCGCACCAGTCTGCTGACCTGGAACGCCGGCACCTGCTGCGGCTACGCCCACCAGAACAACATCGACGACGTCGCCTTCCTCTCGGCCCTGCTCGACCGGCTGGGCCGCGAATACCCGGTGGACACCCGGCGGATCTACGTCACCGGGATGTCCAACGGCGGGATGATGTCCTACCGGATCGGCTGCGAGCACGCCGGGCGCGTCGCCGCGATCGCCGCCGTGTCCGGCGCACTCGACACGGTCACCTGCACGCCCAGCCGGGCCGTCCCGGTGATCGCGTTCCATGGCACCGCGGACGTCAGGGTGCGGTACGACGGCGGCGAGTCGTCGCTGGACAGCCTGCGCAAGGGCGAGGAGAAGGTCGACCGGTCCGTCGCCGAGGCGATGACGTTCTGGACCCGGCGCGACGGCTGCCCGGCCACCCCGACGCGTACCCAGCAGGGCGACGTGCGCCACGACGTCTACGGCCCGTGCTCCTCCGGCGCCGCGGTGGAGCTTTACAGCATCGTCGGGGCGGGGCACGCCTGGCCCGGCGGCACCCAGACGCGGGCCGAGGCCGACGCCGTGCCGCCGTCGCCGCACGCGTCCGCCGTCATGTGGGAGTTCTTTCGCCACCATCCTCTTCCCGCCTGAATGATCGCGCCGCCCGGCCGTCGGGACCGCGGGCGGCGCGGGGCGGACCGGGCACGTGCTGAACCGGTCGGGGCCGACCGGTTGGGGCCGAGCCGGTCGGGGACTGGTGCGGACGGACATGGAAGGCGGCACGTTCCGCACACCGGGCGATCCCCACGGTGGGAGACTGGGATCGTGAACGTGTTCGGGACAGGCCGGGACGGCCCGCCGTCGATGACCCCCGACGTGCGACGGGTCCTCGTCGTCGGCAGCGGCGGCGCGGGCAAGAGCACGCTGGCGCGGGAGCTCGCCCGCCAGGCCGGGCTGCCGGTCGTGCACCTCGACCGGCTGTTCTGGCGGCCGGGCTGGGTCGCCACGCCGGTCGACGAGTGGCGCGCGATCGTCGCCGGGCTGGTCGCGGGCCCCGCCTGGGTGCTGGACGGCAACTACAGCGGCACCCTTGACCTGCGCATCCCCGCCGCCGAGCTGATCGTGTTCCTCGATCTGCCCCGGCGGATCGCGATCAGCAGGGTGGTGCGCCGCTGGGCGCGCTGGCGCGGTCGTTCCCGTCCCGACATGGCGCCGGAGTGCCCCGAGAAGCTGGACCTGGCGTTCCTGGGCTGGCTGTGGACCTACCCGAGGGACAGCCGCGACCGGTTGCTGCGGGCGATCGACGCCCATGGCGCCGCCGCCCGGGTGGTGCGCCTGTGCAGCCCCCGCGAGGTGCGGCTGTGGCTGGGCGCCGCGGCGGCGCCGGGCCTGGTACGGATGCGCCCGCTGCCCGCCGGCCGGCTCGGCACCTGACGGGCGGCGGGCTCAGCCGCCCGCGGGCATCGTGGCGTCGAGGTCGAAGAGCAGGGCGCGGGAGCGGCGCCGGCCGGGACGGGGGCGGTCCGGGTCGGGCAGCCGGCGCAGCGCGTCCAGTGCGGGCTCGACCACGGTGGCCCACTCGGCGTCCGTCAGGTCCCACAGGTGGGACCACACCCGTCCCTCAATCTGCGCGCCGACCTGTGCGGGGGTGAGCGCGCCGCGTTCCTCGCGCGGGAAGTGGAAGTCCTCGACCAGGCGCAGGCCGTGGCGTGCGGCGGACGCGCGCAGGGTCTCGGCGGTGGCGTGGCGGGGCCCGCCCAGGCGCAGCGCGGCGCGCAGCCGCTCCATGACGTCGCCGACGTCGCTGCGCTCGGCGATCTCGCCCGCCCCGACGGTGGCGAGCCGGCCGCCGGGGCGCAGCACCCGGGCGAGCTCGGTGAACACGCCCTCGGGGTCGCCGACCAGGTGCAGGACATGCACCGCGACGCAGGCGTCGACACTGTCGGCGGGCAGGGGCAGCGCCGAGGCGTCGGCGCGGGCGAGCCGGCCCGGCACCCGCTCGCGGGCGCGCGCCAGCATGCGTTCGGACAGGTCGACGCCCAGCAGGCGGCGCCCCCGGGCGGCGAAGGCCTGGGCGACCAGCCCGGTGCCCACACCGATCTCCAGTAGCAGCCCGTCGGGCAGATGCGGGGCGAGCGCGTCGGCGACGTGCCGGCCGCGCTCCTCACCGCCGCGGGTCGCGTCGTAGTCGTGGGCGATGCGGTCGAAGTTCACGGATGTCGCCACACCACCGAGGCTATGCCGGCCCGCCGGCATCGATGGTGCGCTTTGGCGTAGCGTGCTCGGTCGGAACGGGCCGGACTCGCAGGCGGGCCGGACATCCTGAGGGCGAAGGGCCGACATGAGCGCAGAGATCATCGACGGTAAGGCCGTGGCCGCGCGGGTGCGGGCGGACGTGGCCCGCGAGGTCGCCGAGTTCCGCGCGGCCACCGGCCGCCAGCCGGGGCTCGCGACCGTGCTGGTCGGTGACGACCCGGCGTCCGCGGTGTACATCGGCGGCAAGCGCAAGGCGTGCGTCGAGGCGGGCATGGCCGACCTGCACCAGCACCTGCCGGCCGACACCGCGCAGGACAAGGTCGCCGCCCTGCTCGACGAGCTCGCCGTCGACCCGGCCGTGTCCGGGATCCTGCTGCAGCTGCCCGTGCCCGCCGGCCTCGACGGCGCGGCCCTGATCGAGCGGATCCCGTCCGGAAAGGACGTCGACGGCCTGACCACCGCGAGCGTCGGCCTGCTCGCCCGCGGCCTGCCGGGTCTGCGCCCCTGCACCCCGTCGGGGATCATCGAGCTGCTCGACGCCTACGACGTGCCGCTCGCCGGTACGCCCACGGTCGTCGTCGGCCGCTCCGAGCTGGTCGGCCGGCCGGTGTCCCAGCTACTGATCGCTCGTAACGCCACTGTCACGGTCTGCCACTCCCATACTCGTGACCTGGCCGAGGTCTGCCGCGGCGCGGACGTCCTCGTCGTCGCCGCCGGCCGCCAGGCGATCATCGGCGCGGACGCGGTGAAGCCCGGCGCGACCGTCATCGACGTCGGCATGCACCGCACCGAGCAGGGCCTGCGCGGCGACGTCGACTTCCCCGCGGTCCGCGAGGTCGCCGGCCGGCTCACCCCCGTGCCCGGCGGGGTCGGCCCGATGACGATCGCCCTGCTGCTGCGCAACACCCTGCTCGCCGCCCGCGCCGCCGCCGGGCTGAGCTAGCCCGAGCTAGCCCCGCCGGTCGGGATCAGGACCGCAGGACGGCGGCCAGGTCGGGGCGGACGAGATCGCCCAGCCGGTTCCAGGGGGCCAGGACGCTCTGCGGGCCGAGGACGTAGGGCAGGTCGGCGACGATGACGACGAGGCCGCGCGGGTTCACCACGAACTGCTGGTAGTTCGCCGGCAGCGGGTCGGTGACCCCGCCGGTCGGCCCGCCGGGGAAACGCCGGTCCAGCTCCGCGCGGACGATGGACTCCAGCCGGCGCAGCCCCGCGCCGGTCGAGGTGAACACGTCCTCGATGTGGACGCGATCCCCGGTGCGCAGGTCGAAGACCAGGCCGGCGGCGAGCTCGGCGGGGTGCGCCGCGCCGGGCGGGTAGCGGTCCCCGCCGAACGACAGCGCCACGACCCGTGCGCCGATATGCGCAGCGCCGGCGGTCAGGTGCAGGGTCTCGTTCTCGGTGAGGCCCTTCTCCTGCCGCACGTACTCGTCGATGGCCGTGTTGACCCGCCGCACCACGACGGGATCGGGTCCGGACAGCACCGGGATGGTGGCGGTGTAGTCGGCGCCCGCGCGGATCCGCCCGCTGTCCTGGCGGATCGTGACGCGGTAGGCGGCGGCGCTCCCCGCCGCCGCGGTGGTCGCGCTCGCCGCGTCCACCGCCGACGTCGCCTGTCCTGCGGTTGCCGGGGCGGCGGCGGCCGTCTGACTCCGCGCCGTCCCGCCACCCGAGGCGCATCCGGCCGTCGTCAGGGGCGCGAGCAGGCCGCATCCCAGCAGCGTGATCGCCCACACACCGCGACGCAAAGGTCTGATCATGCCCTCATCGTGGCGTGACCTGCGCCTTCACGCTGCGACGCACGCGACAGCACAGCGGTCGCGCTGACGACGCCGGCTCGCCCTGACGACGCCGGCTCGCCCTGTGCCGCCAGGTCGCGCGTCTCGGCGCGCGACCTACTGGTCGTCGTGGGTGTGGTCGTCGTGGGTGGCCATGCCGTCGGGATTCCAGTCCAGCGACCAGCCGTAGCGCGCGGCGGCGTCGGCGAGTGTGCCGGCGACGAAGTCGTCCTCGCGGCGGATGACCAGATCGTCGTCGACCACGTGGAAGGACGCCGCGACACAGATCTGGGCCGCGGCCGGCGCCTCGCCCAGCCGCATCGCCAGGTGGTGTTCGCCGCCGGCGGTTCCCACGGTCAGCGTCGGGCGCAGCTGTGCCCACGGTGGGACGGCCCGCAGGCCGTAGGCGACGACGAAGAAGCGGCGGAACGTGGGCAGGGAGGCCAGGTCGACGTAGAGGGTCTGCCCGTCCTGTTCGTCGCGTCCCGCGAGCCGCAGCACCTGACGGCGCGCCCCGGGCCCCGGGGCGCTCGTCGCGCGGCCGAGCGAGTGCAGCAGACCGGCCGCGCCGTCGCCGGCCTGCCACAGGCAGCCGAGATGCAGGTTGCTGGGACGGGGCAGGCCGGTGCTGGTGGTCAGCGGGGTCCAGCGCAGGGTGACGGTCATCGCGCCGGCGCCGCGCTCCTCGCTCGTCCAGATCGTGGCCGGATGGCCGTCGTCGAGCTCGGCGACCCGCTCGGCTCGCTGGCGGTGGCGGGACGAGTGCTCGCTGACCCGCGCCGCGGCGGGTGGTCGCCGCGCGGTCACCGGCCCGCCGCCGGGCAGATCCAGAGCGGAGCCGGTGGTACCCGGCGTGCCGACCGAGGCGGTCCCGCCGGGGCCGCCCAGATCGAGTGCGGAGCGGCCGGCGTGCGCCGGAGGCGGCGGAGGGGGTGTCGCTCGGTCGGTCGTCGACGGGCCGGGTGTCGGCGCGCTGCCGAGATCGAGCGGCGACCCGCCGGCGCGTGCCACGCTCGGCGGCACCAGCGGGCTCGGCGGCACCAGCGGGGTTGGCGGCCTCGGCGGCGGTGATGTCGGTGTCGACGCCGGCAGCGGCGTGGGTG